>CADDZE010000011.1 GCA_902812465.1 Acidobacteriota bacterium | reverse complement strand
CTGCCGCCTGCATTCTGGTCCGCAATTCGCTGATGCCCTGCTTCACGACCCCTTCGTCGTCATTTTTCCTGGCAGGCCGGATGCGATTGCTCAGGAAGCCGCGCCGCTGAGCCAGATGATAAAGGGCGCGGCCCAGGAAGTAGGGTTCAAGCGGTTCATTGAGAGCCGAGGCGCGCAGGATGTAGGGCAGCGTCTGGCGCGGCTCAGGAAAGGCGCCTGATTGTTCCTTGGCGGTGAACCAGGATGAAGTGAGAATTTCTGTGTCCAGACGATTGAAGAAGTCCTGGCGCGCGTCAGGAGGATGAAGGTTGCCGGCGGGCAGAAGTCGGAAGCGCTGCAACAAATGCGCAACCTTGGTAAGGCGACGAGCGCGCCGCCAAAGCTGCCTGCGGCGCAAGCGCGCGTCACGGCGGGCCTTGTTCCGCGATTCCTCCTGACCCGATTCGAGGTCGCCGTCCATGCCGGCTTCAAAAATGCGAACGCCGGCGCGGATCAGTTGCGCGGGCTCCCCGTCGATTAGGCCAATCATGGCCCAGCCCAGCGAGTTGGATCCGAGGTCGATTCCCAGCACATATTCTTTTGTTTCGATTGAAGGCACGGTTCCCCCTTGACAAATGAAAATTTGGCGTACATTATAACGGATGTGTATCTCAGCGGCGATTGTTCTGGCTTATCTTAGTAAGCCGAGCTTTCGCTCGCGTAAGGCTACGCTGATTCCAGCGCCCTTGAGCCCCCTCCCTGTAGGGGGCTTTTCGCTTTTGGGGAGTCCTTCCTGCGGGACCTACGTGTTATCCGTCGGCACGGCGGCAATGAGCCAGTTTCGGTTTATCCTCCCTCTAGGTTGCCTTTCGAAAGGATGCCAGCCTTGGGACCGCCGGCGAAGAGTGCACAGCGACGGCGGAAAGTGCGGGGCACGTCCTTGATTGGCTGCTGCTGTGCAGGGAAAGTTAGATTTGAGAGCACCGAGCCCTTTCACTCGCCTAACCAGCCATGGCGAATGGCGACCTGCACGGATGTAGCGTCCGACCGGGGCTCGATGGTGTAGCGGCTGGGCTCGGGGGGATCGAGTTTCACCATGATCCGCAGGCGTTGGCTGTGGCGCTCGATGGTGACGGGGACCTTAGCTCCGACGGGATACATCCTCAGGCGATCTTCAAGCGGTGTCGATGCCACTTCAAGCTCGTCGACTGCTACCAGCACATCATCGCGGCTGAGTCCCGCGCGATCGGCGGCTCCGCCCGGGCGGACGGCGGCGATTTTCACACCTGTGTCCACGGGCTGGGTCAAGATGCCCAGACTAGGCGGATCACCCTTCTGTGTCCCGATGCTGAGCTGCAGTCCCGCCTTGGCGAGCACCTCCTCGTAGGGGAGCGGGTCGGTGCCGCGAACATAGCGGTCGAAGAAGTCCCGCAGGCTGCTACCGGCAACGGCGCTGGCTGTCTCGAGAATATCCTGCTCCTCATATCCGTGCCCGGGCAGATAGTAGGTAGCCGCTGGTACCTGGCTGTAGAATCGCTCGTACATTAGCCGGAGGACGTCATCCAGCGATTTGCGTCCCTGGGTGCGCGCGCGAAGCTCCAGGTCCAGCAGCATACCCAGCAGGGCTCCCTTGTTGTAATACGAGATGGTCGCATTCGCGAAGTTCGTTTCCTGCATTTGGGGCGAGCGATCGTAAAACCAGGCGTGGAAGCTTGAGCTCTCGGCGGACATCAGTTTGCGTCCGGGCTCGCGCTCGAACCCGGCGATTTCCTGGGCCAGCCGCTGCAAAAACTCCTGCCTAGCCCAGGTGCCCGCGCGAAGCAAGTGGAGGTAGGAATAGTACTGGGTGACGCCCTCGGCAAACCACAGGGAGGGCGTGTAATTCTCGCGCGTGTAGTCAAAAGGGCCTAACGCGGCCGGGCGGAGGCGCTTGACGTTCCATACGTGGAAAAACTCGTGGGCAGCGGATTCGATCGCTTCAGACGTGCCGCTGGCCGGCGAAGCGGGAACAATGATCTGCGTGGAGTTCAGGTGCTCCATGCCGTCCGCGCCAGCCGGGTTCAGCGGCGCAAAGTGAATCAGAAATGTGTAGGTGTCGAAGTCGGGCGCCGGCATCATGGCCATTTCGGAACGCACGATCTTCTGCAGGCCCTCGACCAGGCGCGCCGTGTACTCGCCGTCAGCCTTCGCTACGGGCTGACCTGGGCCCTGCTCTCCTGTTCCCGGTAGCTCGACCGCCCACCCACCGCCCTCGTAGGCGTGAACGACGACCCGAAAGATCTTGTCTGCTGCGTGAAACTCGGTAACCGTACACCCGGGAGAGACCTCAATAGGGGCATCGATCAACCGGTCGTAGTTCGCCGCCTGCAGCGTTGCCTGAGAGGGAGAATTTGAAAGCCCGCTATAGATCTTCCAGCCTGCGGGCGGGTCGATGGTCAGCGCCACCGGGTCGGCCTTGTGTCCATCCACGTACATGAAGACGGAGGCGCCGTTGAGGTTGGCGTGGGAGGTGTCAAACTGCGAGAAGGAGCCGCTCAGATCATTGGCGAAGACGCGATACCGCACCCGCACCGTGCCCCCGGAACGGCGACTATCCACCCGCCAGGTATCCAGATCCGGCTGGCTCCAGTCGAGTGGCTGGTTCCCCGCCCCACTGGCCGAGAACTCCTGGACGTTTTTGGCAAAGTGGTAGATGGCATAGCGTCCAGGGGACCAGACGGGCAAAACGAAATCCAGAGAAGACTGTCGGACTTCCCTAGCATCGATCTCGACGTCGACCAGGTGCGCCGAGGGATGCGTCAGCCTCAAGTGGTATTCCAGGAGGCGGGCAGCTGTATCCTGGGCGGTAGAGAGTGCAGGAGCGAGGGCGAGCAGAAAAGCGACGAGCCAGATTCGAAACCGCAAGACGCAAACTGCGAACTGCACAGTGGAACTTTGAAGCCAGAGTGAAGCTCTGCTCGGTGACTTCTGCGTGCACCTGTAGTTTTGCTGATTCTCAGCTCCCACCTTCTAATTCCTCGCCCATGAGCTTGGCCAAAGATTCCCGCCGTCGACGGCATTTTTTGAAGGGCGAATTGAGCCATTCAGCTGGGATGTTCGCCAGGACGTCCTCACTGCCACCACAGTCATCAACAACGGCATGGCGATCAGACGCACCGAACGTGTTGCTGGTCCTCAGGATACTCTCCCGAATCATTTTGGGTTAGCGCCGAACGCAAGCCGAAATCGGTCAAGAGAGGCATCTTAATCGAAAAGCGCGTCGGGATGGACCGGACTGAGGTGCTGTTCGCCGTGCGATTGGTGCATACGCAACCCAACGCTTGCGCAGGTGGCAGCGGTCTCCCACATGTCTGACGTCTGGTTAAGGCTGAATTGGGGTTTTCTCCGTTGGTCAAGCCCAAGGCAGAGCTGGGTAATGCATGCTGAGGACCGGCCGGGCCTAGACTAACGGCCCGCCGAGTGCAGCACCTGCGAAGCCCGTCGCCTGCCGACGGCGGGAGTTCGATGCAAGGGTGTTCGAAGCGCAAGGCGTCCTGCTCAGCAATTCTGAACAGGACGCCTTGCGAGTAGTATTGGGAAGGAATTAATGGCCAAGCTTTCGTCGCAGCACGCCGCCTAATCCGACCAATCCCGAGCCGAGCAGCAGCAAGGAAGACGGTTCAGGTGTAACTCCGTGTGTACTCGTACCAAGCGTCGTAACCAGCCCAATGGAATCAGCAAAGCCTTCGTTTGAGCCTAGGAAGGCATAGGCGCGGCTGGTCGCCATACCCGTGTCGTCGGCGTCGTTATACGAGTTGCCTGAACCGTTCGGGACGTTATCCTGATTGGTGACGGTAATATCCAAAAGCAGGTTGCCATTAGCGGGGTTGTAGTTGAAATTGGTCGTGTTGGTAAACGTCCAGGAGGTACCGAAGGAGACACCTCCGCTGGGAATGGTAACCGTATCGACGACGGTGTTGTCCGCCCCGAGGTTGCAGCTTAGACAGCCTGAGTTGAGCCCGTTAACCGGTGCGGAAGTTGTCGAGAGGCTGAAGACGTAAGTGCCGCCCAACAGCGTGTCGCTACCGCCGAACTCCTGAGCGAACCTCCAGTAAAACGTCTCCGAAGTGATGGTGACCGGACCACTGAAGGCGCTCGCAGCATAAACCTGCTGATATTCAATGGACGGACCAACGTTAGTTCCACTGTCGTTACACATGAAGGGATAACAGTTCCCGGTATCCGCCGTGCCGACCGTGATGGAGCTGGCCTGTGCGTTCTGCAAGGCACTGGCTAGCAGGAAAAGCAAAACTGTCGCCAAGTGCAGAAACTTCTTCATATGCGTCCCTCCTTATCGGGGTGCGTCACAACTAGTTGGTGAAGCCCTTTGCAGGAAGGCGTTCAAACCAGCGACTACCTACCCACGAGCTTAGTGGAGCACGTCAGTTACCAGAGATGGCCGTCTTTTCACCATGTTCGCAATCTTCTCAAACAAAGGATCTTAGTACCTTTTTCGCCAGGTCGTAGCCACCTCTACGCAGCCACCCGAGTGTGCAACAATCTGGTTCAAAGTGGCTGGCGTGTTCCGCTTGACCTACGCTCGCCCCAGAATCGCGCTAGAAAAGGCTGTCGTCAGACAGACTACCCAGATGCGACGTTTGGCGGAGACCAAGGCCGCTAGATCGATCCACCAAGATCGCTTCGCCCTCGAACACCTCCTAGACTTAAGCATCGCAACTTCCGGCAACGCACTGAAGTGTCCTGCTTGTGCTGGGGATTGCGGGTTCCGGTTACGTCCTCGCTGGCGAGCCCAAGGGTCCAGGGTATTGCCAGTGAGTTGCGAAGTTCGGGGAAATTGAACAAAGGATGGCGGCCTGCTTGGCGAGGCGCGCTAAGCGCCTCCACCTAGCAGAAAGTAGGGCCACCCTGGATCGCAGATGGGATGGCCCGTGCAGAGTCAACGCCGCGCGGTGGTCCAGCGCACCGAGCGGCTCCCTTCACTGCCTGCTCAACGGCAGTTTGGGAACTTAATCGACGCCAGCTGGGTGCTCCAGTCGAACGAGGTGGTCACCATGTAGAACTGGTTCGTGTACCAGAAGGTGCACCCATCCTGGGCATCCAGTGCCATGCTGGTGTAATCGCCCCAGCGGTTGGCAGTGTCAACCTGCGAACCGGTGCCGTTAACGATCGTGGCTTCGGTCTCTAGGGTGTTTGGCGGGTCGCTGGGCGTTCGACCCGTAAAGTTGATGGAGGGAAACATGTTCGATCCCGAGATGCTGTAGCCGAGCGCGATATCGCCCGCTTTGTCCATGGCAATGGAACCCATCCAGCGGTAGTTGCTGTCAGGAGCGTAGGTTCCCTGCTGGAATGGCTTGAGAATGGTGGAATTCTCCGGTGCCCGGAACTCATACCACCGCTCGCCCACCTGCCCGCTGTCCGACACCACCGCGTGGCTGACCAGCCACACCTGGTGATCGTTCTGCGAGATGGTCGCCGGCGGCACGGCGGAGATGAAGTTACGGTAGGCCAAGCGGTACATCAGCCGGTCTCCCAGCGAATCCAAAACGTCGCTAACCCCCTTTTGGGGGACGCACGCTCCGAAGCCGCCACACGCCAGGCTGAATTGACTTACCGTAATGGGCATGGAGCCATTGACGCCCGTGAAGGTAGAGTTGCCCGGGTTAGTGAAGTCGACATGGAAGAGGTACTCATACAGCTTGTTGTTGGGATTGGCATTATCGATGCTACCCACATAGACTTCGGGTGCGCCTTTGGGAGGCGGAATCGCCGAATCGAGGTCAGCGGGCAACATGCTATCGTCGAAAAGCGTGCCGTTGGAATTGTCGAAGAAGCAAATCTGCTTGGCCGAGTTGTCGCCCACCAGCAGCTTGGCCCGCTCGTAGGCACAGGCGTTGACCCCAGTGAAGCCAGGATTGAAGATGTTCTGGCTTTGGTAGTAGGCGTCGGACCAGATACCCCATTTGGGGTAGTCGGGAAAGCCCCGGGACTGCGGAAAGCGAAAGGCGAAGAAGCTACCCGTGGCGTCGTTGGTCTGGGAGATCGCGACGCAGGTGTAGAAGGGCGGCCCATTGAACACATTCTGAGTCATCAACCAGCGGTGAGCAGCCTTGTCCCACTGGGCGATAATATCGCCGTCGTTATTTTGGACACAGGGGTCACTCGGCCCTAAGCCAATGAACCACTGGTTGCCCAAGGTGGGTCCCTTCAGGACCTTCCCGGTGGTCTTATCGAATATGGCAAACGAGACGTTCACCCATTGGACCACCTGCGTGTCACCGACGGCCAAGTTGACGTCCGTGGGGGCATCCGGGACATGGTAGTTGTCAAACCCGTTGCCGACCCCGAGCAGATTGAGCCCGATGCTGGCGCTGACCAGGGGACCCAATTCCCTTTGCAACGCCGCATCGTGCACGGCTTGCGGGTGGCGGGCTAGTTCCATCAGGCGTTGGAGTTTTGGCCGCAGTACCGGCGGCGCCAAGTGGAAGCCGTATTGCGGTGCGAGCTGGTTGGGCAGATCGCGTATGGGTGGCGAGATGCCGAAGTTTAAGGCGTGGTTCACCGACGGGTTACGGAGAACCTGGGACGCCTCCTGCGCCGGCGCTGGCAGGCTAAAAAAGAGCACCAAATAGAGCGCTGGCAGGATAGGTCGTGAGTCGACACTTATCTTCATATTCCTCCCTCTGACCTTAGCGGTCTCGTCTGACTCTCGTTCGTTGGAAAATGGGACCGCTGAATCTGCGGTCGCCCGTTGATATCACAGGCAGACGCTGATGGGCAAGTATCAAGCCTGTTAATTGAGCGGGAGCCACGTGCCAGCTCTTGTAACAGTTCTCCCGCGGCGTACAATGGATCAGGCTAGTGCGCGAACGGCGCTCCAGCCTGAATGGCAAGAGGGTAGCATGACACGATCCGGACAAAGCCGATCCTTAAACTCCGTTGTCTCAACGCCAGAGGCGCTTTCGACACTGAGGGAAGCCAATGCCTACATTCAAGACTTCCTGCGCCATGCCGCCACGCCAGGCTCGACTAGCACGCTTCCCCAGGTTCCAGCCTTCCAAGTCCTAGCGCAGAAGGTCGCGCACGCGGGCGAAGTCCTCCGAAGACTCCACTTTAGCCAACTCGATGAGCCGGGACGCGAGCTGATCAAGGAGTATGCGCAATCCCTCGAAGGCCTCCAAGCCGCGCTGGAAGAGCTTCGCCCCCAGCTTCAGATGCGGCGAGGGGCCCTGCAAACGCAATGGCAGAAGCTGCAGGCAAGCCTGGCCTGGGCTGCCTCCTTGAGGAAAACGCGCTAAGGCGCGCGAAGGCGGAGGTCACCTAAGGTAGTCGAACAACGTATTCTGGGGAATCTTGGCGAAGGACTCGAGCGCAGCCTGGAGCGTCGTGTCCGCCTGGACTAGGTCGGTAATCGCCTTAGCTGGGTCAATCCCGATCAGGTCGTTTTGCTGCTGGGCGAGGCTGATCCGTTGCTGGCTAAGGCTCAAGCCGGTGGCGGTCAGATTGTTGAGCGTGCTGCCGTAGAAGGTGCGTTGCAGCGAAACGGCGCTGAGCGCGCGGTTCAGCTCGGCGGTGGCCCCGGCAATGTCCCCGTTGGTCTCGAGAGCGTTGATGAGGTCGTGCAGCGCCTGAAAGGCATCGCCGTTTGAGGCATCGAAGATCTGGTCGCCGGGCAGGTTCACGGAGATGAGCTGGCCGGGGGCGATCTCGACACCGTTAACGTCCTCATTGCCCACGTAGCGTACTCCGGAGGGAGAAGTGCTATCGGCCACAAACGGTGGGTCGTTCACGGCGGTACCTGCAAAGATGTAATTACCCTGATAGGTGATATTAGCCTGTTCGAGTAAGGCTTGCTGGATGCCGATCACTTGGTTGGCGATGGCCTGGCGGTCCGCCTGGGTGAGCGTTCCGTTGGCCCCTTCCACGCCCAGCGAGATGGCCTGGGTTAGAAGCTGAACGGCGGCGTTCAGGGCTCCGTCCCCTGCCTGCAACTGTCCCTGAAGGGTGGCGATGCTGTGCGTGAACTGGTCGATGGCGCTCGACTGGGTCAGGTTCTGGATCAGGCCAGCAACCGCGCCGGGATCGTCGGCAGGCGCATTGACGCGCTTGCCGGTGGCCGATTCCCGCAGGGCGATGTCCAGTTGTTGCTGATCGGCCTCAATAGCGTTCAACAGGCCAGTAAAGACGTCAGGATTGACGCGCAGGTCCATTACCGCTGGGCTCCCATGCTGAGGACAGTTTGCATCAGGCCGCTGACCACCGAGACCACTTGGGCCGCGGCCTCGAAGGCCTGCTGGTATTTGACGAGGTTGGCAGCCTCCTCATTAATCGAAACACCGGAGACGGCGGAGCGCTGGTTCTCGAGCTGTTGCAGGGCCACATTGGAGGCCTGTTGGTGGGTGTTGGCATCTGCGACCTGCAGGCCAACAGCCTGCACCAGGTTGGCATAGTAATCAGTCGGACTCTGCCCCTGGATGATCGGCTGGTTCTGAAGAGCAGCGAGTGCTACCACGTTTCCATTGCTGCCCACCGTTCCGTCGGAACTAGCCGCGATCTTCGAAGGGTCCGTGATGGCGAGGGCGAACTGGGCGGCCGCCCCCGCGTTCGAGCCGGGCCCGGGCGGCGTAAAAGGCACGAAAAAGTTCCCACCCGGTGCGCCGGATAGATCGAAGCCCTTCTGATGCTGGGCGTTGATGGCGCTGCCCAAGTCGGCAGCGAGGTTGTCGAGCGCGGCCTGGTCCGAAGCGAGAGCCTGGTCGCGCGCCTGGATGAGTCCGCCCAGCGCGCCGCCGGTGATGGCGGCCGTGATGTCGGTGCCTTGGTCGAAAACATGAAGGGTTGCGGAGGCCGCATCGACGCGGGCCGCGAGCTGGTAGCTCTGTGCTTCGACCACCAGGGGCGCTCCCGCCGCTGTCGTCAGCGTGACGGTGCCGTCCGACGCGGGAATGACCGCCACATCAATCTGGTTCGACAACTGCTCAATCAACTGACCGCGCTGGTCGACGAACTGCCCGGGATTCTCGCCCAGGTTCTGCATCTGGGCAATCTGGGTGTTCAGCTTAGCAATCTGCAGAGTCAGCTGGTTCACTTGGCTAACCGCCTGGCCCACAGAGCTGTCCAGACCGGCTTTGATCTGCGCTAACCCTCCCGCTGCCTGATGGAAGGCCGTGGCCAGACTTTGCGCCGAGTTCAGGACAGATTGCCGCAGGCTGAGACTACTGGGGTCTGCCGATAGCGCTTGCAGGCTGTTGAAGAAGTTACTGAGTGAAGTTTGTAAACCGATGCCCTGGGCTTCGTTGAACAAGGACTGAACTTGGTTCATCCCCCCCAGGAAGGCATTCAGACTGCCTTGGGTCTGCATCTCCTGCTGGATGCGGAGCTCTACCGTCTGGTCGCGAACGCTCTGAATTTCTTGCAAAGATACCCCGGTGCCAAAAACAAGGTTGCCGACGACGTCGGGCGTGTCTTCAGTGAGGATGGGCCGCTGCCGCGAGTAGCCCGGCGTGTTGGCGTTGCCGATGTTATTCGCCGTCACATCGATCGCCCCTTGCTGGGCAAGGAGCGATTGCAGCGCGATATTCAGGGCTCCGGAGAGAGTCCCCATACGTTAGCCTCTTCGCAGGCGATGGGTGGCTGGAATCGGCGCCAGCATTGGCGCTTCGTAGACTTCTAAGTGGCCCACCAGAAGATTCATCATCACTCGGAGCGTCTGGCGCGAGCGCCGAATAACCTCCTGCTGGAGCTTGTTCAGCCGCAGCACCTCGCGGCAGGCCGAGTCGAAAGTTTGCAGGGCAGCTTCAACCCTCGAGCGGCGAACGTCGTCCATCGTTGGATCCGCGAGGTTGGTGAGCGGCTCCTGGGTAGCGCGCAGTTCTTCGCAAATTTTCAATTGGGCTGAAGTATGCTCGCGAATGGCGTCCAGGTCCAGCTGGGCGAAGGCGCGGCAGGTCTCGCCGATCTCACGCGCCAAGCTATTGGCGAGACTCACACACTTTTCCACTGCGAGGAGGAATTGCTCCCACTGACGTTGATCCATCGCGCTATACCATGATGTCGAGCTGACGATGTTCGTCTTCCGCAGGTGGCGGTGCAGGGCTTGTTTGCTCCGAGGGTGCCTGCCGCCCCCGTTTGGCTGGCCGCTCAGAGGGCGGATTCTCCCACTGGTTGCCCGGGAGGTCGGAGGGGAGCTCAATGCGAACGGGGCTGACCTCGGTAACCTCAGGCATGATCCATCAGCTCGCTGAGCAGCCAGTTACGGCTTGCTGGTCCCTCTTCCAGTGATCAGTTCGCTCAGCATTGCCTCCGCCAGTTGCCGACCGCTCACCTGGAAGGTTCCATTTCTGATTGCCGACTGCAGACGCTGGGTCTGCTCTTGTCTGATTTGCGGAAGGCCGTTGAGCTGGCTTCTCAGCTCGGACAGCTGCTGTGCGGCGGCTTGGCTCAACTCGACGACCACGCCGTTGGTCTCCAAGCCGCCGGTTCCAGCCGTGGACGACACGACCGGCCCACCCCGCACCGTAGTCGGTGGCTCGCCTCGGAGCGTCGCCGGTGGACGCTGGACTGGCGGTTCTGCATGATCCCTTGGCGTGGGCGGTCCAACTGGGAAGTTATTCGTGTTGTTGACGGTCATAGGCTCGCCTCCGTTCGCCCCTCAACGTCTATCCATCGGCCTGAAAAATCAAAACTTTAGCGCTTGTGAGAATTCTCTCATCTTCTCGCTAAGCTCCTGTTTCGCCGCGACTTAAAGCTGGTTCGAGGCTGTGATAGATCATCCGGCCCAGCCCCAGCCCGCCGGCCGAGGCCACGCTGGTCGCCATTGCCTCAAAACCAACGCCCTCGAGCGCATCGAAGCCCGCTCCGAGGCCGGCAGAGTCCCCTTCCGTCAAGTCGTCCAGGCCTTTGACCATATCTTGCCAAAGCTCAGAGACCAGCAAGCCCTCGAATTCCGCCGTGGCCCTTTTGAGCTTTTGTGCCTGCGGAGAAAGCTGCTCGGCTCCCGGCAACTCACCGGAAGGTCGGGAGGCACGATTCGGTGGTGTAAAGGCCGGCCTTCCGCCTGCGGTTTCCGGAAGCCTGGTGCCGTCGATCGGGTGGGTCAAAGTCCTCAAGATCACCATCGAACTCATACCTCGTGTCGCTGGCTGTTCTAGCCACGGTTGCCACCTTCACAGAACCAACACCCAACCGAGCGTCAGATGACCTCCAGTTCAGCTTGCAATGAGCCAGCAGCCTTAAGAGCCTCCAGAATTGCTATGATGTCGCGCGCCGTGGCGCCGATCGCCTGGAGGCCATTGACCAGGTCTTCCACCGTCGCTCCCTCCTTGAGCTCAACCCGGTGAGCGGGCTGCTCCTGCGCCTGGACAGTAGTTTGGGGGACTACCACCGTCTGGCCCGAAGAAAGAGGTGCAGGCTGCGAGACTTGGAACACCGTGGTGATCTCGATCGCCAGGTTGCCATGGAGAATCGACGCGGCCCCCAAGCTCACCTCCTTTCCCATCACCACCGTTCCGGTGCGCTCATTGATGACCACACGCGCACGCGGATGCACCGCGATGGGAAGAGCTTCAATCCTGGCGAGCACTTCCGGTACGGGCTGGCCCACGGCGGCCACCGGGATCTCAATGCGACGACCGTCCACCGCCGTCGCGACGCCTTTGCCGAAGCTTTGGTTGATGGCTGAGGCCGCGTTCTGAGCGGTTATAAAGTCTGGTTCTCGAAGCAACAAAGAAATGGTCTTCATCTGAGTGAGGTCAATCGCCGTGTCACGCTCCACTAGTGCCCCGGCAGGAATGCGTCCGGTGGTGGGATGATTCACCTGCACCTGATTGCCCCGTCCACCGGCGGTGTACCCGCCCAGGACCAGCGGGCCTTGGGCGACGGCATATACCTTGCCGTCCGAGCCGTAAAGCGGCGTGAGAAGGAGGACACCGCCCTCGAGACTTTTGGCGTCTCCCGTGGAGGCCACGTCGACGTCAAGCCTCTGGCCCGGGCGGGCGAAGGGCGGCAGGTTGGCGGTGACGAAGACCGACGCTACGTTGCGCGCTAGAATCACGGCGCCCGGTACCTGTACCCCCATCTTGCGGAGAATGTTCGCGAGCGTCTGCATGGAAAACAGCGTCTGTTGGCGGTCGCCAGTGCCGTTCAATCCCACGGCCAGGCCGTAGCCGACCAAGGGATTGTCACGCACCCCTTCGACGGTCGTCACATCGCCGATGCGCACCGACCGGCCGAGGGGAGCATTGTCAGCCGAAGCGCTCCGTCCGGGGCGCGGGAGCGCGGCAAACGCCACAACCAAGGCGACCCAAAGGTTAAGACGTGAAAGCATCGCAGAACTCGATTTGTCGCCTGGGCCGCACTGGCAGAGCATTTCCTCGTAGCCCCTAGAATCCGAATATCTTCAGCAACGCCCGCGTCAGCTTGTGGGGCGGGCGCGACCCCTCGCTAATCACACCTTTGCCCTCGACCTCGATCTCAACATCGGCAATCGCGGTTGACGGAATCGAATTATCCGGCGAGAGGTCGCCCGGACGCACGACGCCGCGCAGAATTAACTTCTCGCGCTGGTTGTTCACCAGCACTTCCCTTTCCGCCTCGACCACCAGGTAGCCGTTAGGTAGCACACGGACCACGGTGCCGGTGAGGGTGGTAGTCAAGACCGAGCTGGATGCCGTGGACGCCTGTCCATTCAGCGATTCCTGGGATTGGGGGCTGAACAGGTCACGCAAGTGGGCTGTTGGCTTAAAGGTGCCGTACAAAGCACTGAGTCCAGACGAGGCGGAGAACTGTCGGGTCGACTTCAACGTGCCCGAGGCGGCGGCCGTCGTGCTTTGTACGACGTTGATCGTGACGGCATCCCCGACGCGCTCGGCCTTGTAATCGCGCGCAAGGTCAGCAAATCGCCCCAGCGGATCCCAGAGACTCCCCGTCGTGGGCGAGGGCGGGGTTACTTGCGTCACATGCTGCAGGTATTCGTCCAAGGTTGTCGGCGGCTTGGGCTTTTTCTCTCGTTTGCCGGCGACAGGCAAAGCTGCGAGCACAAGGACGGCAAAGCTGGCTGTGCAGAGTCGCGTCGCGCACTTTCCGCCATGTAGCTGCATGGTATCCCTCACCAGGTGGCTCTGAGCCTTCCTAAGCCGACAACTTCTGCCGCCAGGATCCGATGGGTATCTGGGTCGCGGACGCGAATGCGCTGTCCCAGCACGCCCCGCTGTAGGGGAATCACGCTGGTGGTAATTCGAAAGCCAGACTGCTCGACCACTAGCCTAACGGGCACTCCTGGTTCGACGAGCACCGGTGGCTCGAACATGGAACGGTTCACTCTCTGGCCGGCTTTGAGGTTCACCTTAGCCTGAAGGCCGGCAAAGTCTGCCGCAGAAACAGCGGGTGGCACATCCTCCTGAGCCCCCTCATTTACCACCACAAAGTCTTCGGGAGCGACGACCTGTCCGGCTTGGATCGCCCGGGCGGTTACCAGCGCGGCTGCCGCTGAGCGGACGCCTCGCACGCTCGCGTGCGTGACCACCCAAAACGGCAGGAGTGACGTTTCCCGGCGAGCGTGCACGAGAAATCGGGTCTGCTGCCGCAAAGGATCAGCCTCGATGCGAACGATCTCGATTCCCGGATCGTCCTGTGTGACGTAAACGGCCGGCAGCGTCAACTCGCCAGACTCCAGCTTTCCGGTGCCGTTTCCGTTTCCAAGGACCGCGTTGATGGCATTAGCAACTTCGGCTGCCGTCAAGCGGCGTCCATAGCGGCGAACCGTGATGCGGAGCGGAATTTGCAACTGATCGAGCAGCTTTGGTTCGTTCCTTAATGCTCGTTCGATTTCCCCTCGAAAAATGGCCCTTGACGAAGCGGGAGCCGGCGCGATGCTGATAATGGTGCGGGACGCGCGCGAGTACAGGCTGGCGGCGGAACTGGGTGGCGGCAGCAGGTCGCGCAAGGTGATGACGCTGCCGCGCACCTCAACGTTCTGAAGCAGGGTGACCTTGGGCGTACCCGAAGCCCACAAGGCTATCGGCATTACAGCCAATCCAAGCCAGAGCGCGCCTTGCCGTACCATCCGCATCTTCATGACCCTTGTCCGGTTAGCGGATCAGGTTGTTGAGGTCCTGAAACATTTCGTCCGAGGCGGTCACCACTCGCGTGTCCGCTTCATAAGCTCGCTGAGTCAGAATCATGTTGACGAACTCATCCACCACATTGACGTTGGACTGTTCTAGCATTCCCTGTTGAATTGTACCAAGGCCGTCGGCTCCGCCAGGAGTTCCCACTACCGGCTGGCCGGATGAAAGCGTGGGGCTGAAGAGGTTCTCACCGTCGCTGATCAAACCTCCGGGGTTGGGAAAGAGCGCAAGCTGAATGCTACCGACCTGGGTGGCCTGTTGCTGGCCCGGTTCCGTGACCGAAACCGTACCGTCGGACCCAATGCTGATGTTGGTCGCATCGGCCGGAATCGTGATGCTAGGCTCCAAAGGATCGCCGTTAGCAGTCACGATGTTGCGTGTTTGGTCCAGGTGGAATTCGCCGGAACGCGTGTAGGCGATTTCGCCGGTAGGACGCCTGACCTGAAAGAAGCCTTGCCCTTCAATCACCAAGTCCAGCGGATTCCCCGTATTAATGATGTCTCCTTGGTTTTGGAGCGTCTCGGTGCTCGCCGAACGCGTGCCCAATCCCACCTGCAAGCCGGAGCTGACTGTGGTTTGCTGGCTGGCTGCTGACCCCGGTACGACCAGCTGTTGGTAGAGCAGGTCCTGAAACTGCACGCGTCGCCGGCGGAAGCCTGCGGTGCTCGCATTGGCGAGGTTGTTGGCGATTGTGTCAAGGTTCACCTGCTGTGCCGACATCCCGCTGGCCGCGGTGTAGAGGGCCCGGAACATAGACTTTGTATCCTCCTGATTACGCAAGACTCTGACTACGCTAGACTGCCTTAGGAGACCGCGGGAAGCGTCTGGGCGGCAGCCTGGTTAAAGTCGTTGTGAAACGTAAACAGCGCGTGCTGTAACAGTTGGGCGTGACGCTGGAGCACCATCAAGTCAACAGTGCCGGCCACTGGGTCGAAGTTGGAGGACTCGAGTGCTCCCTGCCGCACTCTTGGGTTCGACGCTGGTCGGGGCACCACCCCCTTGGCGGCCACATAATAGGTCTCGCCTTCCAGCGTGAGCAACGCTGGATTTGCGAAATCGACCAGCCGCATTTTAGCTACCAAGGCTCCATTCACGGAAACCGTACCGTCCGGGCCAATCGCGATCTTTCCCGAAGGCACTTGGATCGGCGTTTGCATATCTTTTGGTGTCTCTGGCTCGCTCAGCACAGGATCATTCTGTGACGACATCAGAATGCCTTCGGGGCTCAAATGGAGGCTGCCGTTCCGCGTATAGCGCAAGCCGTTTTTCGTCTTCACGACGATAAACCCGGATCCATCCAGTGCTATGTCCAGATCATTGGCCGTTGGCTGGATTGATCCCGGGCGAAGATCGAGCGTCGCGCCTCCCAAAACACTGTAGTCATTCGCGGCGCGATTGATGGGGTTTAACGCCACATTCGCCTGCGCAGCTGCCAGGGCCCGATAAAACTCGTGCTGGGCTTTGTAGCCAGTTGTGCTGACATTCGCCAAGTTGTTCGCCAGAAGCTCGAGCGCATCCATTCTTGCGATCAAGCCGGTGAGCGCCGCGTAGAAGCCACTGTCCATGCTAGACCCCGATCCTGCCACGGGGCGGTTGCAGTTTCTGGTCCAAACGGATTGCCCCAGGGAAGTGCACGGGAAGAAAGGTGATAGACACACGAGTGATCAGGGCGAACGTCATCGCACACGGACAACCTTGCCGCTCAATGGCTCAAGGCGGGCAATAGCTGCCGGGCGGCCAGTTGGAACAAGGAACTGAAGGAAGTCAATGAGCCGGCGGAAGGTGCCACGAATGAAGGTAATGGGGAGGCGATTAGTGAGCTCGGCGGCGCATGGCTATGGCGCGTGCGTCCTCGGCAGCTTGGACGGCCTGGGCAGCGATCTCGTCAACGGCCTTCTGACTGGCGCCCTTTTGTTCGGCATCCTCTGCTTCCTTCAACAGGCTCATCGCCCGTTGAAGACCCTCGGGTGCCAGGCGCTCTGCGCCGGCCCACTTGGCGATGGCGATCGCGTTGCGCGCCTCCCGAATCTCGAGAGGGGCGGGATCAGCAGCTGCAGCCCCGAGCGCGGCAGCCGCGTAGTAGCCACGAGGCAGCAGTTGAAACCTGGCGCTGCCTGACTCTTGGACGCCTTCGCCGCCCGGGGCACTCTGCAGCACGACGATGTCGCTCGGCACGAAAGCGGCAGCGTACGGCTCGGCAGTGACCACCAGCCCGAAACGCCGCCAGGCGATGGGCGCTTTGGTGTTGCTTCCGGGTTCAGGACGAGCCTCCCCCAGGTTGACCGCGCCGCCGTCAGGTGTAACGATCCACAGGACGTAAGTGAGGTACTCTGGACCAAAGCCTCTCGGTGGCTCCAGCCCCGAGTATTCAGCCTTGAGATAGAGTTCACCCCGCTTCTCCGAAATCTCGACAGTTCCGGCTGCCCGAGGAAGAGGTGCTGTGGCGCGAAGCGGAATGCGCACCGGGTACTTGCCATTCAGGCTAAGCATGAGTACGGTTCGAGATACCGAGGGTGCCGTAAGTGTACCCTGGCCACTCGGCTGGGCCCAGCTGACCCGCCAAACAGCAGCCATGACCGCCACGCAACATCCTACGGTCATGCGTGTAGCTTTCCACCTCTTGGTGCGCATCGATGTGAACCTCTCCTTGGTCTGAGCTTGCCGGCAGTGCCGCCCAGCCTTCCTCCACCTTTACACCATTGACCTTCCAGGCGAGTATTGTTACATTTGGGGGTGAGCCCGTACAAACTTTCCCACTTATCCTACGTCCCTCGCGGGTCGTCAGGCACCACTTTAGTCAGGAGCATAAAGGATGAAATCGAAGACTAAGCGCACAATCGGAATTTTGACCGGTGGCGGTGACTGCCCAGGTTTGAACGCCGTGATTCGAGCTGTGGTGCGGCGCGCTGAAATGCTGGGCTACGCGGTGGTCGGTATCAAGCACGGGTGGTTGGGCTTAGTGCAGTACAGCGTCGAGCCTCTCACGCTCATGTCCGTTTCAGGTATCCTGCCGCGCGGCGGCACCATTTTGGGAACTTCCCGGACCAATCCATTGAAGACCCCTGCCGACAAGAAGAAGCTCCTGGCCAATCTGAAGAAGCTGAAGCTTCACGGCCTGATCGCCGTCGGAGGTGAGGATACATTGGGCGTGGCTCGGCAGCTTGCGGAGGAAGGCGTACGGGTAGTCGGTGTCCCCAAAACCATCGATAACGACATCGAAGGGACGGACCAGACCTTCGGCTTTGATACGGCAGTTTCGATCGTCACCGAGGCTATTGACCGCCTCCACACCACTGCGGAATCGCATCAGCGCGTCATGGTGGTCGAGGTAATGGGTCGGCACACCGGCTGGATTGCCACCGTTGGAGGATTGGCGGGCGGGGCGGACTGTATTCTGATCCCAGAGCATCCCATGAGCATTGAGAAAATCTGCGAGATCCTTGAGAAAAGGCACGCCCGCGGACGGCTCTTCTCCATTGTCGTGGTTGCTGAGGGCTTCCAGCTGGACGGCGCCACGCAAGTGACCAGGGATCAGAAGCTCGACCAGTTCGGCCACGTGCATTTGGGGGGCGTCGGTGAGGTCATCGCCCAGGAGATTGAGAAGCGCACCGGTTTCGAAACGCGGGTCACCGTGCTGGGTCACGTTCAGCGAGGTGGTACACCCACCGCCTTCGATCGGGTGCTGAGCACTCGTTATGGAGTCAAGGCTGTTGACCTGATTCATGAGGGCCGATTCGGCACGATGGTCTGCTTGAAGGGTAACGAGATTAGCTACGTTCCTCTGAGTACTATTATGGGCAAACTCAAGCGCGTCTCGCCGGAGCTGATCAGCACGGCAGAAATTTTTTACGGCTAGGGTTGATTCAGCGGGAGGTTGGTGGGCGGCTCCATGGCGAACCGGGCACTCTGACAAACGCCGTGGCGTACAAGTTGCAGCAGGTCGTGGGCAAAGGAAGGAAGCGACTCATCCGCCAGAGCTGCTAGGAAGGCACGCAGCGCCAAAAGGCTTTCCTTCGACACCAGATCCAAGTCGTGGAAGGAGCTGTCCAGCCGATTCCAGACTGCAATTCCCAACACTTCGGTGTCCAAGCCCGTCCGACAAGAGCGACGAAACTCCCCACCCAGAGTCTCGAGGGCGCGGCGGAGCACCCTTACATGCAACTGGAAGCGTATTTTGTTGCGGAAAACAAGCTGGTCCAACAGTTCGTGCATGCGAACATAATCCACCATGGTCTGAGAGCGAAACCGGTGGGAGGCAATCGGATGGACCGGTACGACCACGCCGGCCCTCGGCATATACTCAGAGAGGGCATCGAGAAGACCCAGCAAGACCTGCGAAAGCTGGTCCCACTCGCGCGCCGCCAGTAAGACCAACTGCCAAGCGATCGCCAGATGTCCGACGTCCCGTTCTTCCATCGCGTCGTTGAGCGCGACGGCCAGAATGGTGGAGCGAGTCTCAATCTCTATCGCGACGGGCTGATATGCCGCTTCTCGCTCCGCACCGAGATAAAAGCAAGCCCTGCGCGGGTGAGGCGCTGCCTCGTCCAGACGCAAAATTTTCCTTAGGATGGACCCCACCAGGAGAAGCACCATCCCCCCAAGGGCGCCGAGGACCCATGCCATAGGATGGAACCTACCGCGACCCAGATCAAAGTGCAAGAGGCAAGAAGCCTGCTGCAATATTATGCATTACTTGCATAAACTCGCTCTCCTGAGGACGTGTATACCCCGCTACCTCACTCATGGCCTTGTCCTAACCCGAGCGCACCCTAAGTGCGCCATCGTGCGTCGAGCAAGCTAAGCGGTTTCTATGATCGGCGAGCCCACCCTCCTTGCAAACGTCCCCGATGGCTGCGCGGCGCGCTTCTCCGCCGATATGGCGTGGGCGTCCAATAGTTGTGGTAAGGAAGCCGGAAAGCGTAAGCTTCGGCGAACACCTACCCGGAATCGGAAATTGCCTCCGCGAGCGCTAACAAAGGGGCGCGATGATCTCGCTTGGCTGCTAGCCGCTCAATGCACTGGCTGCAGGAGCTGCGGGAGTTGTGCGAACAGTCGCACAGCCCTTTGAACTTGGGGATCGTTCTGCGTTGCTACCTCTTCGCCCCAGGTCAATCCGTAGACCAGGTTAAGGGTCTCGACTTTGATACGAAGTTTCAGATAAGCCTGATCCTTGTTCCAGTATTTGTCAGGAGCACGAATGCCCTGCCGGGTGAGAAAGTCCTTGAAATCAGCCAGCGTGTCCGAATCCGGCTCAAAGTCCTTCGGCACCTTGCGGTGCAGGGTGAGGTATTGGGAGGCGAAATCGGTAAAGGCGCCGCGCTGGTTGAGAAAGCTGACCCAAGGATCGAGCTGCAAAGGCGGAATGAGCACGTCGGGCGTCACGCCGCCGCCGGCTAAAACCGGCCGGCCATTGTCCGTGTGGAAGGCAGCTCCGGAGGCTTTACTGGAAGCGTTCCTTGAGGAATCGGCTGCATCGCGCGTCGCCAGCCCGACGTCCGCCAGCTTCGCGGCTGCCGATAACCCGGAGGCGGGGTGCGCGGCTGTACCATCTTCTGCCATCGCGCGGGAGGCTAACGCGGTGCCCGGCAAGGGCTTTTGGATAGAGCGCCCGCTGGGAGCAAAATACTCGGCGGTGGTCAGCGCCAGGCCTGTTCCCTCACTTAATCCCATCACTGTCTCCACTACGCCCTTACCAAACGTCGGCTCGCCGACAATCAGGGCACGGTCATGGTCCTGTAGCGCCGCCGTCACCACTTCCGCGGCACTCGCGGTGTCGCCGTTCACGAGCACGACCAAGGGGCCGTCAAAATGGAGCGGCGACGGTAATGCCTGATACACCTTGGTCTGGGGGCCGCCAGCGCTGGCACGGCCGCGGACGCTGAGCACTGGCTGGTTTGGCTTCAAGAACAGGCTCACGACGCCGAGCGCCGCATCCACCATGCCTCCGTGATTGTCACGCAGGTCGAGCAGAAGACTCTTAAGGTGGCCCCCGCGACGGTTAGGCTGTTTCGATGCCCCCAAATCCTTGAGAGCTCGCACCACCTCATCACGCGTCTTGGACTCGAAGCCAGAAATGTGGATGTAGCCGATTCCCGGTTGCAGCAGGAAGCTCTTATCCACCGTGGGCAGGGCTACTTCGGCTGGCTTCAGCTCGAAGTCGCGGGGTACCACTTGTCCGGGATGGATCACCGCCAGCCGCACGGGGCGGGAGCGTGACCGCTGCAGGAGAGCGACGAGGGATTGAAAGTCGAGTCGCGAGACGCGCTCGCCGTTGATGGCGACGATTTCATCACCAGGTCCTAAGCCAGCGCGCCAAGAGGGGGAACCCTGGGTGGTTTGAAGCACCAACACCTTGCCGGGCTGGACGTAAAGAATCGAACCAAAACCCAGTGCTTGGCCACGCGCCTGCTCTTGTAGTGCTGCAAATTGATCGCGATCAAAGAAGGCCGAGAAGGGATCGAGGGTCGCCAGCATGTGGCGGACGGCGCCGTCGAGGATGATCCGGTCCGGACTCAGAGCCTCGGCGTAGTTTTCTTCCACCAGCCCGTAAATGCGAGTGAACTCTAATTGTTCGCGGGTCAACTCGTCTTCCGGGAGCTGCGCCAGGGCTAGTGTCACGCTACCGGCTACTGCCGCGGCCAGCCACCCGACCCCGGCGAGGCGCAACCGTCGCACTTCCCCGCCCGACCGCCGGCGCGAACCAGCCCCAAGACGATAAAGCGCTCCCCCTGCGGAAGCCGATCCCGTTTTTTCCAATTGGGCCATGACCGATCGCGGATGTTCCTACCTAGGATTGGGAAAGCGACAGCGCGCTTGAGGTTGTCTCGACCCTGGGCCGAGCCTATGGGTTCCTACTCTTCTATTGCCTCGAGCAAGGCCTCGATATCCGCCTCCGTATTGTAGAGGTACGGCGAGACTCGGATGGAGCCACGGCGCAGACTGACAGCGATCCGGCGTGTCTTGAGCGTGACATACAGGCGGGCAGTCGCGTCCGCTGACTCCGCGCGGAAGCTTAGGATGGTGGAGGACTCTTCCGGGCGTGTGTCACCAAGCACCATCAGGGCTTGGGTTCGCAAGCCGTCCTGCAACCGCCCCAGCAAAACCCTGCAGTGCTGCCATACCGCGCCGACCGTAACCTGCTCGACGAATTCGAGGGAGGCCTCCAATCCGTAAAGATTGAGGAAGTTCGACGTCTCCGGGACATCGAAGATCTTCGCTCCCCGCTCGAGGGTGAATTCTTCCACTGGGAGGGTGTCAAAGTTGGCGCTTCCTTCGACGGTGAGCCAGTTGAGGACGCTCAAATCCAGGCGATCCTGTATTTGCTGGCTGAGGTAGGCAAAGCCGGTACCGTAAGGTCCCAGCAGCCACTTGTAGGCCGCCACCGCCATCCCATCTAGTGGGAGGTCTCGTACGTCGAGGGGCACTGCGCCCACGCCTTGTGTCCCATCGACCACGAAGATCGCCCCGTGCCGGTGAGCGATCTCCCCGAGGGCAGCGAGGTCAGCCCTGAGCCCGGTGTCGTAGGTAACCCAGTCCAGCGCCACGACCCGCGTTCGCTGTGAAATCACGGCCGCCAAGTCGTCGGGCTCCACAACGCCGCTTTGGGGCTTCAGTACGTGGACCTTCACTCCCAGCCGTTGCAGGTGCAACCACGTGAACAGATTCGCGGGAAAGTTGGTAGCCGCAACAATCACTTCGTCACCTGAACCCAGACCCAGGCCGGTGGCCACGATGCCGACTCCTTGGGTGGCGCTGTTGGTGAGAGCAATCTCGTCCGCTCGGGCGCCGATAATCCTGGCCAGCCGGGCGCGTACTCTTTCTGGAAGATCCACGTATTCCGGCGCCCTCAGAGAGTGCGGATAGCACTTCAGCTCAATGGCTTGCTGGATGCGCGCGGCCGTGCGGCGTGGGAACGGGCCCTGATAGGCACAGTCGAGGTAGACAAAGGGCGCGAAGTCGAAAAACTCTTTGCGATAATCACGCATTTCGCGGAGCTCCGGTGGCCCTCAGCACGGCAGGGCCGGTGACCGGGCGGAACAGGCCTTACGCACGATCGATAGCCTCGGCGACACGATGGGCAGAACGCGTTCCCGCTTCCTGTCCCCAGTTGAGATTGTCCGCGTAAGCTCCGGCAAAGTGAACGCGCCCTACTGGGTCCGCAATGGCTGGCCAGATCTTCTTCAGCTGGCCTGGAGAATAGGTGACGGTTTCGCACGCCATGGCCCAGGGATCATTCGCCCAAGTATGCATGAAAACTCGCTCGACCCCGCGAACGCGCCCCAGATAAAGGCGCTGAAACGCCTCCAAGGCATCGTTGGCCGAGGCGCTCGCTTCTGACCAGCCAATCAGAATTGAGCGCTCCGTCGGGACCTCTTCTGCCATGCGCCAAAGCTGCTCCAGGTTCGGATTTTCCGTCTCCCAGTTGATGCTGTGCCCGTCTTCTTCCCAGAAGGGCGTCCGGGTCTGGAAGACAGCGTGAGACGCCGAGTAATACGGTACGTGGTCGATCGCATAACGCTTGGCCTCCGGCCACGGAGGTTCGACGGGGATGCGGCGCAACAAGACGGCCGACATCGCGCAGACGAGGTAGTCTGCTTCCATTTGTCTGGCCTCTCCGGCGTGGCGATAGCTGACGCGAACACCGCTTTCGCCCCGTTCGATGCGGGTGACCGGGGATTCGAGGTGAACTCGGTCGCCGAGCTTCTGAGCTAAGGTATCGGTCATCACTTGATTCCCACCCTTCAACCGATAGACATCGATCGGGAACAGCGGTACCCCTCGGATCTTGAGGATGGCCGCGTGCCAGAGCGCATGCAGCGCGGATGCTTTGGTATCCCCGATGAAGCGGATGGCTGCTTCAGAAGCCCCGTCCTTGCGGAGCAGATCCCCGAGCTCTACATCATCCAGATGGTTGAGCCCTGCCTTATAGGGCTCATATTCGCCGGGAAAGCTATCGACATAGGGCTGAAAATAGAGCATCGGCAGGTTCCACCAGGCGTTGGTAGCCAAATAATCGATTTCGCGGCGGTTAAAACCCAGGTTGGCCAGCACCCGGCGGTCGTGCAGCTCTTCCTCCGTTCGAAACTGACCGCCAATTCGGCGCAAAAGGCCATGGCGGCGCGGGTAATAGAGATAGGGGAGATTAAACTCCTCGACATAGCGCCAGTACAGATCATAGCCTGGCTTGGTGAATTGCTCCGCGCCAAGGTCGGCGTAGAGCCCATCCGCCAAGGGTTCGTGCATGGTCCGGACATGTCCGCCGGTACGCTCGGAGGCTTCCAGCACCTCCACTTCGTGCCCTCGCTTCATGAGCTCATACGCGCAGGAGAGTCCTGAAATGCCACCGCCGGCGACAATTACCCGTTTGGCACCTTGAGCCGGGGAGCGACCCAACGGTCTTGTATGTCCCCGGGTTACACCCACCAAAGCCGCCGCCCCCGCCTTCAGCAGGCTGCGGCGATCCACTGGCTTCTGCAAGACAGGGTCGGCTCCTTGGCCGTCTGACTCCTTAACAGGGGGGAGCGCGGCCGGGCATTCCGCGGACTTGTACTTTGAACTAGCGTCGTTCATGATCACCTCCACTCACGTGAGCGTTGCGAATTTCCTCATCAGCAGCTAGCTAAGAGGCCCTTGTCGATGAGGAGCCGAGGGTGGCGTGCAAATCAATGAATGAAGGCCGTCCTATCCCAGAAGCCGAGCCATCCATGGCCGTCTCCGGTTACCCTTTGCCAGTGACGCCACTCCGGGCAGACCGTTCAGAAAGCGGGCCGCGTCACCTTCCGGGAGGCGCGAGGCCACCCGCCGCCAGTAGACCACCTCTCTCAGGGCCGCCCAGCGTTCGAGGCAAGTGAGACAACCGGCAACGTGCCGCTCCATGGGTTCCTTGTCGTACCAGTTCGTCTGGCCATCTAGAATACGGATCATCTGGCGTGGCGTCACGCAGGCGCTGGTGGCGGCTGCCCACGCACTCAACAGCAGGTCGAGGAGCCACGTCCGCGGCCATAGGCAGACGTTCTTGTCGCCTCCCAGCGCCGCCGGATAGCGGGCTTCGAGCCGCTCCAGGCCCCGCCGCGCCTCTGCGGGCGTGATTCTCAGCATCTGCTCAATCGAGGCATCCGTGTAACCCGCCAGTTTCAGAAATACGATGACCTGGTGGAGCAGCGGCAAGTCTTTCAGTACGTCCCTGACCGCTGCTTCAGTAGAAGGACCAGCTCCGCCGGACAGGCTGGGTTCAGATTTCAGGCGGATAGCGGCTTGGGTGAGAACCATCACACGCAGCTCAAGGAGAAACTCCCGCTCCGCCGCGCTGGGCATCGATTTCAGCCGCGCTGCGCCGCCATCCGCCAAGTCGCGCAGGCAATCACGCCACAGCTGATCGCAATCCGCCGCCGCAAGGGGCGTATAGACCCCGAGGATGGCGCGCGCCAGGGGCCCATATTCGCGAACGAACGCCATCCACGCGCTGGATTCACCCGCTTGGCATCCCGCAAGAAGCTTGTGGAACGTCAAGGCCATAAAGCTTGCAAAGGCGGTCGTTCCAGGGTCCGCTGAGTGCCGTGGCTTATTCTGGGCACGCAAGGAGCCTGCTCTACCCTGTCGCGTTACAAAGAGAGTGCGACTCTCTATTTAGTCTTAGGGAAGCGGCTGCGGTCAACTGCAGGACGGGCCGGCGTGCCTCACCTCCGCTGCGCCTCACGCAGGCTTTCGCTGAGGTGTGCCACAATAAGTGACGCTGTGTCGGAAACGGCCTGGGCCAGCGGAGGTGGATTGAAAGGCTGAAGAATATTGTCCTGCCAGATAGGGCTGCCACGCAGGTCGCTCAGAAAGACCTCGGAATGGACGCGCTTGAGGCGGCGCGAATCAAAGCACGTGCCCCGGAGAATGGCATCAGCTTCGCTGCGCTTCGCGACGATGCGAAAAGGCGTACCCTTGGCAAAGCCCTCGATCAGGCGGTCGCTCAGCGCGTTATCCATGGACTCGATATAGATGGCATGGACGCGGAGTAGTTTCCGGGCATCGGTGGTGGTGGAAGTCAAGGGTCCGCCTGTATCCTGGCTGCGGCCGAGTGTCGGCCTTGACTCGGCGGTTTCCGGGCCAAGGGTGGGGCGTTTCGGTGGCTTGTTTTCCTGCTCTTGTTGGCCTGCGGACTGCTCCGCCGGTGGTTGATCGGCCTGCTGGCCCCGTCCCAGCCCCGGCCAGAACACGCTCAATGCAAGGAAGGCGGCTGTTAACCGGCGACAGGAACTCATCGGCGCCTCCTTTTGGCTCAGTTTACCATACGTCCCCCGAGCGATGCCCCACCTGAGGTGGCCGGTGCTACCGCTGCGGGGGTTGACGCCCGAAGCCGAGGCCTATACAGTACCCTGTTTTCGTCTCCCGATGGCCGGCGAGAGGGAAGGTAGTCGGCGTCCGGCCCGTGGATGGCCGAAGAGCTTGGCGCGCCCTGAAATTGGGCCCTGCGTTAGAAGCACCGGCTAACCAATCGTCGGCTGGGAGCCAATTTCCTACAAGGAGCTCACCCATGCGTATCGGACTCTTCACCGCCCTGTTCGCCAACCTGAGCCTGGACGAGGTGATCAAAAAGATTAAGCCCCTGGGCATCCGAACCGTCGAGTTGGGCACCGGCAATTACCCGGGTAGCCCGCATGTGAAGCTCGACTGGCTGAGCTCCCCCAGCCGCATCAAGGAGTTCAAGCAGAGGCTGGACGACCAAGGTATCAGTATCAGCGCTTTGAGCTGCCACGGCAACCCGCTCCATCCCAACCGGAAGATTGCCGACGCCCATGCGGAGGTGAACCGCAAGACTATCTTGTTGGCAGAGAAGCTGGGCGTTACCCGCGTCATCGATTTTTCAGGCTGCCCAGGCGACTCGGAAAGCTCGAAGCTGCCCAATTGGTCGCCCACCCCTTGGCCGCCGGATTACCTCGAAATCCTTAAGTGGCAGTGGGAGAAGAAGGTCATTCCTTACTGGAAGAAGAGGGCCAAGTTTGCCGAGGAGCACGGCGTCCGCATCTGCATCGAGATGCACCCTGGCTTTGTGGTCTACAATCCGGAAACCCTTTTGCGCCTGCGCGCCGAAGCGGGCGCCGCCCTCGGCTGCAATTTCGATCCCAGTCACATGTTCTGGCAAGGCATTGATCCTTGTGCTGCTGTCCGCGCTCTGGGCGAGGCCGTGTTTCACGTGCACGCCAAGGATACAAAGATCTATCACACCAATGCGATGGTGAACGGGGTCCTGGACACCAAACCCTACAGCGATGAAAGGAACCGCTCCTTCCTGTTTCGCACGGTGGGATATGGCCATGGGCGAGAGTTTTGGACGGATTTCGTTTCAACGCTCGAGATGATCGGTTATGATGACGTCCTTTCGATCGAGCATGAGGACAGCCTCATGTCGGTTGAGGAAGGCCTCACCAAGGCCGCCAACTTCCTGAGCCAGATTGTGATTAAGGAAAAGCTCAACGAGATGTGGTGGGCATAAGAGGAAGCTTAGCTCTTCGCCATGATGAGCTTGAAAGCGAAGCTGGAAGCCATCCATCGCGAGCACCGAGGTCAGACATGGCAGAGATCAACATCGCTCTGATCGGCTACAAGTTTATGGGCAAAGCCCATTCGAACGCCTACCGGCAGGTGTCGCATTTCTTCCCTGGCAAGCTCCAGCCGCGCCTGCGGGTGATCTGCGGGCGGGATCGGGCCGGGGCTAAAGCGGCAGCGCGACAGTACGGCTGGGAAGAGGTCGAGACGGACTGGCGCAAGGCGGTCGAGCGCCGGGACGTGCAGGTTGTGGATATCTGCACGCCCGGCAACCTGCACCATGACATTGCCCTAGCCGCCGCCGCAGCGGGCAAGCACGTCATCTGCGAAAAGCCCCTCGCCAACTCTCTAGCCGAGGCGAGGGCCATGCTGAAGGCCGTCGAAAAGGCCGGCGTGTGCCACATGGTGATGCACAATTACCGCAAGGTGCCTGCCGTCGCGTTTGCCAAGCGGCTGATCGAGGATGGCACTATGGGTGACATCTATCACTATCACGGTGCCTACCTGCAGGACTGGATTATGGATCCGAACTTCCCCCTCGTCTGGCGCCTGGACAAGAAGGTAGCCGGCAGTGGGGCCCTGGGCGACATCGGCTCGCACGCCCTCGACTTGGCCCAGTACCTCAACAGTGACATCACTGCCGTTGCCAGCCAGATGACGACCTTCATTAAGGAGCGGCCTTTGCCGGCCGACGGTGCCGGTGCCTGGGGCGCCAAAGGCAAGAAGGGCAAGGGCAAGGTGACCGTGGACGATGATGCGAACTTCCTGGCCCACTTCAAGAATGGGAGCGTGGGCGTCTTTGAGGCTTCCCGCTTCTGTGGCGGTCGCCGGAACTACAACACCTTCCAGATTTACGGCAGCAAGGGCAGCTTGGCCTTCAACCTCGAACGCATGAACGAACTCGAGCTTTACAGCCAGGCCGACGCGGCTGGCCGCCAGGGCTTCCGCACCATCAATGTCACCGAGAGTCATCATCCTTATGTCGGTGCCTGGTGGCCACCGGGACACATCATCGGCTACGAGCACACCTTCATCCACGCCGTGCATGACTTTCTCGTGGCGCTCGAAAAGGACTCCCTCCCCGAGCCCAACTTCCGCGACGGAGCGCGGGATCAAGCGGTGCTCGAGGCCGTGGAGCTCTCCGCGCAGAGTGGCCGCTGGGAGAAGGTAGCCCGCTAGAGGCCAGTTGCAGCCAGTTCACCCGGGCTGTGCCGCCTTCGCCGGTCCGCCGCCACCGCTCCTTCGTGAGGATACACGGAGCCAGGCCTGGCAGAGTCAGCTCACGACTCGCCGACACCGGTAAGCATGGTGGACTCCTCTCCCCTCGATCCCAAGGCTCTCAGTCGCGAATTGCGCCGCCGGATTCGGGGCGAGGTCCGATTTGACGCTGGCAGCCGAGCCCTCTATTCCACCGACGCCTCGAACTACCGCCAGGTCCCCATTGGCGTGGTGATTCCGCGGGACACTGAGGATGTGGTGACGGCGGTGGAGGTCTGCCGGGCGCATGGGGCGCCTGTCCTCTCGCGCGGCGGCGGAACGAGTCTGGCTGGACAATGCTGCAACGTCGCCGTGGTCCTCGACCTGTCGAAGTACCTGCGGCGTATCGTCGCCCTCGATCCGGCTGCCCGCCGGGCGACCGTTGAACCCGGCGCGGTCCTCGACCACCTGCGCGCGGCCGCCGAGCACTACCACCTGACCTTCGCCCCCGATCCCACCACCCATCCCCACTGCACGCTGGGGGGCATGATTGGCAACAACTCCTGCGGCGTGCACTCCCTGATGGGAGGCAAGACGGTGGACAACGTAGAAGAGCTCGAGGTCCTCACCTACGACGGCCTGCGTTTGCGCGTCGGCGAAACCAGCGAGGATCGCCTGGCCGAAATCATCCGCGCGGGCGGCCGGCAGGGCACTATCTATCGTCAGCTCAAAGCCCTGCGCGACCGGTACGCGGACCTCATTCGTTCCCGCTACCCGAAAATTCCTCGGCGCGTTTCCGGATATAACCTCGATCAACTGCTCCCTGAAAACGGATTTCATGTGGCGCGTGCCTTGGTGGGCACCGAGGGAACCTGCGTCACGGTTCTCTCGGCCGTCGTGCGGCTGGTAGAGAGCCCGCCCGCGCGCGCCCTGGCAGTGCTCGGCTATCCGAACGTCTACACTGCTGCCGCCGAGATCCAGGAGATTTTGGCGTACGGTCCCCTCGGCCTCGAGGGTTTCGACCACCAGGTAATCGCCGCCATGGCAGAGCAGCGGTTGCACTCGCCCGACCTGCGGTTACTCCCCGACGGCACGGCATGGCTTCTGGCCGAATTGGGCGGCAGCACGGGAGAAGAAGCCATCGAGCGGGCTCAGAAGCTGGTCCAGGCGCTTGGCCGCAGAACGAGCCCGCCCGCCTGGAAGTTGATCGCTGATCCCACGGAGGCCAGCAAAGTCTGGGCAATCCGCGAGTCTGCCCTGGCGGCCACTTCTCGCGCCTTCCGTGGGCGTGAGGCCTGGGCGGGGTGGGAGGACGCAGCCGTGCCACCCGCCAGGCTTTCGGACTACTTGCGTGATTTCCACCGGCTGCTCGAGCGCTATGGATACAGCGGGGCCTTGTACGGCCACTTTGGCGAAGCCTGCGTTCATGTGCGGATCGATTTTGACCTCAAGACAAAAGAAGGCATCGCGAAATTTCGTTCCTTTCTCTATGACGCCGCCGACCTGGTCGTCCGCTATGGAGGATCGCTCTCCGGCGAGCACGGTGACGGCCAGGCGCGTGGCGAATTGCTCTCCAGGATGTTCGGCGAGGAGCTGGTACAGGCTTTCCGGGAATTCAAGGCCATCTGGGACCCGGCAGGCAAGATGAACCCCGGCAAGGTGGTGGATGCCTGGCGCGCGGATGAGAATCTGCGCCTTGGAGCCTCCTACCAAGCCTGGAGCGGAAAGACTATCTTTGGCTTTCCCGAAGATGGGGGAAGCTTCGCCCAGGCCACCCTGCGCTGCGTGGGCGTGGGAAAGTGCCGCCGCACGGGTGGCGGCACGATGTGTCCGAGTTACATGGTGACACTGGAGGAAGAGCATTCGACGCGAGGGCGCGCCCGGATGCTCTTCGAGATGCTACAGGGCGAGGTCTTAAAGGGAGGCTGGCGAGATCCATTCGTGAAAGAAGCTTTAAACCTTTGCTTGGCCTGCAAAGCGTGCAAGAGCGAGTGCCCGGCGGGTGTCGATATGGCCACCTATAAGGCTGAGTTCCTCTCGCATTATTACGCAGGCAGGTTGCGGCCAGCGAGCGCCTACACGATGGGCCTGATCCACACCTGGGCGAGGCTGGCCGCCCGCGTGCCTCGGCTGGCCAATTTCTTCACCCGCGCTCCCGTTCTCTGCCAGCTGGCCAAGGCCGCTGCGGGTATGGCCCCCGCCAGGCGCTTTCCTTCCTTGGCAGCGCAATCGCTGCGGAGCTGGTTCGCTAACCGTAAGCAGCCGCCAGCGGGCAAACCTTCCGTCATCCTCTGGCCGGACACCTTCACCAGCTTTTTTCAGCCGCAGATCGGCATCGCTGCTGTTGAAGTCCTGGAGGCTGCGGGGTACGCCGTGAAAATTCCGGCGCAGGACTTGTGCTGTGGACGGCCGCTTTATGACTACGGGATGCTCGGCCAAGCCCGGCGTCGGCTTCGCAGGGTTCTCGACGTGCTGGCGCCCGAGATCGGCCTGGGGACCCCTGTGGTCTGCCTTGAACCGAGCTGCCTGGCCGTCTTCCGCGACGAGTTACTCAGCCTCTTTCCGTATGACGAGCTGGCCAGAAGGCTCAGCCACCAGGCGATGATGTTTAGCGAATTTCTGGTCCAGGTGGGCTATCAGCCTCCGCGGCTTGAGCGGGACGCCCTGGTTCACGCCCACTGTCACCACCAGGCCGTCATCGGGTTCGGTGCCGAAGACCAGCTGCTTTCCCTCCTGGGTCTGCGGTATCAGGTGCTGAAAGCGGGCTGCTGCGGAATGGCCGGAGGCTTTGGCTTCGAGAAGGAACACTACGCAGTCTCTCTTCAGATCGGTGAGCGCGTTCTGTTGCCGGCGGTGCGGAACGCCGCAGCGCAAAGCCTGATCATCGCCGACGGATTTAGCTGCCGCGAGCAGATTGCCCAGGCAACCGGCCGCCGGGCAATGCACGTGGCGGAGGTCATTCGGATGGCCCTCGACAATCAGCCGGGCCCCTGATTAGAACCCTGTCCTGCTGGCTGCCCCCCAGCCACGACGCCTCCCCTGGTCATGTCCGTTTGGTTGACAGTGAGCGAGGCGAACTCTTATACTGAAAACCGTCTAATCAATACCCAAGCGAGGTCTATGTACGCGATTTTTCGTACCGGCGGGAAACAGTATCGCGTTTCACCCGGGGACGTGATTCGTTTGGAAAGACTGGCGGGTGAACCCGGCGCGCAAGTGGAGTTCAGCCATGTGTTTGCGGTGCGGAGAAACGAGCTAAAACTCGGCTCGCCTTTCGTTGCGAACGCCAAAGTAATAGCCACGATCCTTCGTAATGGGCGGGGGCGTAAGATTCGGGTGCTGAAATATAAGCCTTCGAAGCAATATCGGCGCACCAAGGGACACCGGCAGGCCTTCAGTGAAGTCCGGATCAACGAAATCATCGATGGGTAGCGCCGCTCTCAGTTTGGTCTAGCGGGGGTCGAGTTCAGATGGCACACAAGAAAGGGCTTGGAAGCTCGCGAAACGGGCGCGATTCCAATTCACAGCGCTTGGGCGTCAAGCGGTTCGACGGCCAATATGTGACCGGTGGCTCCATCCTGGTCCGGCAGCGCGGCACAAGGCTGAAGCCCGGCGAGAATGTCGGAATCGGTTCCGATGACACCCTGTTTGCCAAAGTTTCGGGCGTGGTTAAGTTCGAGGACAAGGGCCGCATGGGGCGCTACGTCCACATTCTCGTTCCCTCGGCAAATTGACGCCTCGAGAGCGGTGCGATGGCCAGACGAAACCCTTCGGCCTTCACACCGCTCTTCGTGTATCTAGGTCCCGTAGGTGTCCCGGGTAAAACTGTCGCATCGGAGCTGCTTTTTCAGCAAACAAAGCCGTAATGTTGGTTGGAATGAACAAGTTACATTTTTTGGAAGAAAAGCCAACCTACCAAGAGCCTCTTGGTCAAGGAAAGTTCACCTCAATGAGGGTGCGATTGCGAAAAGGCCACAGGCATGACTTGCGATGGTGCTCAAAGCGGGTTGGCCAATGCCCCGACACGGGTCCGACGGTGCCTGTGGCCCTGGCGAAGGGGTCCGTGTTGCTCTTTTACAAACAAAGCCGTAATGTGGCTTCGAATCAATGTGTTACAATTTTTGAAAGGGTTCCAGCTTCTTAGCCCGCTCGATAAAAAGGGGAACAGACCGGTGACGAGCGTGGGGACTGGATGGCGAAAGCTCACGCTTTTCGCGCAAACAAAGCCGTAATGTGGCCTGGAATGAATGGTTTACGTTTTTTAGAAGGATTTGAAGAGGTGTAACCCGCAGGGACGCCAGGCTGGCGCTCTAGTCTTGGCCCTCTATAATCAAATAGGATAGCCCGGCTGGAGGCGGCCAGCGTTAACGTCTTACCCTAGATGTTTATTGATCAAGCTACGATCCACGTCAGCGGTGGTGCAGGCGGCAACGGGTGCGTCGCCTTCCGGCGGGAGAAGTTCGTCCCACGCGGCGGACCGAGCGGCGGCGACGGCGGACCTGGGGGCAGCGTTTTCCTGGAGAGCACCGAGCACCTCAACACACTGCTGAAGTTCAGCTACAATCGGGAATTTGCCGCCGAGCGCGGACGCCACGGCGAAGGGTCAAACCGGCACGGGCGGAGTGGCAAGGACCTAGTGGTTCAGGTTCCTGTGGGTACAGTGGTGTATGATGCGGAGTCGGGGGCTAAGCTCTGGGACTTCGATGCCCCGGGCCAGCGTTTCTTGGCCGCTCGCGGAGGCCGGGGCGGCAAGGGCAACGCGCATTTTGCTACCTCGAGGCGCCAGGCGCCGCGCTTTGCGCAACCCGGGGAGCCCGGGGAGTCGGCTTTCCTGCGTCTTGAGCTCAAGCTGCTGGCGGACGTGGGACTCGTGGGCTTTCCCAATGTGGGAAAGTCCACCTTGATCGCTAAGCTGAGCTCCGCCCGGCCGCGAATCGCGGACTACCCTTTCACCACTCTCGAGCCGCACCTGGGGGTGGTCGCACTCGACACAGACCGCACTTTCGTGATGGCCGATATTCCCGGCCTGGTCGAGGGGGCCCACCTGGGCCGCGGCCTGGGCACGCGGTTCCTGCGGCACATCGAGCGGACGCGCCTGCTGCTCCACTTGATTGACGCCGCCGAGACGACGGAGCGGGATCCGGTGGAGGATTACCGCGTGATTGTAGACGAGCTCCAGGCCTTCAGCCCGGGCGTGGCCACCAAGCCCGTCCTGCTCGTAGCGTCGCGGGTGGATGCCGCTGGCGGCGGCCGCCGGCTGCAGTTGCTCCGTCAATTCTGCGGCCAGCAGCAGAAACCGCTGTATGAAATTTCCAGCGTGACCGGGCAAGGGTTAGACCAACTGAAGCAGGCGGCTTGGTCGGCGCTGCTTGCGATTCGCGAAGGAGGTGATCATGTCAACGCCAGCCTCTGAGTCCCTGCGCGAGGCTGAAGCTCAACCCCAGGCGCCGCGCATGAGCCGCGACGAGGTCCTGCGCAAGCACAAGCAGTATTTGTTTCCCTGCGTCGTCACCTACTACACGGAACCCCTGGTCGCCGCCCGCGGCGAGATGCAATACCTCTGGGATATCGAGGGCCGCCGCTACCTGGACTTCTTCGGCGGCATCCTAACCGTCAGCGTTGGACACTGCCACCCCAAGGTGACCGCCCGCATCAAGCAGCAAGTTGAACGACTCCCGCATGCCTCCACCGTCTATGCCACGGAGGAGATGGTCGCCTTGGCGGAAACCCTCGCGCGGATCACCCCCGGCCGGCTCGAGAAGAGCTTCTTCACCAACAGCGGCACGGAAGCCAATGAAGCAGCTGTGCTGCTGGCGCGCATGTACTCGGGCAATTTCGACGTGGTAGCGCTGCGCTACGGCTACAGCGGGCATTCCCTGCTGGCCAAGTCGCTGACGGCGCTCTCCAACTGGCGGAAGAGCGGCGTGATCAGCGTGGGCGTGGCCCACGCCGTCAACCCTTACTGCTATCGCTGTCCGCTGCACCTAAGCTACCCGAGCTGCGGCGTGGCTTGCGCCGAAGACATTGAGGAAACCATTCGCACGGCCACTTCCGGCGGCATCGCAGCCTTTCTCGCCGAAACCATCCAGGGCGCCGGCGGATTCATTGTGCCACCCCGGGAATACTTCAAGATGGTCTTCACCATCGTAAAGAAGTATGGCGGGCTGTTCATCGCCGATGAAGTGCAGACCGGCTTCGGCCGTACCGGCAAGCACTGGTTCGGCATCGAGCACTGGGAAGTGGAGCCGGACATTATCACCACAGCCAAAGGTATGGCCAACGGCACGCCTGTGGGGGCGACCATCGCTACTCCAGAAGTGGCTAACGCATTCAAGGGTTTGACCATCTCCACCTTCGGCGGCAATCCCGTTACCTCGGTGGCAGCCAAGGCCACCATCGAGGTGATCGAAGAAGAACACTTGCTCGACAATGCGCATCGCGTAGGCGCTTACTTCCGCCAGAAGCTCGAGGCGCTGCAGCAGAAACACGCCCTAATCGGCGACGTGCGCGGGATGGGCCTGATGCAAGGCCTCGAGCTGGTGAAGGACCGCAAGACCAAGGAGCCAGCGCCGGAGGCCACCAACCAGTTCATGGACCGCTGCCGGGACCACGGCCTGCTGATCGGCAAGGGCGGGCTCTACGGCAATGTGATCCGGCTCTCGCCACCCCTCAATATCCGGGAAAGCGACGTCGATCAGGCCGTCGAGATCATGGACAAGGCACTAGGTCAGGTGAGCGTCTGAAGCCGTTCCAGCACTGGCTAGCAACCTTCGTGGTCAAGCCGCGTGACCCGCTCCACGGCCGAGGCACCCTTTCGCCATGCTGCGCGTCGGAATTGACACCGGCGGGACTTTCACCGATTTCGTCTTCTGGGATGGAAAGTGCGTCGAGACGCGCAAGGTGCGCTCCACGCCCGACGATCCCTCGCGTGCCATCCTCGAAGGGCTGCGTGGCCTTACGCCAGACGAAGTCGTGCATGGATCGACCGTAGCCACCAACGCCGTGCTCGAACGCAAGGGTGCACGCACGGCCTTCGTCACGACTGCGGGATTTGAGGACCTGCTCGAGATCGGCCGGCAGAACCGGTCGCGCCTCTACGACTTCTGGGTGCCGCCCCGCGCGCGCCTGGTGCCGCGGGAATGGACTTTTGGGATCGACGAGCGAACCCTTTACGACGGTTCCATCGCCAAGCCAGTGGACCCAGCACCAGCGCAGGCGCTGGCGGACCAGTTACAAGCCTTGGGCATCGAATCGGTGGCCGTCTGCCTGCTGCACGCTTACGCCAACGGCACTAACGAGCGCGCCTTGGCCGCCTACCTGAAGGGATTTTCGGTCTCGCTGTCGCATCGCGTCCTGCCGGAGTATCGCGAGTTTGAGCGTGCGTCGACGACGCTCGTCAATGCCTATGTCTCGCCGCTGATGGCCCGCTACCTGCACCGCCTTAGCCACCAGCTGGCCGGGACGTCGCTGCGCGTCTTCCAGTCGAATGGCGGGTCGATTTCGGCTGACGCCGCCGCGGAGCATGCCATCCACACAGTCCTCTCCGGTCCGGCCGCCGGGGTGCTGGGAGCAGTCGCCGTGGCGCGCGCTGCCGGCTTCGACCGCGTGATCACGTTCGATATGGGCGGCACCTCCACCGATGTCTCGCTGTACGACGGCCGCTTCACCTACACGACCGAATCGATGCTGGGGGACTTTCCCATCCGTGTTCCGGTGCTGGATATCCATTCGGTGGGAGCGGGCGGCGGCTCGATTGCCTGGATTGACTCCGGAGGGGCATTGCGTGTCGGGCCGCAGAGTGCCGGTGCCCGGCCCGGCCCGGTCTGTTACGGCGAAGGCGACCAGATCACCGTGACGGACGCCAACTTGGTACTGGGGCGCATCGAGGCCGACCGCTTCTTGAGTGGTCGGATGAAACTCGACGTGGACCGCGCTCGCCGCGCCATGCAGGCATTTGCCCAACGCGTCGGGTACACGGAGCAACAACTGGCGGAGTCAATTGTCCGGGTGGCGAACTCGAACATGGAGCGCGCCATCCGCGCGGTCTCGGTCGAGCGAGGCTACGATCCGCGTGAGTTCGCGCTGCTAAGCTTCGGGGGAGCGGGCAGCCAGCATGCCTGCGAGCTCGCCACACGGCTCGCAATTTCGGCGGTCATCGTGCCGCGCCACGCGGGTGTGCTCTCCGCTGTGGGAATGCTGCTGGCGGATTGTGTGCGGGATTACTCACAGTCGGTGTGGCGCGGCGACCCCGAAGCTGCTTTTGCCGCGCTCGAGCAGCGCGCCGCCGAAGACTTCGCCGCGCAAGGGTTGCAGCCCGTTTGTGAGCGTCTGATTGACATGCGCTATCATGGCCAGTCGTATGAAATCACGCTGCCCTATGCCGAACGCGAGGCCTTCCATCAGGCCCATCGCCGACGGTACGGGTACGATCACCCCGGCCAGCCGGTGGAGATGGTGACGGCGCGCGTGCGCGCCACGGCCCGGCTGGAAAAGATCGAACTAAATGCGCCGTCGGAGGAACAGTCCTTTTCCAGCTTGTACATCCCGCCTGGCTGGTCTGCCAGGGAGGATGCGATGGGCAACACGATACTGACGCGCAACCACCCTTGAGCGATGAACCTTGAACTTGAAGTCTTCCGCAACCTCTTCGTTGCGATAGCCGAAGAGATGGGGATCGTGCTGCGCCGCACCGCCTTCTCGCCCAACATCAAGGAGCGGCGCGATTATTCCTGCGCCGTTTATGACGCGCAAGCCGAGACGGTGGCAATGGGCGACCACATGCCAGTCCACCTTGGCGCCATGCCAGCCTCGGTGCGTGAAGTGCTGCGTGCGACGTCGCTTCGGCCCGGTGACCTAGTGATCCTCAACGACCCGTTTCGCGGCGGGACACACCTGCCGGACATCACCACCGTCTCCGGCGTGTTTGTTGAAGATGATCCTCAACCCGCCTACTATCTGGCGACGCGCGCCCACCACTCGGACGTCGGAGGCATCTCGCCGGGTTCCATGCCGCTGGCCACGGAGATTTACCAGGAAGGACTGCGCATTCCGCCGGTGCGATTACTCTCGGACGGGCAGCTGAACGAGGACGTCATGCAGCTCCTGCTGGCCAACGTCCGCACGCCGGAAGAGCGGCGCGGTGACCTGGGGGCGCAGATCGCCGCGCATCGCATAGGCGAGCAGCGGCTGGCAGAGGTCACCGCCAAGTACGGGCGCCGTGCGGTTGCGGCCCAGATGACCGCGCTGAAGGACTACGCTGAGCGGGTGATGCGCGCGCGCCTGCTGGAGATTCCCGATGGTCACTACGAGTTCGAGGATTTTATGGACGACGACGGGATCAGCGACCAGCCCGTGCGCATTCATTGCCGGCTGGCGGTTTGCGGCAGCGGCTGCACGGTCGATTACTCGCACTCCTCGCCTCAGGTGCGGGGCGGTATCAACGCCAACCGCGCCGTCACGGTGTCGGCTACCATGTACTGCTTCCGCTGCTTGATCCGCGAGGACGTACCGTACAACGCCGGACTCATGCGTCCGATCGAAGTTATCACCCGACCCGGCACAGTGGTGGACGCTTTGCCCCCCGCCGCCGTGGCAGCCGGCAACGTGGAAACGTCACAGAGGATTGTGGACACGCTGCTTGGTGCACTCCACCACGCTATACCGGGCCTCATCCCCGCAGCCAGCTCGGGCACCATGAACAACCTGACATTTGGGGGCCGTGATCCCCGAAGGGGCGAAGCTTTTGCCTACTATGAAACGATCGCAGGCGGCACGGGAGCACCTCCCGCCGCAGACGGGGTTGACGCCGTCCACACGCATATGACGAACAGCCTCAACACGCCTGTCGAGGCGCTAGAGTACCTCTTCCCTGTCCGCGTGCGCCGCTATGCCCTCCGCAGGGGATCGGGCGGCCGCGGGCGTTTTCGCGGTGGCGACGGTATCGTGCGGGAAATCGAGTTTTTAACGGACGCTGACGTTACGATCGTCTCCGACCGGCGCAAGACGAGACCGTATGGCTTGCAAGGAGGCGAGCCCGGCCAGCCAGGACGGAACCTACTGAACGGGCGGGAGCTCCCATCGAAAGTGCGCATCACGGTGCGATCCGGCGACCGACTGAGGATCGAGACGCCCGGAGGCGGAGGCTACGGGAAAGGTTAAGAACGTGAGTTCGGCGCTGCCGCTTGGCCCGAAACCGTTCCGACACGGGCGCGCGATGGTGAGAACGGGACGGGCTTCTGCCGTGGCATCCGGCCTGCCACTATCCGGAGTCAAGGTCCGATGATGACGGTAGGGAATCCGGAAACAATGACTCCTCCGTGCGCTGTCTGGTCGCCCAGGCGAGCCGCCGGATCGGCCGGTAGATCAGGTTGATCGGGAGACCGCGTTTGCGCACCAGGGCCGCTGGCGGCAGCGCCTCCACTGTTGATAAGCACCATCGCGCCCTGAATGGAAACACCCGCAGGCCCTATATCCACAAATCCCCCAGGACCTTTTAAAGACAACTGCATGCTGGCCTCGATCACTACGGTCATTCCAGCCTTGAGATGAATGGTCCCGCCTGCCTCGAGGGCATGCGTCATTCCCACCCGTTCGTTTCGTGACTGAAGCACCTCAAGCGAGACATTACTATTGACTTGGGCAACTTGGTCACCACCCACCAGGAGCGACATTTTTCCTTCCACTGCGTCTTTCCGGTCGCCCGAGACGAAGAAAGATCCATTCCCATCCACTGCGTGCTTTTGGTCACCCACAACTCGAAGTTGCATATCTTTCTCGATCTCCGCGACGTGGCTGCCCTTGACGCGACTGTGCTTATCCCCACCTACCGCCTCGTATTGGCTCGCCTGAACGATCAGGTGGCGGTTCGCCCCCACATACTCGCGCGAGTCGTGCTCCACGCGCAAGTCCATATCCCTTTCGGCGTTGATGAAAATCTGCTCGTTATCCTTCTTGTCTTCGAAACGAATTTCATTGTAGTTCGACGCGCTGCCTCCCTTCGATATCGACGGGCACCTCAAAATAGTCCATGAGGATCTGGCGCAGATTCCCGGCGGGCCGCACGCGCTGTGACAGCAGACCTGAGTAGTAGGCCAGGGCGTGATCCGGTACAGCCTGGCGTTCTTGCAAATCCCTGGTTCCCAGCCCGATTAGACTAAGGAGTTGGTGGAAAAAGTGGTTGTGCTCACCCTGCTCGGAGCCGATATCAAAGCGATACTTTCGCCAGGCCTGATAAAAGAGAGAGATAAAGCGGTGGCTAAAGATGTCCAGAAAGTCCCGCAGCGCGGTGTCGGAGGCTCGCAATCGTTCGATAAGGAGCGTCGTGTAGGGGAGGGCAGAACGCCCTCGGGACCGGTTAATCCCATGAAGTTAACAACCATTTTTACCGGTCCCTCTTGCGGCCACTCCAAGGCCTGAATCTCACTAGCGGGGAACGCGAGGGAGGCGTGAGCAGTGAAGCGCACCACCTCATTAGCAGGCTGGGTCAACTTGCCCACCGGCGTCCGCGCGGGAAAAAGCCTTTCGAGCAGGCGCACTGCCTGGAAGAACTCAAAGCAAATGGCTGCAAACGCAGTCTGGCGCCCACTGCAGAAGCAGCTAGATGAGGATGGACTGTACGGCTCTCGGAGGCCACTGTGCCAAAGGCTCCTTTCGCTGGCGGCTCCACGCCAGCAACTGGCTGAAACTGTTCATCGATGTGTAAAGCCCGAGAAATTTCTCCAGCACACTGGCAAATAGGTAGGTACCTCCCCCGCTGAATTGTTCCTCATCAAACTGCATTTCTACGCGAGTGCCCCGTGCGAAAGTTACCGTGTACTCGGAGACAACACGAGCGAAATGCGGCTTGCTGCGGACGGCGGAAATCCCAGTAATTTGTTTGCGGATGTCCGGCGACTCGGAAAAATCGTAGAGCTCGAGAATTTTCTGCAAAGCTTCTTTGCCTTCATCTACCAGCGAAAGGTAGTTCAGCGAAAGGTGTGAAATCAGGCACCGGAGCATCTTGCCCGCTAAAGGAGGGCGCAGAAAGGGGGCTTGGCTTGTGAAGGGCTACAATGCTCCGGATCGCTGGAGCACCTGCCATCTCGAAATCGCCGCTTTCACTTCCGAAGGGCAAGCGGCTAACCAGATCCCGATTGGTGCAGGTGCACTTCACGTGAACGGTATCGTATTCAAGTTGCAGCGACCGCGTCGAGAGGTCCACCAGCGAGAGATAGACGTCGGTCCCTTCGTCGCCTTTAACGGCCGAAGGCTGGCGGCTGGCGTACCAATAAGCGGGAACCGATTCGGCCGAACCAAGCGCCGCTGCGAAAAGAGAGGCTGATAGACCACTGTCTGGTGCGAATTAGGGTCAATACTGAATACTTCGTCTACCGAATACACTTCTATGCTTCGGCGGCGGCGCGCGTCAGGCACGATCCGGTATTGATGGCGGGTCTGGTCAACGAGAATCGGCTCGGCGCTCTGCGCGAACAGGTTAATGACGGGTGTGCACCCTAGGCGCAGAGTTTTTGCGCCGACGGCGACCTCGAGCCGGTGCTGACGCTGCGGCAGCTCAAAGGGAGCAATCAGAAACAGCAACTCCGCCTTCGATTGCAACCCCGCGGCTTTCAGCTGGGAGAGCCCGCTGAGAGTTACAAAGAAGAATTTCTCGGGGAAGGCAAAGTATTCTTGAAGCAGGCGATAACCTACAAACGACCGCCTGGGATAAGGCAGCACCGCCTCGTCCTCTCCGAAACCCACCGGTCGCAAGCTGCCTGGAGGTAGGTGACTCGGCGAGGCCTTCGGATTACCGGGATTGCGTATGGCGATGCGCGCGCAGTTGCGGCACAAAAGCTCATAAAGCGCGTGAACGACCGCCCCTTCTCCGCTCAGGTAAAAGGTGACCGTCTCCAGCTCCAGTTTGTCAAAGCTGACGCCCGGATAGCATTCCAGTTCCAGACGTAACACGGCCGCGGCCTCGGGAGCCAGCAAGGTCGGGTCGAGGCGGTCCGGCTCGAGCAGCAGGCGGGCGGCGATCTTGGGGTGTTTCTGCGCGAACTCCGCGCCCATTTGGCGAAGAAAGCTGAGCTCCCCTCGTAGTACGTCATTAACTCGTCACGCAAGGTCGTCTGCCTCGACTTCGTACTGTGCTTTCTCTAGTTCAAGCACCGCGTCGAATCGCACCCTCTCCGGCGCTGGGTCCACGCGCAACAACCCCTCAATCACGAATCGTAGCGTTTGAGTCTGTCCGGCCACCGGTTCCAGACGCACCTTGACGCGTTTCAGCCGCGGCTCGAAAAGCGCAATCACAGCCTCTATCTCGCGGGTGAGATCGTTGTGGTCCTCGGGAGAAAGTGTCGACCGGGAGGAAATATCCGTGAATCCATAGTGGTAGAGGGAGCGTGCCGTCTCCGCGTTGGAGTTCGAAACCGGATCGATGGTTCGTCGTGTGTTCAGCAGCCATTCCAGATCGCGTTTGAGCGAGGCCTTGAGAGCTCGCAGAGACTGACAGCGCGTCAGAGGAGCTTCTTCGCTATGCTTCGGGTCATTATCGATCAGCCGATCCAGTAAGGAGAGCATGACGGGTACGCTCGCATCTGTTCTGGCCATGCCCTACTCCCCAATCTGCTCCCGATCGCTGTCGTCGTACGGCTGAGACATAAAAAGACTTGGTTTAGTCTGCATCCCCTAGCGCTGGAGCCGGATCGAGGCGGCAGATGCGCTCAAAAAGCTTTCGCTGCGCTCTCTGATCCCACTGGATGCGCTCGCTTAGCTTCAAAATGGTGCCCAAAGCGCGCGCCACTACCTCCGGTTCCTCCCAGTCGTCGAGTTTATGCGTTTCAATGGCCGCAGCCGGATCATCCAGAATGGGCTGGGCGATGTCCGGTTTGTTGGCGGAGACGCACATTTCCACCAACTGCATCTTGCGGTGGAACTTCTCCCGGCCGGAGCGTTGCCGTGCAATGTCCTTCTGGAGGATTTCAAAGGCTTTGCGCTCCTTCCCCTCGTGCAGAGCTTCCGCCGCCGCATAGGCATCCGCAGGCTGGCTTGGCCAGCGGGAGGAGAAGCCGTCGGCCACCGCAATCGCCCGGGCGGGCACCTCCGCAGTAGCCTTGGCCGGAATTTCGTCGCATAGCGACCTCAGCCATGCTCGTGTCTCGGAATTGGCTGCCGGGGTGTCATCCATCAGTGTGGCGTCCAGCAGTTGCGGGATGTCGCTGATAAGCGCTCTCAGTTCAGAACGGATGGCGGCAGCGATCCCTCCGTAATCGCCGCCCAGAGCGTCGCAGGCCTCGACCACAAAGCGCTGCAAATCGAGCCAGGCCAGGCGGCAGGGAAGAGCCATCGCGTCCTCAGCAGTCTCGAACAGCTCCTCCCACTTCTTCTCGAGCGCCAGACGCTTCAGGTGCCGACGGAGCTCGGTAGGTGGCGCTTCAAGCTGGGTGGGATCAGACCGGCTGACGGCGGCGCGCAGCTTGCCCCAACGCAAGCCGCGCAGCATCAGGTATGGAGCGGGGCTATGGGGCTCGAGCTGCCTAAGGAACGCTGCCGCCTCGGCAATGTTGCGGATAGCTTCTACACGTTCGGGCGATTCGGAAGACGTTTCGAGTGTAATGACCACGCCGGCGCGTGCCGGAACGGCTCCGCCTGCCTCACCGGCGGCTCCCGGCAGTGGCTCAGCTGGCAACTCAGCGGGAGCAACTTCCTCAACCGGGTCTGGCTCCTTCTCTCGCTTTTTCTGGAGAAACCCATGCACGACAGGCCGGACTTCGGTCAGAGCTGGCTCAAGCTTGGGAAAGAAGGTGACTGCGAGCCGAATTTGGCATCACAGGACGCCTTAAGCTGCGCCAGAATCTCAAGGCAGGCGTCCAGCTCCTTCTCGATGCGGGCGTAAAATGCCTTGGGTGTCCACATCCGAGGGGCCGTGCAACCGGGCTTTGGGTGGGCGCCTTCCACTCAATCGGTGCCCACCCGGCGCTCGGATCCCTGGTTGCGGGGAATTGCCTTCACCTGTGCTGCTAGTCTGTTGTTAGCGTTGGCACTGTTTGCGGGCTTTCGCTGGTCACTCAGCTTGCCCGTTGCCGAGCTAAAGAGTTTTGCGCTGCCGAGTGGGACATAAGGACCGGTCGTGGGTGACCCCTTAAAGAAATGGCTGGCGGAGTCGTCGGCAAGCCTCTTCGAGTCACTAGTGCCTTGGCCCGGAGGAGACTGGGTGTAACTTGTGGGAGGCCGGCTACTCATCCTGTGGGCTCTGCTGGCAACGATCGTACTCGTTGTGGGGGGCTGATGCTCTGGCGGAAGCGTTTAAACGAAGCCAAAAAGCCTGATGCCACCCCCCAGCCCGCTCAGGAGACTCCTCCTCCAGGTCCCGACGAGGTCGAGGTTGCCATACAACAGGCCGAGGCGCGTCTACGTTCTTCCAACCTAGGCGGAAAGGCCCGTCTGCGCAACTTGCCCGTCATCTTGGTAATCGGCGATACCGGATCGGGGAAGACGAGCACGGTGATGCACTCGGAGCTCGATGCCGAGCTCCTTGCTGGCCAGGTGTCCGAAGACGGATCGGTCATACCGACCCGTTCCGTCAATTTTTGGTTTGCCGGCGGGGCGATTCTGGTGGAAGCAGCGGGCAGGCTGCTTTCGGAGCCGGGCCGCTGGGCCAAGCTCGTGAAGCGGCTGGCTCCCGCTAAGCTCGGGTCCGTGATCGGCGGGCGAGGATAAGCGGGTCGAGCCGCCGTTGTGTGCGTCGATTTTGAGAAACTCAAAGCCAGCTCCGGACAGGCTCCCGGAGCCGGCGCGGGGAAGCTGCAGGCGCGGCTGAGCGAAATGGCACGGCTTCTCGGCGTCAGCTTTCCTGTCTATATGCTTTTCACCAAGCTAGATCAGGTTTCTTTCTTCCCAGAGTACGCCAGCCCTCTGACCGAGGGCGAGGCGAAGGAAGTGTTGGGAGTGACGCTGACAGTGCGCACGGACTACGCCTCGGGTACTTATGCCGAGGAGGAAACGAAGCGGCTGGGTCAAGCCTTCGAGGATATCTTTTACGGGCTCAGCGACAAGCGTCCCTTTTTGCTGGCCCGCGAGTTCGACCCGGCCAAGCTGCCAAGAATTTATGAGTTTCCGCGCGAGTTTCGCAAATTCCGGAGTCCTCTGGTACGGTTTCTCATCGACTTGTGCCGTCCGAGTCAGTTGACCGTCGGACCCTTCTTGCGGGGGTTCTACTTTACAGGGCTTCGTACCGTCACGGAGACCTCAGCCACTGCTGCAGCCGCCGGACGACCGACAGCGGCAGCCACCGTGACGTCCATCGAAGCCACTAAGGTTCTTGAGGTGGGGCAGTTGGAAGACCTCAAGAAGCCCCTCCTGAGGAAACGCTGGCCGGAGCCACACGTGTCTTGGAGGTGCGCAAGCTGGCGGCCGATAGCACCCTAGCCATCTCCATTCCAACACGCCACGTTCCTCAATGGCTGTTCTTAGCCCGTCTCTTCCGCGACGTGCTGCTCCAAGACCGGGCAGCCCTGAATGCCAGCACATCCAGCACTCAGGTGAGCTTTTGGCGTCGGGCCCTCCTGGCCACAGCCACCACCTTGTTTCTGATTTGCAATGCTGGCTTCATCGTCTCCTTCCTCCATAACCGGATGCTCGAGTTGCAGGTCCGAACTGCCGCGCAAGACCTTGTCCGTCCCCGGGCCGGGCCGCCAAATCTAACGGATGACCTTCAAAGGCTGGATCATCTCTGCCAATCCTTACAGATATTGACCAGCTACGCCACGGGTGGCCCTCCCTTAAGCTATCGTTGGGGGCTCTATTCGGGTGGTGCCCTGCTTCCGCAAGCCTGCAGGATTTACGCTGAGGGTTTTAACGCGCTGCTGCTGGGCCCCGTCCAGAAGGCATGGGTAGCCTCTTTGTAAGCGCTCCCTTCGGCGCGCGCGCCCGGTGACGAAGCCAAGTACGACCCGATATATACAATCTTAAAGGCCTATCTCATCACCACCTCGGATCATGCCCGGGGCACTCGCGATTTCCTTCCCGATGCGCTCTTCAAAACCTGGAGTGAAGGCCGGAATGCCGACCCAGAGCAAAGGCGCCTGGCGCAGATGCAGTTTGAGTTTTATGCAGATCAACTCCAGTACGGGGATCGTTTCGGGACCGCGAACTGCTTTCTCTCCGCGCAGGACAGTGTCGCTGTAGCGCATGCGCGGTATTACCTTAACCTCTTTCCTCCCAAGCAGCGCGTCTACCGTACCCTGTTGGACGCTGCGTCGAGGAGAGCCAAAGACGTCAACTTTAACCGGGACTTCAAAGACTCTGAGAAGGGGGTTCTCAATAGCGTGACCGTCCCCGGGGCATTCACCAAGGATGGATGGGGCTTCGTTAGTGCCGCGCTTGACGATCTTCGGCCATACCTGAAGGGAGAGGGCTGGGTCCTCGGATCGGCGGCAGCGACCGCTCCGGCGGACCTGGGCCAAGAGCTCCGACAGCAATATCAGCGAGACTACATCAACCGGTGGGTTAACTTCGTGAAGGCAACGTCTGTTCTCAGCTACCGTAACCTCTCGGATGCGGCAAATAAGCTCGAAGCGCTATCGGGAAATAGATCCCCACTGATGGAGCTGTTTTGGGTGGTCTCCCAGAATACCGCAGGCAATGACCCAGGGGTTCGGCAGGCTTTTCAACCCGCTAGTGCGGTGGTTCCGGCGGATCAGGCTCAGTATGTGGGACCTAAGAATCAGGCATATCTAGGCGCCCTTCTCACCCTGAAGGCATCCTTGCAACAGCTCGCCCGAGCTCCTGCGGATGACAGCCTTCTCAGGCAGGTTGAGGGGGACGCCGCCGCCGCGGAAAAATCCACGGACCAGCTCAGCCAAGAGTTTGATCCCAACAGTCCCGTCGACCAAACGGTGAAAGCGCTGCTGCTAGCCCCTATTCAGAAGGTGGAGGGCGCCATGCCCAAGCCAGGCGAGCAGGCGAACGCCGCCGCCCGGCCGTTCTGCGCCCAGTTCGACGCGCTCGTCCGGAAGAGCCCGTTTAACCCGGATGCTCAGACCCCTGCTAGCCTCGAGTCTCTCAACGCCGTCTTTCAAACCGAGAGTGGAGCCTTGTGGGTGCTGTATAATCAGGCGCTGAAGGGCCTTTTGACCAAGCAGGGCGAGCGGTACACTCCTCTGCTCACCGGTGCTGCCACTCCAAACCCGGCTTTCGTCAGGTTCTTCAATTGGGCAGCGCAGATTTCCGACGGGCTCTACCCGCAGGGGTCGGCTACACCTCGCCTCGAGGACACGCTGCAATGCGGCAACACGCCCGGGATAAGAAACGTCACTCTCAATATTGACGGTCAGACACTTCGCTGTCCCGGCTCGAACACTCCGGTGCGCTTTGCTTGGCCGGGCAGCGGCCAAGGCGTTCACATTGTCCTCAACGGGGAAGCATTCACGCTTGGATGCGATGGTATCTGGGGGGTCTTTCAGTTCTTCGCCACCGCCCAGAGGTTCGACCCCAGCGGATCTGGATACCTGGTAGAGTGGCCATTGAGCCAGCAAACGACGTTTGGGGGCAGAGTGATTACTTCTCAGGCTGGTTCGGCGCGGCTTCAGCTCCGCCTCAACATGGGGAAGGTACCGCCTGTCTTCCAAAAGCGCTACCTGCGGAGCGTGCCTTGTGTGCCTAGAGTGGTCGGCTAGCTGAGCCATTGGCAATCGCGCCGGACCTTTTATCAGGGGCACCGTCGAGAAAGGTGCACCCAACTAAGCTATGCCCTAAACGTCCGCGAGTGTACACACCTCCTGGGCTGCTTCCGACGCCAGCCACCGCTGGTCAGTGGATCTTGCTGCGGATCGGTGGGACAACGAGCATAAATTCTGGAACCCAGACTTTCGGGATGATTGCAGCCGGGAGTCGATGGCTGCCAATGTGGATGGCTCGATTGGGCTGAGCGATGGAGTGCCCTGAGGATTGCGAGGATTGCCCAGGTTTTCGCTGGCTGCCAACAAACTCGGGCTCTTCGGGCAAACTCCGAATGTTTTGACCGAAGAGCCTGGCCTCAAGCCAAGCATTCTGATTTAAACTGGCAACGGCGACAATCCTAGAGAATTCAAGGTGTTGCTTGATTATAGTCAGAGATATGACATCGCCATAACGCGGAGGAAACTGGGTACGTGGCGTTCCCGAGGATAAAGCGTACGCTGATTGCCGTGACCAGTTTAGCCGTCCTAGGATTACTGTTGCCGGGCCTACTCGAGGAGGGATCGGTGTTCTGCCCCCGCGCACTGAGTGCGTCGGCCTACGATTGGTGGGCTTTTCCCGGCTGGATTCGAAGGGCGTGGGCACGAAGATCTCAGCTTCCCGCTTCCGGCTCTGCCAAGCATCCCAAGCTTGCATCGATTCTGGTGGATCTGGCGCGCTCGGTCCCTCAGGAGTCGGCGACGTCGAGAGACAAGTCAGTGGCGGCGCGAGCCGCCTTTGCCGCAGCCCGACTGCCGAAGTCGGTTCGCGACGCACTGCATAACCGGATGATGCGCGTGAACGAGAACGGTGAGGTGCAGGTCACGATTCTGGTTTCGCAGGTTCGGCCAGACACGCTTTATGCCCTCGAGTCCGCCGGCGGGGTGGTGGAGATTGCTGATGCCCGTGCTAGCCGAGTTCAGGCGCGAGTGCCCGCAAGCCGTCTGGAAGCTGTAGCGGACCTGCCCATGGTGAACTACATCCGCCTGCCGAGCTATCCGCGCCACCATACGGGTTCCGTGGACACGCAAGGAGACTCCATCATTATGGCTGACCAGGTGCGTTCCCGCCTTCACGTGGACGGCACGGGCGTGCGGGTGGGTGTGCTCTCGGACGGCCTGAAGGGCGTCTTTGCCACAGGTTGCACTACCTGCTCTGGTGTCTCGGGAGGGCCGATCTCGACTGGAGACCTTCCAAACTCCACCGGAATTCGGAACGCTGCCGGAGTTTTGATTTCCTCTACGGGTGGCATCACCGGCCAGTCGTTCAACGAGACCGGTGACCTAGAGGGTTTGCCGCCGGTTGGTTGTGCCTTTGCCGGGGCTGGCGCCGAAGGTACCGCGCTGCTCGAGATCGTTCATGACATCGCTCCCGGAGCACAGCTGTTCTTCGCGAATTTTGATACGGACCTCAGCTTTAATCGGGCTGTCGACTGGATGGCTGGGCAGACCGACGTGGCGATGGACGATATTTCGTTCTTCGGTATGCCTTACGATGGTACCAGCAACGTCTCCTCGAATACCGCCAGCAACCTCAACAGCCCGACCAACCCGCTCCGCGCCTACTTCACCGCGGTTGGTAATGAAGCCAATGAACACTATCTCGGCACTTACACGGACTCGGGGGTGGATGGCAGCTTCGTGGTTGGCGTTCCGGGCGATCTCCACCTCTTTCAGGCCAACTCCAGTACGAACGATGTCCTGGGGCTCGGGCCTAAGCCCTACGACCTGATTGAGCTGCCCTCGGGCGGCGAGGTCGTGATCTTCCTGGTCTGGGATGATCCATTCGGCGCCTCGAGCAATGACTACGATCTTTTCCTGGTCCAGCAGAGCACCGGCCAGGTGGTGGCGGCGAGCACCAATCCGCAGACAGGCGCACAAGACCCGGTCGAGTTCATCGATTACGTCAATGACACCGGACAGCAAGATTTTTTCCGGATTATCATCGAAAACTCCGACAACCTGGCTGCTGTCCGAAATCTGAACATGTTTCTCTTTCAGCCCGAATGCGCATCCTCCGGTCCGCTTCGCCTGGTGCCCTCCCCTTCGACGCACTTCGAGATTCACAATTACAATACGGTTACGAGCAGTGTCCCGGCGGAAGCGGATGCAGGAGGTTCGCCGGTCAGCGTCACGTCCGTCGGAGCTGTCCGGGCATCGAAGCCTAACACCCTCGAATTTTTCAGCAGCCAAGGGCCCACGGTGGATGGTCGTCTGAAGCCTGATGTCACGGGGGTCGACGGCGTCTCCGTTACCGGAGCTGGGGGCTTCGAGAATCCATTTTATGGCACCTCGGCGGCCACGCCCCACGCCGCGGGTGAGGCCGCGCTTCTGCTGCAGGCAGCGAGCTGCTTGAGGGCAAATGCCAGTGGTGCCCTGCCCGCCGCCACTGCCCGCCAAGTGGTACGCAGTCTGATACTGGAAAACGCCTCGGGCCTGGGCCCCGCGCCAGCCAACAACACTTACGGCTACGGCTTGCTGAACGCTTGGGCCGCCGCCGATAAGACGGTCCCCAGCGCGAGTGCGGTTGTAAAGCAGGCTACGGTGAGCGGTGACAATCCGCGTGGCGCCGTCCTTTCCGCGTCGCAGCTCGGATTCACAGATCCCGATTCCTGCCCGTTGTCGCTGACCCTTGTCAGCGGTGGGTGCAGTGCCGTGTCGGGTTCCGTGATCTGCCCTTTTGGCACAAGCAGCGTGACGCTCGAGGCGAGCAATAATGGCGTGACGTTTTCGCCCACAGCCACTGTTCAGGTGACGGTGACCAGTTTCAAGCTGGAGGCTAATCCATCGAGCGCCACCGTGGCAGCAGGTAAGTCAGCAACGTACTCGCTCGCTGTTACGCCGGAGTTCGGCCCCTTCACCGGCGCAGTGACCCTGGCGTGTTCGGGGCTGCCGGCGCAGTCTCAGTGCGTGTTTTCCCCAAGTTCAGTGACTCCCGGGCCGAACCCTGTCCCTTCAACGCTAACCATCACTACCACTGCCCGCTCCGCTGTCAGCGGCCGGCGGCTAAATCCGCCAGCCTCCAACCGCGGCCTCTGGCTGCTGGGCGTGACTGCCGGTCTCCTTGTGGCGGTGATAAGGAGGCGGCACCAGGTGGCCATGGCATGGGCGGCGCTAGGTCTGCTGCTGCTCGCGTTGGTCTTTCCGTTTGCTTGCGGAGGTGGCAACGGCGGCGGAGTGACGCCGCCTCCGTCAGGTACGCCAGCGGGCACCTACGCCGTAACCGTCATCGGAACCTCAGGCACGCTGGCTCTAACCACATCGGTTTCCCTCGTGGTGCAATAGGGAACAGGCATGCTCGAAACTCCCGGGGCAGGCCCTGCAGCCGGCCCTTAGGGCTTCCGAGCTGCTGGCGGCTTTCGCAGCCGGGCAATGCAGTCGATCTCGATCTTCATCCTTGGTAACTGAGCGCCCACTGTGGTGCGCGCTGGCGGATCTTCCGGAAAGAACTCGCGAAAGACCTCGTTCATAACCGGAAAGTCGCTCAGCTCAGCCAGGAATACGCCGATTCTCACCACGTCGCGCATCGAACTGCCCGCTGCCTCGAGAATGGCGCGGATGTTTTCCAGCGTGCGCCGGGTCTGGTTGCGGATGTCGCCCAGCTCAAGTTCGTTGGTTCTGGGGTTGACCGGTCCTTGGCCGGAGACGAACACGAACCCATCACAGACGATCGCCTGGGAATAGACTCCGAGGGGACGCGGTCCCTCAGCCGTGCAAATCACTTTGCGCATGGTTCCTCCCGTCAACTGCAATCTTGAATCCGGAATCTTGAAGTCCCGGGCTGCCCCGTGGCCCCGGGTGGCCGACCTCGATACGCTGGCGAGGGATTTGCCAGTATAATGGCACGCTGCGCCGTGGTAAACGCCTTTGCCCGCCTGGGTTCAAAGCGCGACCGCGAGCGACGGGAGCTCCTGTGGAGTTGCTTGCCCGTACAGTGCTGGCACAGGAACGCGGCATCGGCAAGGCTGCGCCTGAGCCGCCTCCGATCGCTCTGCCGCGTTCCATCGGTTTCTGGAGCTCAACCGCTATCGTTGTGGGCACCATCATCGGGTCAGGCATCTTCCTGGTTCCCCACAACGTGGCCCTCTATGTGGCCAGCGTGCGAAGCTTGCTGCTGGTCTGGGTGCTGGGTGGCATTCTCTCGCTGGCCGGGGCGCTCTCGCTCGCGGAGCTGGGAGCGGCAATTCCCGAGCCCGGAGGTGTCTATGTTTACCTTCGCCGCGCTTACGGAGATCTGTTTGCATTTCTTTACGGGTGGGGAATGCTGCTAGTGATCCACTCAGGGTCGATTGCAACGCTGGCCGTGGGCTTCGGCATCTATAGCTCGAACTTTGCCGACCTCGGGCGTACAAGGGAGAAGCTGGTAGCATGCGCCGTGGTGGCGCTGCTCACCCTCATTAATGTGGCAGGCGTCCGCAAGGGCACGGCGGTTCAGGTGGTGTTCACGATAGCTAAGCTCGCTGGCCTGGCGATCATCATGGGCTACGCCCTGCTGAAGGTTCATACTCATACGGTCGTTTCTTCCGCTACGCTGCCGGCCGGGCATACGACGCTAAGTGGATTCGGTGTCGCCCTGATCGGAGCGCTCTGGGCCTATGAAGGATGGCATATGCTCTCCTACACCGCAGGCGAGGTGAGTCATCCGGAGCGTACACTGCCGCGCAGCTACCTGTTGGGAACCATGCTGGTAGTGGCGGCTTATCTGGGAGCGAACCTCGCGTACCTGCGGGTGCTCTCCCTGCCTGCCCTGGCAACGCACCAAAGAGTAGCCGCGACTGCCATGGAAGCGCTGAGCGGGCCGCGCGGCGCCATTTTCGTCTCGGGCCTCATTCTGTGCTCGATCTTCGGGGCGTTGAACGGTACCATCCTCACCGGGCCGCGCGCTTATTACGCCATGGCCCACGCTGGCGTCTTCTTTGCCAAAGCAGGCCGCGTGCATCCTCGGTTCATCACTCCGGCCTGGGCTATCCTGATTCAAGGTGCGTGGTCTACTGTGCTGACAGTGAGCGGTACTTACGAGCAGCTCTATACCTATGTGATTTTTGCCGGCTGGATCTTTTACGCCTTCGCCTGCCTGGCAGTGGTCGTGCTTCGTCGGCGCGAGCCGCAGCTGGCCAGGCCTTACCGGGTGTGGGGCTATCCGGTCTTGCCGGTGGCTTTCGCCTTGGCGGCCTTACTGATTGTTGGAAATACCCTGTTCAGGCAGCCCCGCGAATCCTTGATCGGACTTTCGCTAATTCTCGCTGGCCTGCCCATCTATTGGGTCTGGCGGCGCGGGAAGAGTCCGGGAGCGGTGAACCCTTGAGCCGAACCGGTGTCATCCTTTCCGCTGCTGCAGCGGCCGGATTGATGATCGCCGCGGCCGAGGTGCGCAGCCAGCGGCCGTACAGTCCAACGGGCGGTGCCGAATTCTACACGCCCGCGCACCCGTCTGTACTCAGCGCCATGAAGGACTTTTTCGGGTATCACCCGGCACCGCATCAGCCGATTGCCTTCACGCACAAGGTTCACCTAGCCGCGGGGCTGCAATGCGTCGTTTGTCATGCGGGCGTTACGAGCGGCCCGGAAGCACAACTCCCCAGCGTGAGGCTCTGCATGACCTGCCACCAGGCGATCGCCACCGAGAAACCGGAGATAAAAAAGTTGGCTGCCTATCAAGCCCGGGGGGAAGACGTCGCTTGGCAGCGCGTGTATGACTATCCCCCGTACTCGCATGTGAAGTTTAACCACGCGCCGCACATCCGTGCTGGAATCGGTTGCCAGGCCTGTCATGGTGACATGACCCAGCAAACAGTGGCCGTGCGGAGTGTCAATCTGACGATGGGCTATTGCTTGAGCTGTCATCGGCAGCAGAAGGCACCCGTGGATTGCCTGACGTGCCACTATTGAGGCCGCGACGCAACGTACCGACCGACGTTTGAAGAATCTGCAGGCGAACAACGACGAGCTCTATGGATCGTAGAACTTTTATCAAAACTTCGGGAGTAGTAGGTACGGCGGCGGCCCTTGACGGCTGCGGCCACCCGGAGCATCAGCTGATTCGTTTCATTCCAGAGGAGGACCTGCAAGCCGGCGTCGCCACGTGGAAACGGAGCGTCTGCACGCTTTGTCCGGCGGGCTGCGGCACGCTAGTAAAAGTGATGGAAGGAGAGGCGGAGGCCGTCCGCAACGGTCGTCGCGGCCTGATCAAGATGGGCTTAGCCAAAAAGGTCGAGGGTGATCCCCAGCATCCCGTCAATCGGGGTAAGCTTTGTGCGCGCGGCCAGGCGATTCTGCAAGTGACCTACCATCCTGATCGCTTGCGAGGTCCACTCCGGCGCGCCGGAGATCGCGGATCGGGCCGGTGGCATGAGATTAGCTGGGAAGAAGCCATCGGCGAGCTGGTGTCACAGTTAAGGGCGTTGCAGTCCGGTCAGCAAGAGGGAAATATTACGTTTCTGACGAAGCCGCCGAACGGTGTCTATCCGCCCGGTGTGGTCGAGGCCTTCCTGAGGGCCCTGGGTGCGTCGGGACCGGTGATCTTCGAACCCCTGGACGAGTCAGTGCTGCGGCGAGCCAACCAACAGCTTTTCGACCGCGCGCAACTGCCGACATTCGATCTGGCTCGCACCAACTACTTGATCTCTTTCGGCGCTGACTTCCTCGGTACGTGGAACTCACCGGTGGCACAGTCGGCGGCCTACGGTGAGATGCGTCAGGGCCGTCCCGGGCAGCGTGCGAAGTTCGTGATGGTGGAACCTCGGCTGTCGCAGACCGGTGCTAACGCTGATGAGTGGATTGCTGCACCTCCGGGAAGCGAAGGGGCCATCGCGCTGGCCATTGCCCACGTAATCGTCAATGAGGAGCTGTTTCCTAGCCGAAAGGGACTACCCGAATGGCAACAGGTTCTGACCGGTCACAGTCCCGCGGAGGTTGAGAGCAGAACAGGGGTCAAGGCGGCTGTGTTGACCCGCATTGCCCGGGAGCTGGCAGCCCATCGGCCAGCACTAGCGATGATCGGTGGAAGCGCGTTGGCCCAAACCAACGGACTGTTTAACGCACTCGCGGTCAACTTGCTCAATGTGCTCCTGGATAGTGTTGGCCAGCCAGGCGGGCTGTTCTTCACAGGAAGTCTGCCGCCGGAAGGTTCAACCCAACCGGCTAGTGTGACCTTCACCCAGGCTTTCAAGTCGGGCGTTCTTGAAAGGACCAGAATACTGCTTCTGAAGGATGCAAACCCGGTACTGGCTACTCCCCAAGCGTGGCGCGTCGTCGACCTCGTCGCCAGGGTTCCGTTCATCGCCAGCTTCGGATGTTTCCTCGATGAGACCAGTGTCCTGGCCGACCTAATTCTGCCGGACCATTCTCCCCTCGAATCCGCGCTGAGCCACACGCCTGAATCAGGCACGACCGAGCCGGGAACGGCACTGGCCGCGCCCGTGATGCGCCCCCTATACAACACGCGCGCCATGAGCTCCGTCTTGATTGAGGCAGGCCGTGCCCTGGGTGGTCGGGTCGCAGCTTCACTGAGCCATATCGCGGTGATGAACGAGGAGCGGCTAGCCAAGCAGTCCGGGTGGATAGGTCGCCGTGAGGTTGCGCAGGTGGCGGCGCCCCCTTTCAAGGGCCATTTTCTTCCTGACCTGCCAACTCCTTCGATTCCTGAATTCGCGGGCGACGAACGCGAGTTCCCTTTTCACCTGCTGCCCTATCCCTCGCTGTTTCTCTACGACGGTTCCCTGGCTCACTTGCCCTGGATGCAGGAAGCGCCTGACCCCTTGTCGACAGCCATGTGGGGCAGTTGGGTCGAGATCAATCCCCGAACAGCAGTGAAGCTGGGTATCCAGCAGGGCGACCTGGTAGAAGTGACCTCTGCACAAGGTTCATTCAGAGCGCCGGCTCTGCTGTATCCGGGAATCCGGCCGGATACCTTAGGGGTGCCGTTTGGGCAGGGTCACGAGAACTACACCCGCTACGCCAGCCACCGCGGAGCTAATCCATTCTCCATCCTGGCACCGCTGACCGAACCGGAGACGGGATCGCTGGCCTGGGCAGCCACGCGAGTAAAGATCGCAAGGGTGGGTAAAGGGAAACTGGTGCTGTTTGGGGGTCAGCTGTACGAGCGTCCGAGCGAGCTGTTGAAGCGATAGCGATGGGGCTTTGTGGGCCTGGTTGGAGTGCTTGTTTTTCAACTCTCATTTGCACATGAAATCAGAAATCGATCATCTCGAATCAAAAATCCACTGGGGTATGGTCGTCGATCTCGACCGTTGCACCGGTTGCGAGGCCTGTGTGGTGGCTTGCCGGGCGGAGAACAACGTGCCGACGGCGGGCGAGGACCAAGCAGCTCGTGGGCGCGCCATCCACTGGCTTCGCGTCGAGCGCTACTGGGAGGGCGAGTTCCCCGAAGCGCGGGTGCGGTTTAGGCCCGTGCTCTGCCAGCAATGCGAAGCCGCGCCCTGCGAGCCTGTCTGCCCGACCTTCGCCAGCTATCACAATCCCGAGGGTCTCAACGCTCAGGTCTACAACCGCTGCATCGGCACGCGTTACTGCGCCAACGCTTGTCCTTACACCGTACGCTTTTTCAACTTCTACAACCCGGTTTGGGACAAGCCGCTCCATTTGCAGCTAAACCCGGACGTTTCCGTTCGCGAAGTCGGCGTGATGGAGAAGTGTACGTTTTGCGTGCAGCGAATCAAGGCGGCGGAAATCCAAGCCAAGGCTGAGAAGCGTGAACTGAAGGATGGTGAGTTCAACCCGGCTTGCGTGCAAACTTGCCCGCCGAAAGCCCTGATTTTCGGCAACCTGAACGATCCGGAAAGCGAGGTCTCGAAGCTCGCGCGGTCCAATCGCGCCACGGTCTTGCTGGGCGAGCTCAACACTCGCCCGAATGTCACATACTTGGAGCGGGGGTCTTGGAGTGGCGAGGAGGGTGGTCCGGCGAGCGCTGGGTAATTCCGATGGCGAGCTTGGATCAGGATACCTTAAACCGCGTCGACGACGATCTACTTCGCCCTCTGATGGCAACGTCGCGCCGCTACTTCGTTGCCAGTTCGTTGGTTGGGCTGATCGTGCTTACCGCCGTGGCGGTCTTCGGTTACCAGGTGTGGCGCGGCATCGGGGTGTTGGGAATCAACCGTCCGGTCTTCTGGGCCTTCTATATTACGAACTTCGTGTTCTGGATCGGGATCAGTCACGCGGGAACGCTCATCTCCGCCATTCTGCGCCTCGCTAACGCTACCTGGCGAAGACCCGTCACGCGTTGCGCGGAAGCGATCACGGTGTTCGCCCTGAGCATCGGGGCCATGTTCCCGATCATCCATCTGGGACGGCCCTGGCTCTTCTTCTGGCTGGTGCCCTATCCCAGCCAACGCACCATCTGGCCCAACTTCCGCTCGCCGCTGCTGTGGGATTTCTTCGCTATTTCCAGCTATTTGACGGGTAGCGTAACGTTCCTCTTATTGCCTATCATTCCTGACTGGGCTGTAGTCAGGGAGCGCGCCCATGGCTGGAGAAAGAGGCTGTATCGCGTCCTTTCCCTAGGCTGGCGCGGCACGCCCAGGCAATGGAACCGCTTGGAAACCGCGATGCACATCATGGCCGTGGTCATCATCCCGGTAGCAGTGTCGGTGCACACGATCGTATCCTGGGACTTTGCTATGGCTCCGGTTCCGATGTGGCACTCCACCATTTTCGGGCCGTATTTTGTGGCCGGCGCCATCTTTAGTGGTATCGCGGGGTTGATCCTGGCCATGGCTCTCCTGCGCAAGTGTCTGCACCTTGAAGAATATCTGCGCCCGCTTCACTTCGACAATCTGGGCAAACTGCTCCTCATGATGAGCCTGTTGTGGTTTTATTTCATCGTGGCTGAGCGTCTGACCACGTGGTACGGGAATGAATCCTCGGAAATGGCGGTGTTTTGGGCGACGCAGCGCGGCGCTTTCGCACCGCTCTTTTGGATTATGGTGCTATGTAACTTCGGTATTCCGTTTCCGCTGCTGGCTATCAAAAAGCTCCGCACCATCACCGGGACGGTGATCGCATCATCGACCATCGTGGTTGGTATGTGGATCGAGCGCTTCCTGATCATCGTGCCATCACTCGCCCGCAAATACCTTCCGTACGCCTTCGGGAGCTACCGCCCGACCTGGGTAGAAATTACAGTTACGGCCGGTACCTTCGCGGCCATGGGCTTGCTTTATCTTCTCTTCGTCAAGTTTGTGCCCATCATCTCGATTTGGGAGCTAAAGGTAGGATTGCGCGCGACGCTTCCTGCTCGGGCGGCTTGGCGGCAGAAAGCCGCGCCCTGGAGTCAGTGCCGGGATTTGAGGGGACGTCCTAACGCTGGAGAAGCAGTATTGGCCGCGAATCTCATGGCCAAGGAGCCACGTGAATAAAGACGCTGTATACGGCCTTTATCCAAATCCAGAGTCTGCGCAACGCGCGGTCGATGCCCTGGAGGAAGCAGGCGTTCCGGAGCGCGACATCGTCATCGTCTCTGCCGAGCCCTTCGAAGACTATCCGTTCGGCCGCCGGGACCATCGTACCCTCATGCCTTGGATCGCGGTTTTGGCGGGTGTGCTCGCAGGACTGATGGGTTTCCTGTTCGTAGCCTTCACCCAACGAGCTTATCCGTTGCCGACCGGAGGGATGCCGATCGTCTCTCCCTGGCCCGATGGGGTGATCACGTACGAGCTGATCATGCTGGGCGCCATCCTCGCGACGCTCATTACGCTGGTGGTCACCGCACGGTCGCCGGAGGGGACGTCACATATCTATGCTACCGAGGTCGCTCAGGGTAAGATTCTGGTAGGCGCGGCGAAGGTGCGCGCCGAGAATTCAGCCAAAATCGAGGCCGCGCTGCGCAACGCGGGCGCTTTCTCGGTGGTTGGTTCGAAACCGGGGGCTTAGGAAGGAGTGGCAATGTCTGACCTTGCAGAGAAAACTTGCGTTCCCTGCCACGGTGGTGTACCGGCGCTCAAAGGGGATGCCCTGGTAGCCTTGCAGAAACAGCTGGAAGGATGGCGGGTGGTCGAAGAGCACCACCTAGTGAAGACGTGGAAATTTCCGGACTTTCGCACCGCTCTGGCTTTTGTCAACAAGGTCGGCGAGCTCGCAGAAGAGCAAGGTCACCACCCGGATATACTCCTCGCTTGGGGCAAAGTGGAAATCACGCTGTGGACCCACGCCGTCAACGGCCTGACGGAAAGCGATTTCATCATGGCGGCCAAGATCGACCGGCTTCGGCAATCCGGAGAGGCTTGAAAGGCAGTAGTCTTCCTCGGCAGCTCACACCGCAAGTCAAACCTTCCCTCCTCAAGGCCTCTCGGCTGCCCAGCCTTTCGGGGCAGCCTTGCCATGCTCACGTCATCTCTTCGATGAGCGTTGACCAAACAGGAAAGAGGTTCAGCACGCCGACCTCCGGCCATGTTCCAAGTGCTCTTCAAGTATCCGCCCTCGCTGTTTTTCACGGAGAAGTTCGTTCTGCTTAGTGGCTGGCCGAGATGGCTGCTAGTCCCCTCTTGGCATCCACAGCTAGCTGGGTGAGAGGCCCTGCCGCCAGTCACCATCGAAGCGGCCGCGGTATCCGTCGTTGGGGCCGGGCGGATACATCCGCCGCGCGATGACAAACTCGGCCTTCTCCCGCCAGTCGGGTGGCAGCGGCGCCTAGCCGCACTCGACGGAGGGATATTCGCGGAAGGGCCGCTGAAACGCGCACAGCCGGCCACCAGAGCCAGCACACACGCGGACAGCGCGATCAGCTTGCCGGCGGACCTTCCACCCATCCGTCGGTTATTGAATGCAGCGCAGCAAGCGCCGTTGTTCGTCTCATGCCTCACAAGTGGTCCTGCTCCTCAGGATCTTACTGTTTCGTATCGAGGGGATGACTCGACTTCTCGTAAAACTCCTTCTGCAGCCTTGGACCCTCCTCGTCGGCCTTGACGGCGCGGAGAACTTCTGCGACCTCGTTCACGGCGGTCTTCAGGTCAAATTGGCCGAGCTCCTGGGTGGCGGACGCACCTTCGCCCGCGTAGTGTTCGGGAAAGCGCGCATACCACCAGATGCCCGTGTAGAGGCCGGGCGGCAGGTGCAGCCGCTGCTGGTCGGCGCCGGACTCGAGTGTGGCGCGGTCGAGGTGCACCAGGTCGGGGCGCGACACCATGACGTGAGCCGTTTCGGACTCGCCAGCGTGGGCATCGATCTTGTCCTTTAAGGGCGGGCGGCCGGGCACATTCAAGTTCGGCTGATAGACATAGACGATGTAGTCGTGCGGGCGGGCAAGCTGCGCCTGGGCAAAGAAAGGCAGCAGATGGTTGTTGCCGCCGTGCCCGTTGAGAATCACGATCTTCTTGCAGCCGTTGCGTCCCATCTCGTCCGTGGTCTCTTGCAGCAGGTCGAGCTGCAGGCCGGCGCTGTAAGCTACCGTGCCGGGCTCATGCTTGGCTTCGAAGATCTGGCCGAAGTAATAGGCGGGAAACACCACGGCGTACTCCTTCTGGGCCGCCTGCTCGGCCAGGTAGCGGACGTTGATCAGGTCGGTGCCCAGCGGCAGATGCGGCCCGTGCTTTTCGATGATGCCGAAAGGCAACATGCAAACGCCCTGGGATTTCTGCAGCGCCTGAACGAAATCCGCCGCCGTGAGCTCCTCCCACTTCACGCTCAGCGTCTGGGCGGAAGCGGTCGCCGTGAAGAGCAAGCACAGGGCTACCACGCTTTTCCTTGCGCACATCATCCGTCTGCCTCCCGCGTTCTGGCCGCGAGGCCGCGCCGCCAGGCCCAGCCTGCGGTTCCTACTTGCTGTCTCCGAGGCGGCCACGGGCCAGCGCTATCCATCTTGTAGCGGAGGCCTGCGGCCTCCACCCTTCCGGACGCCTCAAAAGCGCCGCGCCAACAGCCTCAGACGTTGCCGCGCTTCATTTCCTGCATCAAGTAATCCATCGAGCGCACGCACAAAGCCATGATCGTCAGTGTCGGATTCTGGCAGGCGCTGGAGGTGAAGCCTGCGCCGTCGCAGACGAAGAGGTTTTTGATGTCATGCGTCTGCTGGAACTGGTTGAGCACGGACTTCTTGGGATCGTTGCCCATGCGCGCGATACCGACCTCGTGGATGGCCCATCCAGGGGTCGAGGGATGCTCATTCTTGCGGATATTCTTTGCCCCGGCCGCCTCGAGCATCTCCGCCGCCGACTCGGCCATGTCCTTCACCATCGCCCGTTCGTTTTCCCCGTAAGTCATGTGAATGCGCAGGACGGGAATGCCGAAGACGTCCTTCACCTCCGGATCGATCTCGACGTAGTTCTCCCAGCGCGCCAGGCTTTCGCCAAAACCGCCGATCGAAAGGTAGCAGGAGCCGTTCCACAAGGCTTCCTTATAAGCCTTGCCGAATCCCGGGGCGCCCCAGTTGAAGCCGGTGCCGCCCCCGCCTTCGTAGCCGTATCCGCGCAGGAAGTGCTTCGAGCGGGGCTGGCCCGGCAGATTGCGGAAGCGCGCCACGTAGATGCCGCAGGGACGGTTGGGGCCGTTGATGTCCGGCTTCTCGGCGAAATCGGGGAATTCACCGCTGGCGCCGCCGCCCATGATGTGATCCATCAGGTAGTGACCCAGCACGCCGCTCGAGTTGGCAAGTCCGTTGGGATACTGGCGATTGGCGGAATTCAGGAGGATGCGGACGGATTCGAGCGCCTGCGCGCACAGCACCACGGCGCGCGCGCGGACTTCTTTAGGCTGCCGGGTGATGCGGTCAATGTAGAGAATGCCTCGGGCGCGGTTGCGGTCCGTGTCCATCAGCACCTGGTAAGCCATGGCGTTGGGGATGTGCGTGCAGTTGCCCGTCTTCAGTGCATCAGCCACCGTGGTGAAGGCGGCATTGAAGTAGGAATGAGTGACGCAGCCGCGTTCGCAGGGGCCGCAGTAATGGCAGGCGGCACGGCCGTTGATGGGCCGGGTCAGGTTGGCGCTGCGAGTCGGCATCGGCACCCAGCCCAGCTTCTCCTTCACCCGGTTGCGGAAGTGCATCTCCACGCAGTTGAGCGGCATGGGCGGCTGAAAATGGCCGTCAGGAAGGTGTGGAAGTCCTTCTGCCTGGCCACAGACGCCGACGTACTCCTCGACCAAGTCATAGTACTGCTCGAGATCCTTGTAGCTGAGGGGCCAGTTCTCGCCATAGCCATCAAACGAGGCGGCCTTAAAATCCAGGTCGCTCAGGCGCAGGCTGACGCGGCCCCAAACGTTGGTGCGCCCGCCGGTAACGCGCAGCCGCCCCTGCCAGCTAAAAGGCTTGTCGGCAGCGGTAGTGTAAGGCTCCTCAAGGTCGTTGCAGAACCAGTCGTAGTTGTATTCCATGCAGGCGTAGCAGTCCTTCTGTACGGGACGCGTCTTGCGGATCAGGTATTCCGCCTGGTCGCGGTATTTCAATTCGAAGACGGGTTTGTGTTCGCTGAAGTTGGCGTCCGACTGGGGGCGACCGGCGTCCACGAGAGCCACTCGCAGGCCCGCCTCAGAGAGGCGCTTGCAGGCCCATCCTCCCGAAGCTCCGGAGCCCACCACGATAACGTCATAGATGGTCTTCGATGGGTCAGCCATAGATGATCCCTCGGTGCGTCACCCGGCGAGCATGAGCCAACTGGGTGACGGCAAACACTTTAAAGCGCGCGCCCCCCACCACCACCACGCCTACCCGCGAAAGGCAGCTAATGGATCTAGTTGGGAGAACCAGCGCCCGGCGGGGCGAAGGGGTAGCGGCGCAACAGCTCAATATACGCCAACTCTGCTTGTAAGGTTCAAGAGAGTTGTATTCAAATAAAGCGGATGATACATTCGGCGTTGTCGGCCGACAGAGTCTAACAACCCAACAAGGTGAAACTGCGTGAACAAACTAGACCGGAGCCCTAACATGTATGCACACCCGCGAGCGCTCAACCGCCGTCAGGCCGTCCAGCGCCTGCTGGGAAGCGCCGCCGGGGCAGGATTGGCCTTGCCGGCCGCCCGTGCGGCGCGGTCGTATCCTGCAAGTTCCGCCAACATTGACGTTGCTCACCAGGAGCCCGCGTCGGCCGGTTGGGAGCCGCAGTTCCTTGACGCACACCAATGTGAGACCCTCACGGTCCTGGCGGAACGAATTGTCCCCAACTCGACTCAAGCAGGGGTTACCCGGTTTCTGGATGCGCTGATCGCCGTGGACTCGCCCGAAAACCAAAAGAAATTTCTCGCTGCGCTCAGCGCCTTCGATCACGAAGCCATTACCCGCTACAACGCGCCCTTCAAGGCCCTTACCGAGGACCAACAGCATGCGATTCTCACCGCCGCATCAACGGCGCCGCCCGGCCAGCCGGCGGAAGGGGGAGGTCGGCGGCGCAGACGGCGCCCAGGGCCGGCCAAGAACAACGGAGAGCCCGTTCTGACACTTAGGGACCACTTCGAGGACATTAAGGGCTGGGTCAGCACCGCCTTCTATTCCTCCGAGGTCGGCCTGAAAGAACTTGGCTGGACCGGTCAGGTGGCCTGGGACAGTTACGCCGGCTGCCAACATCCTGGCGGCCATTCTGCTCGTTGAGATGTACCTTCGGCGCCCGCCACGGGCCACTCCAGAATTCTTCCATAAAATGTATCTCATTGATCAGCCGTGACATTACGGCTTTGTTTGAAAAATTGGCCACTTCGGCATGCGACCGATACCGGCAACCGCCGGGTAGAGTGCTCTTAGCCTCGCGGTTGGGGGGACCTTCCTCCGGTAGCTGCGGACGGCCTCCGCCCAATAGCCTTCCGGTTCTCACTGGCTAAGCATACGAGGTCCGAGCAATCCAATTTTTCCATAGAATGTATACTGTTGATTTTAAATGACATTACGGCTTTGTTTGTAAAAACACTTAATTTCTCCCGCCACGCCGCTTGCAAGCCTTCAAGCGCTGCGCCTCGTACCAGTAGATTTTCGCCAGCCCCTCGATCTCCTCTTGGGTCAGACCCGTGGTGCGGTGGATCTGCATCAGTTCTGACCGGAGAGACTCAAAGAGCCTAGCGTCCTCCCTGTCTTTCCCTCGCACCGCGAGAGCCTCGCCGAAACGCGAACTCCGAAAGCCGTGCCGGAGGGCGTTGAATCGCACCCGCTGTTTACCCCGCTCAGTACGCGGACCAGTGGACTTGCAGGCATTGGCGCGATTAGCTGCCAAGAAGCGCTCTGTACGAGCGGGCGATCGTCGTAAGGACATAGAAAGACCTCCACCTTGGGGCCAGGCTGGGCAGCGGGAGGCTCGAGCCTGACGGATATTACTGTTAAGCTAACAACGGAACCTCCTGGCGTCAAGCCAGTGTCCGCCAGCGAGAGGTTTTGGGACAAATTGGGACAGTTCGCCGATCCCGGCGTGGCATTATGCCACACAGTCCAGGACCCGCTTCCGCCCCCAGGCAGTCTACTTAACTGACAAACAAGGACTTAGAAATCCGTTGGGCAATGGCAGCCAGCCTGCCTTCTAAGCTCGGCAGGAGAAGGTGTGGAGGAAAAGAAAGTTCTGGTTGTAGACGACGACGAGGAAAGCCGTGAACTCCTCTGCGAGGTCTTGTCGGGGAACGGTTATTCTGTTCAGGCCGTGGGTGACGTCACCACCGCTTTGCGCGAGCTTGGCCGCGATGAGCAGTACGCTCTGGTGATTGCCGATCTGCGTATGCCCGACGGGACGGGGCTAGAGCTGCTGCGTGACTTGCGCCGGCAGAAGTTCGAGCCCGCCTTGGTGCTGATGTCGAGTTTCATCAGCGACTCGGAGCGGAACTTGGCGCTGCAGCTGGGGGCACAGGCTTTGTTAGAGAAGCCGTTTCGCCTTAGCGAAATGCTTCAGGTGGTCGCTGAGTTGACTGCCGCCAGCGCAAGCCTGAAAGGCGAAAGGCTGGCGATGAGCATTCAACCTAACAAGGAGAGCTCATGAACGTCGAGGAAAAAGTCATCGAGATCATCACGCGCGAGCAGCACCTGCCGCCGGGTGTGGTGAAGCCGGATTCGACCTTTGCGGAGCTGGGGATCGATTCCCTGGACGGCGTGAACATCCTCTTCGCGCTTGAGGAGGAGTTCAAGATTGACATTCCGGATTCGGTAGCCCAGAACATGAAGAGCGTGCGACAGGTGGTTGATAGTCTAACGCGCGTGCTGCAAGGTAAGGACATTTCCGACTTGGTCGAGATGGCCAAGCAGGGCACGCCGGCCGCCACGAGCTGACCCGCTCCGTGATTGCCGGGAGAGCTGGGCATACGCCGGCCGCCCATTCCGGGGCCTGCCTACGTTCCGCTAGCCAGCGGAGGCGGAAACATTGTGCTGGGAGTAAGTCTTGCGCAGAGTTGTCATTACCGGCCTAGGGGTCTTTGCATCGCTAGGCCGAGACACCAAGACTTTTTTCTCAAACCTGGTGGCAGGGCGTTCTGGAGTCCGGCGCATCACCCAGTTTGATCCCTCCGGCCTGAGCGTGCAGATTGCTGCCGAGGTTCCGGACTATAACCCGGCCGATTATTTCCCCCCCAAACGCCTCGACCTGCTCGATCGTTTCACGCAGTTTGCTCTGCTGGCGGCTAAGGAAGCTCTGGAGTCCAGCGGACTCGACTTGGCCCAGGAGGATACGACGCGCTTCGGCGTGGTGATGGGATCCGGCATGGGGGGTGCGCAGACGCTCGATTCCGGCTACTGGAACCTCTACGGGAAGCAATTGACGCGGTTGCACCCTTTCACGATTCCCAAGATAATGCACAACGCTGCCACATCGCAGATTTGCATGGAGTACGGGTTGCGCGGTCCGGCATCGGCCACGGTGACGGCCTGCTCGAGTGCCGGTCACGCGATTGGCGAGGCCTTTCACCTGATCAAATACGGGCTGGCCGACCTGATGCTGGCTGGAGGCAGCGAGGCGCCCATCACCTACGGCATGCTGCGATGCTGGGAATCGGTGCGCGTGATGGCGACGGGCGACGGCGATGCCTCGCGTGCCTGCCGTCCATTCTCCGCCGACCGCCAGGGGATGGTGATAGGCGAAGGGGCGGGTGTGCTTCTGCTCGAGGAGCTGGAGCACGCGCGGCGCCGCGGAGCGAAGGTCTATGGCGAGCTGGCCGGCTTCGGCATGAGCTCGGACGCCGGGCACATCACCCAGCCAACCGTCGAGGGCCCGGCGCGAGCCATCCGGATGGCGCTGGAAGAGGCGGGCGTTTCTCCCGAAGAGGTGGACTACATCAACGCGCATGGCACGGGCACGCGGCTAAACGACCCGACGGAGACCCAGGTGATCAAGGCGGTCTTCGGCGATCATGCCCGCAAGCTGGCCATCAGCTCCACCAAGTCGATGCACGGGCACGTGATGGGCGCGACCGGCGCCGTGGAGTTGGTAGCAACGGTCAAGGCCATTGAGCAGGGCGTGATTCCCCCCACGGCCAACTATACGCAGCCCGATCCCGAGTGCGACCTGGACTACGTTCCCAATCAGGCGCGCCAGGCGGCGGTGCGCGTCGCGGTTTCCAACTCGTTTGCCTTCGGCGGGCTGAACGCGGTACTTCTGGTGAGGGCGTTGTAAGCCCGGCGCCCGGAGAGCGCTATAGGGCTCCAGTGTTTCGAGATGGCTTCACGACGCATTGCCATCCTGACGCTGAGTATTGGCGCTGGCCACGTGCGGGCCTCAACCGCGATCAGCCAGGCCCTGCAGGAGGGTCCTGAACCGGTCAACATACGTCTGCTGGACGTGATCCATTTCGGCCGGCCCTGGTTCAACGGGCTTTACGTCCGGCCCTATTGGTGGATGCTGCGGCGTGCTCCCTGGCTCTGGCGGCGCCTGTACCAGTGGCGCCAAACGCGGCGGCACCGGGCCACGGCTCCACATTGGGTGTTCCGGCACGGCTGTGTGCGGGTACTCGAGGAGCTGCGGACTTTTAACCCCGACCTGGTGATCGTGACGGAGATTGCCGCCGCGGAGATTGGGGCCTTGGCAAAGCGCGAGGGCTGGCTGAGCGCGTCCCTGCTGGCAGTCCAAACCGATTACCAGACCGAGCCGCCCTGGGTGCAGCCGGAAATCGATTTTTACTGCGTTGGAAGCAAGGAAGCGCGGACGCAGCTTATTAGCTGGGGCGTGTCACCGCATCGCATCCTGGTGTGCGGCATTCCCATCGATCCGGTATTTGCCACGCCCTTCGACAAGGCCGAGGTGCGGAAAGCGCTCGGCTTGGAGGTGGCACGGCCCACCGTGCTGGTGATGACGGGAGGCATGGGGCCGATGCCGGCGGACCAGGTGGTGCGAAGCCTGGAACGCAGTGAGCTTCCCTTGCAAGTGGTGGTGGTGGCGGGACACGACGAGTCTCTCCGCCGGAAGCTGGAGAGGCTGCGCCAGGAGCTAGCGCTCGACCTGCGAGTGCACGGGTGGACGGACGCCATTCCCGAGCTGATGGCGGCGGCCGACCTGCTCATCACGAAGCCGGGGGGCATGACGACCTCCGAGGCCTTGGCCGCTGGGCTGCCAATGGTCCTCACGCATCCGATACCCGGCCCGGAAGAGGAGCACGTCCGCTATCTCGTCGAGCGCGGCGCCGCCGTTCACGCCGAGGGCTTTGCCGAGCTCGTCCGCCACACGCATCAGATCCTGGCCCACCCGGCGCGGCGGATGCAAATGTCACAGCGGGGACGCGAGCTGGCGCGTCCGGACGCGGCCTCCGCCGTGGCGCAGGTGGGACGGGCCTTGCTGGAGAAGGACTCCTACATTGATCTCCTGGCTTCGCCTCCCGCCAGGCCCGGCGAATCTGCGTACCTGATGTAGGAGGGCAGGCGCAAGCACCCAGGTGAAACGCATGCTTGAACACGGCCGCCATTTGTTCGAAAGGCTTTGGATCGGTGACTCGATTCCTGCGCTGGTGAAGTGGGGCAGGGCTGTTCCACGGTCCATCACGCGACGCATGCAGGCCGAGGGCTTTCGTTCGATCGTAGCCTATGCTGCCCGCCACCAGCGATTCTTGGCCGAGCGCCTGCGCCAACACCGAATCGACCCGCGGCGCGTCCGCTGTCCCGAAGACCTCGGCCCCGTTTTCACCACCCCGGAAGATTTGCTGCGCTTCCCAGCAGAAGACTTTCTCTGCCGGCCGCCGCAGGCCGTCTTCGAGACTACGGGAACCTCCGGCTCGCCCAAGCGAGTTTACTTCAGTTATGACGAGCTGCGGCAGTCGGCACGCCATGAAGCGGCGGCACTCTACGAGAACGGAGTGAGGCCGGGCGACCGCGTGGCCTGCGCCTTCGACGGAGGCTATTGGATCAGCAGCTGGGTTACGTTTCGGGCGTGTGAGGAGCTGGGCGTTTTCTGCTCGGCCGTGGGGAAGCCGCGCCCGAACGAGTTTTATCCACGGCTCAAGCATTATGGTTACAACGTCTTGATCGCTGATCCCACATGGCTGGTGAGCCTGACAGAGCTGGGCGAACGCGAGGGCTTCGTGCCCGTTAAGCTCATCATGGCTGCGGGCGACCGCATGACCGAAGTCTACCGCGGATACGTCCAGGACGCGTGGAAAGCCCCGGTCGTGCTGGGTTACGGCTCAACAGAGGCGGGCGGCGGGGTGGGTATGGAGTGCCGCGCGCGCCAGGGCTATCACGTAGACGAGTTCAACTACCTGTTCGAGATCGCCGAGCCGGACGCCGAGGGATACGGAGAGCTGGTGATGACGACCCTCTGCCGCCGCACCCAGCCGCTCATCCGCTACCGTATGCGCGACGTGACCCGCTTCATCGAGGAGCCCTGTGCCTGTGGCGTCAAGTTGCGGCGCCTGGCCCCTATCAAGGGCCGGCGCGACGAGATGGTGGTGATGGGCGCCGGCAACCTGCACCCCGAAATCTTCGAGCGCATCCTGCATGACGTTCCGGGCGTGTCGGACGCCTGGCAGGTGGCGGTGAAACAGGAAGGAGTGCATGACATTCTCGAGTTTCGCCTCGAGCTGACCAATGGCGTCGGCCCGGACCAGGTCGAGGAAGCGGTGCGCTCCAACCTCCGCACCCGTTATCCGGACGTTTGGGCCAACCACACTTGCGGCATGTATCGGCTGGCCTTCCGCCTTCTTCCTCCGGGAACGCTGGAACGCGGCCGGAAGCCTAAACGGCTGGTGGACGAAAGAAAAGCATGAGCCCTGGCTACGGATGATCATCTTCGCCGATTTCGACGGCACGATTACCCAGGCGGACGTCACCGACCGCATCCTGGAGGAATTCGCGGCTCCGGCGTGGCGCGACGCCGAAGAGGCATGGGTGCGCGGTGAGATCGGCTCGCGGGAGTGCCTGGCTCGCCAGATGGCACTGGTTAAGGCCAGTCGCGCGCAACTCAATGCGCTCATCGACTCGGTTCCCCTCGATCCCGGCGCCCTGGACTTTTTCCGGCTGGCCCGGCGCTGGCGCACACCGGTTTACGTTTTGAGCGAGGGCTTCGATTATGTCATTCGCCGGGTGCTGAGGCGCTGCGGCCCACCCGGCGTTCGCAGTGAAGTGGGCGTGTTCAGCAGCCACCTCGAGTTCGAAGGCAGCGCGTTGCGCGTCTCCTTCCCCTACGCCCTGCCTGGCTGCAAACACGGGTGCGCCACCTGCAAGCCGCTGATCATGCGTCAGGCGGCCCAGGGCCGCCAGCCCGTGCTCTTCGTCGGCGACGGCCTGTCTGACCGGTTCGCCGTCGAAGCGGCGGACACGGTGTTTGCCAAGCACGTCCTGCTGCAGTATTGCCTCAAGCGCGGTATCCCCTGCCAGCGCTTTGAGACCCTGGCCAACGTGACCGAGAGGCTGCAGCAACAGCTCGCACGGCGCGGACTTGCACGGCGGCGCATGGCCGCCCTGACGCCTCGGTAGCGAACGCTTTCTGGTGTCGAACAACGAGGTTGAGCTTGACCGATGCAGCTGGCCATTAACCACTAACCCTCGTTCTTAAATCGGAGGTTGCTTGCCCTCAGAACTCACGTCACGAACTTCGGAACTGCTCGAGCTGGAACGCACTTACTGCTCCTTCGGCGACACGGTGCACTACCTGGAGCCGCCCAAGGTCTTTGTCAACTGCGAAGGGAGCTACCTCTACGACGAAGAGGGTACGCCCTACCTCGACCTGCAAATGTGGTATTCAGCCGCGAGCTTTGGTTACAAGAACCGCCGGCTGAACGAAGCCCTGAAGCGCCAGCTCGAGCGCCTGCCGCAGCTCGCCTGCCAGTACCTGCACGCCGAGAAGGTGGAAGTCGCCGCGCGCATCGCCCAGTACTGCGAGAAGCGCTTTGGCCGGAAGGGACGCGTCCACTTCAACGTGGGCGGATCGCAGGCCATCGAGGACTCCCTGAAGATCGTGCGCAACGCTACCGGCAAGAATCTGATGTTCGCCTTCATGGGTGGCTATCACGGGCGCACCTTGGGTGCGTCCGCTATTACCTCCAGCTACCGCTATCGACGGCGCTACGGGCATTTCGGCGACCGCGCGCACTTCGTCTTCTATCCCTATTGCTTCCGCTGCCTCTACGAGAAGAAGCGCGAGAGCTGCGGCCTCTATTGCCACAGCCAGTTTGAGAAGGTCTTCGACAGCGAGTATTACTCGTTCTGGGACGCCAAGGCGCAGGCGTGCGAATACGGTGCCTTTTACATCGAAGCCGTGCAAGGCACGGGCGGCTACGTGATTCCCCCGCCGGAATATTTTGTCCGGCTGCGGCGCACGTGCGACCGTCATGGCATTTTGATCGTCGACGACGAGATCCAGATGGGCTTCTACCGCACCGGGAAGTTCTGGGCCGTGGAAAACCTGGGGATCAAGCCGGACATCATCGTGTTCGGCAAGGCGCTTACCAACGGGCTCAATCCCCTTTCTGGCCTCTGGGCGAGAGAAGATCTGATCACGCCGGAAGTGTTTCCACCTGGGTCGACCCATTCCACGTTTTCTTCGAACACGCTGGGCACGGCGGTGGCTCTGGAAGTGCTCAAGATGCTCGAGGAAGATGACTATGAGTCCCTCGTGAACGAGAAGGGCGCATACTTTCTCGCCGGCCTGCGCGAACTCCAGTCCCGCCACCCGGGCGTGATCGGCCACGTCGACGGGCTGGGCCTTGCCTTGCGCCTGGAGGTGTGCAAGGAAGACGGCGTCACGCCGGACCGCGAGCTGACCGACCGCATCTTCGCCGAAGGCCTGAAAGGCAACCTGTGGGCCGGCGGCCGCAGGTATGGCCTGGTGCTCGACGTTGGCGGCTACTACAAGAACGTCTTCACCCTCTCACCCTGCTTCTACATCACGCACCAGGAGATCGATCTGGCCATCGAGCTGCTGGACCAACTCTTTTGCCGCTGCCGCGCGCGCCGTGATTCGTAGCGCTCGCGTCCCGCATTAGACTTTGGCGGCACGCATCGGGGCCAGACGCTCGTTGACCTGCCGCGTCAGGTGGGGCGCGATCCCCAGTTGCCGCTCGATTAGGATCAGCTGCACCCGGTGGTGCGTTTCGTGTTCCCTGGCGCCGAGCAACCATTCCTATTCGATCCTCAGGCTTCAAGAGTGCGACGCGGCTTATTCGCTGCCCGCGGACTACCACGACCACAGCGTGCCCCCGCACTGGATGCTCTCCATTTCTGTGGTCGATGCTCCGGACGCCACCCATCGCACGGCGGGGGGCTGGGAGCACCCATCCTCGCGCCCGTCCTCGATATGAAGGACATCGGCCGCATGAGGAGTGTTGACATCACCCGCCTCGCGTCATAACATGGCACCTCAACACGTCCTTTAAGCTCAGCGTGAAACCCTGCCTGGAGGTCGAAGGCATGACCCGCAATCTTCGTCTTTTGCCCCTGGTCCTGGCGCTCACAGCGCTTGTGAGCACATTGACCGCGGCGGCGGCGGAGGCGCCGCTGATCGATCCGGGTCTGTTCAAGGGGATGAAGTGGCGGCTGATTGGCCCGTTCCGTGGGGGGCGGGTGCTGGCGGTGACGGGGGTGGTGGCGCCGGATGCGCTCGTCCGGAACTCGACCGCGCGCGCGGGTGACTCGCTCTGGCTGACGAAGCCCGTCGGCGGCGGCGTTGCCACTCACGTACCTGCCCGTGCTCATCGTCGCCAACGACCCCGAGTACATGCG
>CADDZE010000010.1 GCA_902812465.1 Acidobacteriota bacterium | reverse complement strand
CAACAGCGGATAGAGCACCAGGGCGCCCACCAGCATCGCCTCAAAGATATAGGCGATGGGAATCGTTGCCCGCTTCCAGTTGTCCGTCTTGGCAGCTGAATAGACGAGGTAGAGCAAAAAGCCGACGATATTGAGCACTAGCACCACGGTGAACCAGAACCAGCGGTTCAGCCCTAGGTGTCCCGTGTCAGCAAAGGCGTAACACAACATCAGACCGTAGGGAATAAACAAGGCTCCCAACATCGCTGACTGCACGATCAGGGTTCGTCCTTCAGTCCCGGAGAAGATCAGCGGGAGGATTACGTAGCCAAGTCCGAAGCCGATGAGGCCGATGACGATCGAAATCAGCCAATGTTTGCCTTCCAGGACGGGGGCTCGCTTGGGCGATGAATCGAGCAAGGTCTCGTCAAACATGGCCATGGCTTCACCTCCGGCTGCAGCGCTCCTTTCTTAGCAGCACCGCAGAAAGATTACTGATGTCCCTTGGCGGGCTCGTCTATTCCCAGTCCCCACTTATCGCCGCGCTGCCACCGTTTCGCGCTCTACCACCCGGGCCTTTGGCATTGCACGGTCCTGGCCCGCACGCTGCTGCCAGAAAAGCACCACCGGGCTGGCAATCGCGAACGAAGAATAAGTGCCGATGATCACCCCCACCACCAGCACCAGAGAAAAGCCGTGAAGCACCTCGCCGCCAAACAGAAACAGCGAAAGCACAGCCAGGAACGTCAAGCCCGACGTCAAGATCGTCCGGCTCAGGGTCTGGTTGATGCTCCGGTTCACCAGGTCTTTAAAATTTTCGCGCTTGTTAAGCTGGACGTTTTCGCGGATACGGTCAAAGACCACGATAGTATCGTTCATCGAGTAGCCGACCAGCGTCAGCAGAGCGGCGATTACCGTCAGGGTGATTTCCTTGTTCAGCAAGGAGAAGATGCCGAGTGTAATAATGACGTCGTGAAAGGTCGCGATCACCGCCGCAACGCCATAGACCAGTTCAAAGCGGAACCAAATATAAAGCAGCATGGCGCCCAGCCCGGCCAGCGTCACGTAAAGGGCTTGCCGGCGGAGGTCGGCCCCCACCTTCGGCCCGACGATTTCCGTATTAAACACCGAGTAGCCGGACAAATAGAAATCGTTCTCAAGGGCGGCCCGCACTTGGTTGGTGACGCCCGGTACCGCGCGTAGCTCATCAAAGCTGGTCAGCAACCCGCCGCGCGCCGGAGCGTTGCGAAAGCGCACCATGGCTTGCGCCAACTCGCCATAAGTCTTGTTAGCAGCCTCGGAATCCTTGCTCGCCAAGTGGAGTGGATCCGTCGCCATGAGGTGATCAGCAATGGTCGTCGGGCTCGCGTTATTGAAGTCGATCTTGCCCGCCGGACCCGCGCCGTAGAGCCCTTCCAGCGCACGAAGGATCGCTCGCTTTCCCTCGTCCAGCGCGGTGGAAGCAGCGGTGGTCTTCAGGTCGAGCCCGATAATCACCTCGTGCTTGTCCGGCGTATCATAGCGCTGAATAATCGGATGCAGGTTTTGCTTATCAATCTCCCTGCGGATGGCATCCAGATCCGGCGCCTGGGCAAACTTCACGTAGACCAAGGTGCCGCCGCGGAAGTCAATGCCGTAGGCCAGGCCTCGTTTCACCACGATAGAGCCCAAACCGGTCACGGCCAGCGCCAGCGAGAGGCCGATGAAATACCACTTTTTCCCCATCCAGTCAATGTTAGGTTGGTGGAAAAATTCCATGCAGAGCTGCCGCCCCCGTTCTTAGATTGTTTTTGACACCGCGCAAGGCGGGAAAGTTCCCGCGCTCCCCGGCGCTGTGGTCCGTGGTCCTGGGAACAATCCGCAGCGGAGCCTTCCAGCAGCCTGCGTGGCCGCCAGCCAGCCCCTCGTTCCGACGAGCGACCTCAAACCGCTGTTAGATCCCGATACTCAGCGCCTCGCCCCGCTGGCGTCGAGACAGAACGTAATCAAAGATCACGCGCGAGACGAAAACAGACGTAAAGAGGTTGGCCACCAAGCCGATGGTCAGCGTAACAGCAAAGCCGCGAATCGGGCCTGTACCGAAGGTAAACAGGATCGCCGCCGAGACGACCGTCGTTACGTGCGTGTCAATAATCGTCTTGAACGCGTGTTCGAACCCCCCCGCCACCGCCGCCGGAATGGCCTTGCCAGCCCGCAACTCCTCACGGATACGTTCGAAGATGAGCACGTTGGAATCGACACCCATGCCCACCGTCAGGATGACCCCGGCAATGCCAGGCAGGGTAAGGGTCGCGCCAAAGTAGCCCAGCGCTGCCACCAAAATGAGTAAGTTGAGAATCAACGCCAGGTCGGCATTAATACCCGCGCCGCGATAATACACCAACATGAAGGTCATGACGGCAAAGAGCCCCACCAGGCTGGCAACTATGCCGTGGCGAATCGAGTCGGCGCCCAGTGATGGGCCTACTGTTTCCTCTTGCAAGTAGCTGATGGAAGCGGGCAGGGCGCCGGAGCGAAGCACCAATGCCAGGTCCGCAGCCTGCTGCGGCGTGAAGGAGCCGGTTATACGGCCGCTGTCGCTGATTTGACTCTCGATAGTGGGGGCGGACACCACCCGGTTATCGAGAATGATGGCTAGCCGCTTTCCAATATTGCTGCCAGTAACCTGCGAAAAGCGGGCGGCACCGTTACGCGTCAGGTTAAAGACAATGTCTGGGCGGCCATTCTCGTCCTGCGACGGCTGGGCCCCGCTCAAGTCGCGCCCCGTGACCGCGGCGATCTGACTGACGATGTACCACACCTGACTCTGGTTCGGCGCGCCCGAGTCCGGCTGGCCGGGCAGGAGCTGCGAGTCGGGCGGCAAGACGCCACCGTGGGCTGCCAGTGCTGCTTCCTGGGAGGGAAACGGCCCATCCTGGACGATCTTCAGCTCGAGCAGCGCGGTGTTCTGGATAATATCCTTCACCCGCGTCGGGTCGTCCACCCCGGGAAGCTCCACCACCATCTCGTACTGCCCTTGTCCATATTCCGCCACTTCTGGCTCGACGATGCCCAGCGCGTCGATGCGGCGCCGCACGGTGTCCATCGACTGGGTGAACGCTTCGTTCTTGATCTGGGCCACGGCCGTCGCCTTCATGGATAGCAGGCGGGCCGAGGGATCGCCGGCGACGCGCTCGAGCAGCCAGTTATCAGAGAACTGCTCGTTAAAGAGCGTCTGCAGGTCGTTGGACCGCTCCTGAGGAATGCCCTTCACCAGGATATGGGTTGAATCCTGCTTGACCACTTCCGCGTAAGGAATGTTCCTGGTCCGCAGCCCGTCACGGAGGCGTTCCACGGCCTGGTCCGTCGTCAGATTGACGGCATCATCCACGTGCACTTGCAACACCAAGTGGGTTCCACCCTTCAAGTCCAGCCCCAGGCGGATCCGCTCGCCGACGTTCCGTTTGAGCTGCTCGAAGTTCCTCGGTAGACCGACGATTCCCATCACGCTCACCACAATAACAGCCAATATAAAAATGAATCGGTCGCGAATCTTTCTTTCCATAAAACTATCCAAAGCGAAATGCCAAACGGAAGATGGAGATGAAAACCTCGAAGGCCACCCAGCGGCGCCCTGACTCTCCCATTTCGGCTTACCCCGTCCGTTCCTTCTTCTTACCCGCTGCCTCCTTTGCTTCCGCCGTCCGAGCGTTGCCGTCGGCGTCAGGCTGGAGGCCGGCAATGGCCGATCGCGCCACCTCGATTTTCACGTCCTTGGCCACCTGAAGTTGTACGACGGTATCGCGGAAACCAGTGATGGTACCGTAGATGCCGCCGGTGGTGACCACCCGGTCGCCGGTCTTTAAGTTCTCGAGCAACTCCCTGGTCCTAGCTCGCTGCTTGGACTGCGGGCGTATCACCAAAAAGTACCAAATGAGAAAGAGGGGCCCAAAGAGAAGGATGAATCGGATCAGGTCGAGGCCACCGCTGGCCTCGGCAGCAAAAGCAACGGGGTTGACCAGCCAGCCGTCGATCAAGACCATACCAGCGTACAAGGCGCTCTAAGAGCTCCCGCACGGAAAGCAAGTTCAGAAGGGTGCGGTTAGGGGATGACAGAACGATCAAGGTCCTGTGCGTACCCTGGACCAGTACGTACCATACTCTCCGGAGCAGATAGCCTGCCTAATTTTCATCATGGTGTCAAGGTAAAAGTAAAGGTTGTGGTAGGTGGCCAGCATCGCGGCCAGAACCTCTCGGGCCGTGAAGAGGTGGCGCAAATAACCGCGCGAATACCGACGGCACACGCGGCACAAACACGTGGGATCGACGGGCGAGGGGTCGCACGCGTAACGTGCGTTGCGGATGGAAATCCGCCCTTGGGAAGTGAAGAGGCAGGCGTTGCGGGCGTTCCGCGTCGGAAGGACGCAATCGAACATGTCGACGCCACGCGCCGCGCACTCCACCAGGTCGGCGGGGGTACCGACCCCCATCAGGTAGCGTGGTCGCTCCTCCGGCAAATGGCTGGCCGTGAACTCGGCGATCTCGTACATGACCTCCTTCGGCTCGCCCACCGCCAGCCCACCGATCGCGTAGCCCTCGAAACCGAGCTCGACCATTTGCTCTGCGGCTTCGCGGCGCAGCTCGCGGTCCACGCCACCCTGAACGATGCCGAACAGGGCCGGCGCGCGGGGTTCGCTGTTCGGCCTTCGAGGTCCGGTGCTCACGGAAGCAGGCGCGTCGCCCGTCTGAATCCGGTCGAAATGCTGGCGGGCCCGGCGGGCCCAGCGAACGGTGAGCCTTGCCGCCCGGCGCGTGGCTTCCTCGGTGGCCGGATACGCCAGGCACTGGTCCAACATCATAATGATGTCGGCACCCAGGGAGAGCTGAACGTTTACGGCGTCCTCCGGCGACAGGAAATGCGTCGATCCATCCAGGTGGGAGCGAAAATGGAATCCTTCCTCGGTAACCTTCCCCAGGCCCTGAAGGCTCATGATCTGGAATCCGCCGCTGTCGGTGAGGATGGCATGGGGCCACCCCATGAAACGATGGAGTCCGCCCAGTTGCTGCACGGTCTCGTGTCCGGGCCGCAGATAGAGATGATAGGTATTGGCCAGAAGCAGCCGGACGCCCAGCTCCTCAAGTGCGTCCTGGTCGATAGCCTTCACCGTGGCCGCCGTGCCAACCGGCATGAAGACCGGCGTTTCGATCACGCCGTGCGGAGTATGCAGGAGGCCGGCGCGGGCACGGGTATTCGGGTCACGAGCGACGATTTCAAAACGGAAAGGGCTGCTCACGAGCCGTCAGAAACTAGGAAGAATAAGAATATAGAGAAAAGACAGGCCGACGGGAAAGGGGCCCAAGCCAAAGGCTAAAAACTCCGTGCCACTCCCCCTTGCCCACGGGTAAAGGGTTCAGACCTTGTTGTTCCCGGGTTCCTGAGGGGGTTCACCCTAACATGACCGCCAAGCCCATCTTGGCTAATACCCAGAGAGCCCAGAGCCCGCAATAGACCGCAAAGATGGAGCCCGTCTTCACCTTGCCGCCGGTAGCTCGCGAGAGGCCGATACTGAGGACGATCATGAACCAGAAGGTGAAGAGGTCGAGCGAGGTGGCCAGTGAATACAGAGCCTTGGAGGTATCGCGCCAGCTGAGGAAAAAGCCCAGGTTGGTGGGAGTAAAGTTCTGAACGTTGAGCTGATCATGATCGCCAAAGATGATGAGAGGGATCGAGATCAGCGCGCCCAGCACGCCAATCAAGTTGGCATAGGCGGTGATGGAAAACACCGTCTTGAACTTAAGCTGAGCTCCGTAAAGCAAGTTGGTGATGAGCATCCCCAAGCCGGCAATGACCAGCAGGGCGATCACCACGATCACGGGCCCAACAAATGTCTGGACGTGAACGAACAACGCGCCGCGGCTGATCGCCTGCTGCATCTGCTCCGGAGTCATCCTGGCTGCCTGGCCTCGCTGCTCGAGCGAAAGCCGGATGATCCGTTCGGCCCCTAGGCTCGCCACCAGGGTCTCGGAGACCGCGATGAAGGCAAGGACGGCCAGCCCCAGAGGAGCCCAGAAACCGGGCTGGCGCGCGATGTCGTCAAACGTCTCCGCGGGCGAAAAGAAGACGCCGGCAATGCGGGCTGCAAAGGATTTGGGCGGCGGCGCGCCTGCTGCCACATCCTGCGAGATGGTCCCCATGGGCAAACTCCTCCTGTCCGCTCGACCGGACCACGGCAAGATAACAAGGAGTGCCGTTCAAGGCAAGCGATGGCGAGCCCAAGCACCCTCATCCGCCTCCATGATAATCTGGGAGGCCCACCGTGGACCGACGCATAGACGGTCCCCAAGGAGGAAGGGTATGACCGAGAAGAAACCGGCCAAGAAGGTGACACGGGCGTCCAGAAGCGTCCGGGGTTTCACGGATGAAGAAGGAACGGCGATGAGAGAGCGAGCCCAGGAGCTGAAAGCGGAGGCGCGCCGCGGCCGGGGCGCGGAGAAGGCGGACGGCGAAAACGACGTACTCGCGAAGATCGCTGAGATGCCACAACCGGACCGTGCCATGGCCGAACGCCTCCACGCCCTCGTTAAGGCCAGCGCACCCGTCCTTGCGCCCAAGACCTGGTACGGAATGCCCGCCTATGCCCAGGATGGCCACGTCGTCTGCTTCTTCCAAAGCGCGCAGAAGTTCAAGACGCGATATGCGACGTTCGGCTTCACCGACAAGGCCAACCTCGACGAAGGCGCCATGTGGCCGACCGCCTTCGCGCTGAAGCAGTTGAGCGCCGCCGAAGAAGCAAGGATCGCCGCGCTCGTGAAAAGAGCCGTGAGCTAGGGGCTGAGCTCGGCATCGGACGCCGCGCCTTCACCTGCCTGCGCTTCTCTATAGACCTCGCGCGGAACCCTTGATCTTCTTCGCCAGCTTCTCGATCTTGTCCGCCTTCTCGACGATGGAGAGGGAGAGGATATTAGCGTTGGACTTGTCCAGGTCCTGCTGCAGGGACTTGGCCAGGCTGGCCAGTTCATCCGCCTGGCGCTTCATCTCCTCGAAGTTGCGGTTGAGTAAGTCCTTCTTCTGCTTCCGACTCAACGGGGTGGGCTCCTCCGGCGTCGTGGAAGGGAAGAGAGGCGGAACCGTCCGCTGGCCGGGCTGAGCAACTTGCCCTGGCTGGTCGGGCGATTGCGTGAAGGCGGCGAGGCTGCCCCGGGCTGGCCCCGCAGCGGGGCCTGTCAAGAGCAGGAGCCCGCTCGCCAACAGCACTTTGAAGCTACGCGTCCACGATGACATAGCTGTTCCTTTCACCCATCTTTCTCTGAAGCACCGAGAATTTTACCGAGAACGCCGCCCAGCCGGCAATGCGCGCCCGTTCGGTTTGGCTCTCAAGGCGGAGGCTCGCCCTCGGGCAACATCAACCGGCCACTAGGGCACAAACGAAAACAGCAGCTTATTCCCATCGCGCTCGATGCGATCGAGGCGGACGCGCACGCGGTCGCCCAGGCGGTAGGCCCTGCCCGACTGGCGTCCGACCATCGCCCGCCAGCGCTCCCGATAAACGTAACGGTCATCCCCAAGGCTTTCAATCGGCACAAAGCCCTCGACGAACAGCTCCAGCAGCTCTACATAGCAGCCATGACGCGTCAGGCTGATAATCAGCCCATCGAACTCGTCGCCCAGCCGCGATGACATGAACACGACCTTTTTCCACTCCATCAGCTCGCGCTCCGCCTCGGCGGCGCGCCGCTCGGCTTCCGAAGTCTCCAGGGCTAGAGCACGCAGCTCCTGCTGGTTCACGAACGCTGCGCCAGCCACCGCCTCGCTTGCTGACGCTGGCGCTTGGACCCTCCCGCGCGGCCGGCGCGGCGGTGAAGGCAACCTGGAGGATTCACCGGCGCGAACACGGACGCTACCCCCCTCGCGCTCCAGCGCCGCCTTCAGGATGCGGTGGACGATGAGGTCCGGATAGCGGCGGATGGGCGACGTGAAGTGCGTATAGACGGGCGCCGCCAGCGCGAAGTGCCCCAGATTCTCCTCCGAGTACCGCGCCTGCTTCAGCGAGCGGAGCATGAGATAGGAGAGGATGCGCTCCTCCGGCCTCCCCGCAAGGCGCTGCGTCAGGCGCTGATAATGCCGGGAGGTGATCTCGATTTCGTCCGCTTCTAGCGCCTCGTAAAATCGGGGATAAGGCTCCCGGGCATCGCGCTGCCCCACCCGCAGGCGCCGCATGGCAGGCGCTTCGATCCCCAGGGAGTATCCGAAACTGGCCGCGATGTCCTCGAACTCGAGCACTTTTTTCGGGTCGGGCTTTTCGTGGACCCGGTAGAGCGTCGCAATCCCCCGGCCTTCCAGGTAGGCCGCGACAGCCTCATTGGCCGCCAGCATGAACTCTTCGATGATGCGATGGGCCGTATTGCGTTCCGAACGGGTGATGCCGACCATGCGGCCTTGCGCATCGAATTCGATTTCCGGTTCAGGCAGGTCGAAGTCGATCGAGCCGCGGGCGTCGCGCTGCCGGTTGAGGAGGCCCGCCAGCTCCTCCATGAGGTGAAACTGGTCTGCCAGCTCGCCATAGCGCTGGCACGCCGCAGCGTCGCCTGAGAGGATCGCGTGGACGGCGGTGTAAGTCATGCGCTCCACGCTGCGGATGACACCGGGCACCAGCTCGTAAGCGGTCACCCGGCCCTCCGCGTCGATCTCCATCAGCACGGACATCGTCAGCCGCTCGACGCGGGGATTGAGGCTGCAGATGCCGTTCGAGAGCTCGAGGGGCAGCATGGGCACGGCGCGGTCGGGAAAATAGACGGAGGTGCCGCGCAGCCGGGCTTCGCGGTCCAGTTCGGTGCCAGGGCGGACGTAATGCGCCACGTCCGCAATGTGGACCTGCAGCCGGTAATGCCGACCGGCGAGGCGCTCGACGTAGACAGCATCATCGAAGTCCTTGGCCGTCTCGCCGTCGATAGTCACAACCGGCAGGGAGCGAAAATCCCGCCGGCCGCGGCGGTCGCGCTCGGAGATGAACTGCGGCACCGCGGCCGCCTCCACCAAAACTTCGGGCGGAAAGCGATGGGGGAGGTGATGCTTGCGGATAACCATCTCAACATCCACGCCGAAGTCGCCCCGGCGCCCCAGGATTTCGATCACTCGCCCGCGCGGAGCGATGCCCCGCACCGGATCCGGGTAGGTGGTCAGCTCTACGTCGACGATCCGACCCTCTAGCTCGCGCAGATCCCGCCGGCTGCCGCGGGCCGCGATTCTGCCCTCGGATTCGCCTCCGTACTGCCGATGAGGATCGCGCGCATTGCCTTCGGCTGGCCATTCTTGGCCGCGCGGAATCAAGATTTCAAAAGGTATCCGCTGGTCGAACGGCACGACATAATGAGAGCGCTGGCCGCAGCGAAACTCGCCCACCACGGTTCTCTGAGCTCGCTCCGTCACGCGGATCACCCGGCCCTCCAGCCGTTCATCGCGCTCCCGGTTGTCCCTCCCGAAGCCAGACCGCGCACGCGCTCGGACCACGTGGACTTCCACCCGATCCCCATGCATGGCTGATCCCGTAGCCCCCGGGGGAATGAAGATGTCCTGGTCGAAGGGACCCACCTGCCGGTCAGGAACCACAAAGGCGTAGCCATCGCGATGGCCGATCAGCCGGCCCGTGATGATATTGGCGCGAACGGATGTGACCGAGCGAGCGGTAGTCTCCCTCAATCGGGCGTGCCGGTGGTCCCCGGAGGCGTGGCCAAGACTGTAGTGGCTCTTTTTACCGCGCACGATCTTTCGCTGCCGCGAAAGTTCCTGGAGAGCGCTCTTCAGCTGCCGGGCCTGGCTGGAGCGCAAGCCTAACTCCACCACCAGCTCGCGAAGGCGAAACGTCCTTTCGGGATGCTGAGCGAACAGTTGAAGGATTTCGGAAGCGGAAGGAAAATCACGCATGCGCTGCGGCCACCTTTAATTGTACGCCTCGAAGGGCATCGAGCGCCACCGCCCGCTCCCGCCCCTGCTGCCCACCCGAGTGCGTTTCCGCTTCTCACTCGTAACTTGGCTCGCCCGCCTCAACCGCCACCTCCTGAGCCGCCCCAGAGGCAAAGGTACATCCGTTCCGTGCTCCGCGGTATCACCCAAGCGGCGCGCGTGCCCTTGCACTCAAGTCGCGCCACGAGGCGGGGTAGTATCAAGGTGACCCATGCAACCTGGTCGAAGACAGAACCTCGAGCCTTAGGCGCTCTGGCGATAACGCTGACCTTAGGCATCGTCCTTCTGTTCAGTTCGCTTCGAGCGCAATCGCATGCCAGCCAGACGTCTGACCAAAAGGAAAAATCCAGCTCGGTTAGAAAACGGAACAAGCCGCCCGCCCAGCCAGGCCAAGAGCTGAAACACGGCGGGGCAGACTTTGGCAAGGGGGCTGCGAAGGGCACAGGTGATTTGGCCAAGGGTACGGCCGTCGCCGCAGGGAACTTGGTGACGGGTCACCCCGTCCCGGCTGGGTCGTCCTTGGGCAAGGGTGCCGAGGGGTTTGGCAAGAACGTCGGGGTCAGAACCGGTAAAGGCGCCGCCAAGATCGGCAAAGGACTGGGGGCGGGAAGATTAGGAAGGCCGCCAAGCACGCGGGGTCGTAGCTCTTTCTCGGCGGTGGATGCCGGGCTTTAAAGGAAGAGGGGCCATCTCTGGTAGGCAAGCCGGCGGTTGGGGACCGCCATTACGAATCGGCAGTTACCAATTGACAAATACCAGGGTTGAGGGTATGCTGAACGCAGCCCCGCTGAATTTAGCTCTCCAGACCTTAGCCGACCCTGGGCCTCTTGGCGGTGCCGGCGACGCTTAAGGCAGCACCCACAGCAAAGGTAATCTTTGCTGCGTGGCTTCGTGCCAGGCGCAAACCATTAATCGTATAATACATTGATTTAATAATGGTTATGGCTATGACAGGTAGTTCGACCACGTACCGCGTGTAGAAACCAAGAGGGTGACCACGCGAGAAAAATCCGGGGTAGCAATAAATCCCAATATGTTGTTGAAAATAAACAAGATATTAGATTGGGCCACGGAGAATCCTATTATGTTGTTGAAAATAAAGGGCCGATTTGCCTCATCTTTCTGACTTTTTTGAGAATCCTTGGTGAATCCCACTATGTTGTTGAAAATTCGTTGAGGCGCCGTAGCGGCTGTCTCCGACCGCCTCCCGGGGGATCGTCGTTCAGAAACCCGCGCTACGATGGTTGATCCGCCCTTTCGCCTGGAGCCCCCACCTTGACGCCCCGCGCGCTGGCCATTAGAATTGCCTATGGCTCTCGCCAGCCTGATATCCAATCCCCTTAAGAGGAGAACATGACTGACGGTGTGCTGCCGGAGGCGCTCACCTTCGATGACGTGTTGCTGCGTCCGGCCAAGTCTAGCGTCTTGCCCGCGCAGGTGGATACGCGGACGTTTTTCACCCGCAACATTCCGATCAACATTCCCATTGCCAGCGCCGCCATGGACACGGTGACGGAGGCGCCCCTGGCCATCGCCCTGGCCCAGCAAGGGGGCATCGGCGTCATTCACCGTAGCCTGAGTATCGAGCAGCAGGCAGCAGAGATCGACAAGGTAAAACGCTCGGAGAGCGGCATGATCGTCGATCCGGTTACCATCGGGCCCAAGAATCGCATCTCCGATGCGCAGGAAATCATGAAGAAGTACAAGATCTCTGGCGTGCCGGTCACCTCCAACGGCAAGCTGGTGGGCATCCTGACGAACCGGGACTTGCGCTTTGAGACGCGCTCCGACCTGCTCGTGGAACAGGTGATGACGAAGGAAAACCTCATCACGGTTCCCGTGGGCACGACGCTGGAGGAAGCGGAGCGCATCCTGCACCAGCATCGAGTAGAAAAGCTGCTAGTGGTGGATGGCGCCTTCAACCTCAAAGGTCTCATCACGGTGAAGGACATTCAGAAGAAGATCAAATACCCCAACGCCGCCAAGGACGGCCATGGGCGGTTGCGCGTGGCGGCAGCCATCGGCGCCACCGGGGACTTCCTGGAGCGGGCACAGGAGTTGGCGAGAGCTCGCGTGGACGCGCTGGTGGTGGATACGGCGCACGGGCACTCCTCACGCGTGCTCGAGGCCGTGCGCGTGCTGAAGCAAAAGCTTCCCGAGATCGACCTAGTGGCTGGCAACGTGGCTACCTTCGAAGGTGCTTGCGACCTGGTGCAGCTGGGCGTGGATGGAGTTAAAGTGGGCGTGGGGCCAGGTTCGATCTGCACCACGCGGATCGTCACCGGCGCCGGCGTGCCGCAGATCACCGCTATTCAGGATTGCGCTCGCGCTTGCCATGCCGCCGGCGTCCCGGTCATCGCCGATGGCGGCATCAAGTTTTCGGGCGACATCACCAAGGCCATCGCCGCCGGCGCCGCTTGCGTCATGATCGGCAGTCTCTTTGCCGGCACCGAGGAAAGCCCCGGCGAAACCATCCTCTACCAGGGGCGCAGCTTCAAGTCCTATCGTGGCATGGGTTCGCTGGGAGCCATGATGGGCGGGTCAGGAGAACGCTATGCCCAGGAAGGCGAGCTGTCCAAATGGGTGGCCGAAGGAGTTGAGGGGCGAGTCCCTTATAAGGGGCCGCTGGCTGACATGGTGCTGCAGTTGGTGGGAGGCCTGAGGTCAGGTATGGGCTATTGCGGCTGCTCGACCATTGCCGAACTGCAGAAGAAAGCGCGCCTCGTGCGCATCACCTCGGCTGGGCTGCGCGAAAGCCACGTCCACGACGTGATCATCACCAAGGAGGCCCCCAACTACCGCCTTGAATAGCGTTACGGCCGAGGCACGCGTCGGGCTGGCGTCCACGCTCTATCCGAGCAAGCTGCGACACGCCATCCGCTGGGCAGCGACTTTGGCCTGGGCGGGGAATATCTTCCGCCTCTCCACTTCGCAGTTTGGCGGCGCGCTCTCCGAGTGGCTGCTGCGCCAGTTGCTGGCGATCGCCCACCTTTCCCTGGCGCCGATGACCTTTGCTGCTGTCCACTTCCTGTTTCGCAAACTGGCCCACGTTACTGAATACGCGATCCTCGGCGCTTTGCTCTACGCTAGCCTATTGCGGCGGGTTGACTTCGAGTGGAACGGGCGAGTCGCGCGCTGGAGCGTCGTGATCGCGGCGCTTTATTCGCTAACCGACGAGTTCCATCAGATGTTCGAGCCGGGGCGGGGGCCGTCGCTGATCGATTGCGGTATCGACACGGTAGGCGCAGCGGTCGGCATTCTGATGGTGTACCTGGTCTGCCGGCTCCGCTATGCCAGAAGGAGGAGCACCCCCGCGGTTGTCGCTAGCGCCGCCGAAACGTAAAAGGGTGTCGAGGGCGCGTAATGCCGCCACAACCATCCCGCCAGAGTGCTGGCCGGCAAGGCACACACCCCCGTGACCCAGTTGAAGACGCCAAAGGCCGAGGCGCGTGATTCGCTGGGGAGAAGATCAGCTATCCAGGCTTTCAACACTCCCTCGGTGAGCGCGTAGTAGAGGCCGTAGAAGGGGAAAAGCAGCCACATTATTCTTGGCGAGGTGGCACGCGCAAAGCCCAGGTAGACGACGGCATAAATCAGAAAGCCGCTCACCACCAGGCTGCGCCTCGAAACGCGGTCCGATAGCGCGCCTGCCGGCCAGCTGGCCGCCGTGTAAACCAAGTTGAAGACCAGTCCCAGCACCGGCGCCAGGGCAGCGCGAACCCCGATATTTTCAGCACGCAGGATGAGAAACAGATCGGAGGAATTACCCAGCGCAAAGACGGCGCTCCCCAGCAGGATCAGACGCAAAGCGCGATTGCCAAACCACGGCTCACGAGGTGGCGTCCCCGGGCCGGCCGGCAGCGGGCACGGAGGAATCTCACGAACGGCCAGCCATGCCAGCAGCAAACTCACCAGCCCGGGTGCACCCGCTATCCAGAAGACCCGGCGCACGTTACCGCCCCAGTGGGCCAGCAGCGCAATCGCCCCCAGCGGGCCCAGGATCGCTCCAGCCGTGTCCATGCTCTGCAGGAGCCCGAAGGCAGCACCCCGTTGGCTGGAAGACGCTGAGTCCGCTATCAGCGCGTCGCGCGGTGCGGCTCGAAAACCCTTGGCGGCACGGTCGAAGAAGCGAATCCAGAACACCTGCGGCCAACTGCGCACCAAGGCCAGCAGCGGCTTCGCCACGTTGCTGATCGTGTATCCGATGGCGGTCAGCACCTTCCTGCGCCGCAGCCTGTCCGAGACGAAGCCCGAAGCGAGACGCGCCAGGCTCGCAACAGTCTCCGCCGCACCTTCAATGAGTCCGAAGGCTGCCGGCCCGGCCTTGAGCACTCCAACCAGAAACTGTGGCAGCAGCCAGTAGCTCATTTCGGTGGCCGTATCGTTGAACAGCGCCACCCCACCGAGAATCCAAACGTTGGCAGGCAACCGCGATTCCGGTGTCTCGGGAGGAGTGACCCTGCGAGGGTCAGGTAACATGGGTGCCACCAGGGATGGGCGTCGGCCTGCGCTGCCCGGCAAACGAGCTCAGAATAGGAACGCTTGGCATCGAGCACAAGAACCGCGCCCAATGCAAAGAACGGCGCCGGCTAGTCGGCGCGCTCCGTCAGGCTGCTTTCGGAATAAAAGGCGGGCCTACGACTGCTCCCCTCGCGACTCAGCAGGTGTGCCCGGCTCTTGCGCGGCCCGGGCTTCCTCTTCCGCTCGCTGACGGCGCCGCTCCATTCGCTGGGCTCGGGCTTCCGCGCGCTTCTGGAGCACGTCGGTCCCCACCAGCTCGAGGATAGCGGTGTCCGCACCATCTCCAGCGCGCCAGCCTGTGCGCAAGATGCGGGTGTAGCCGCCCGGCACTGAAGCGTATCGCGGGGCAATGTCGGCGAAGAGCTTCTTCACCGCCGCTGCCGTCAGGCAGTAGCTGGCGGCCAAACGACGCGAATGGAGGTCGCCACGCTTGCCCAAGGTGATCATCTCTTCTGCCAGGCCCCGCGCTGCCTTAGCCTTGGCGACCGTGGTTTCAATACGCTCTTCAAGGATCAAAGAGGTAACGAGGTTCCGCAGCAAAGCGCGACGATGGGCCGGGTTTCGGCTGAGCTTCTTGCCATAGTTGCGATGTCGCATTGGCCGTTCCTTTATTCAGCTATTCAGCCGGTTCAGGGGGCAGGCTGGCTGGCGCCTCCTGCTGCGTCGGGGGTATTGGGTTGCCGTGCTCATCGAACTTCATGCCAAGGCTCAACCCCATCACCGCTAGGATTTCCTTGATCTCGTTGAGAGATTTGCGGCCAAAGTTCTTCGTCTTCAGCATCTCAGCTTCAGTTTTGCTGACCAGTTCGCGAATCGTAGTGATGTTAGCGTTCTTGAGGCAGTTGTACGACCTCACAGATAGCTCGAGTTCCTCCACCGAGCGGTCCAGATTCTCATTTCGCACGGCCACGGCCTTTTCGGCGGGAACTGTGTCGACGTCCGCTGACTCCTCGAAGTTGATAAAGATGGCCATATGATCCTTCAGCAGCTTGGCTGCCAGGCCGATGGCGTCCTGTGGAGAGATGGCGCCGTTCGTCCATACATCGAGCGTCAGCTTGTCGTAGTCGGTCATTTGACCCAGGCGCGCTGCCTCGACGGTATGATTTACTTTGCGAATCGGCGAGTGGACCGAATCGATGGGGATATAGCCAATCGAAAGGTCTTCGTCAAAGTTCTTATCTGCCGACACGTATCCGCGCCCCATCTTGACGCGCATCTCCATGTGCAGACTGCCCCCTTCACTTACCGTCGCGAGGTAAACGTCCTTATCCAGGATTTCAACATCAGGATCTTCCTGAATCATGCCGGAGGTCACTTCACCCGGCTGGTCCACATTCAAGTAAAGGGTCTTCGGCCCCTCTACGTGCATCTTCAGGGGAATCTGCTTCAGGTTCAAAATGATATCTGTAGCATCCTCAACCACGCCCGGAATCGAAGAAAACTCGTGCATCACCCCTTCAATCTTCACTGCCGTAATGGCGGCACCCTCGATCGAGGACAACAGTACACGGCGCAGTGCGGTGCCAATCGTCGTGCCGAAGCCACGCTCGAAAGGTTGAGCCGTAAACTGGCCGTACTTGTCCGTTAGCGTATCCAGATTGCAAACCAGCCGTTTGGGTTTTTGAAATCCTTTCCACATTGTTCATGCTCCTTGCGAAGTCGAAAACCTGGTAGCCGCGTCCCAAACCAGGGCGGATTCAACGGCAGCGCCCCACCCACCTCACTTGGAATAAAGTTCGACGATCATCTGTTCTTGAATGGGAAAATTGATGTCCTCACGCCTGGGCAGAGACAATACCTTCCCTTGCATCTTTTCGCGGTCAAATTCCAGCCAGCTGGGCAGGCTTCGGCCTCCGGCCAGATCCAATGCGCGCTGGATGGACGCTAGCTGCTTACTCCCTTCGCGAACAGCAATTTCTTGCGCCGGAGAGACCTGGTAGGAGGGAACGTTGACCTTACGTCCGGCCACTAAGATATGGCCGTGGCGAACGAGCTGTCTCGCTTCGGCGCGGGACGTGGCCAGCCCCAGCCGGTAGACGACATTATCCAGCCGGCGCTCCAGCGTGGAGAGCAGCGCCTCACCTGTGATACCCTTCGACGCCGCTGCCTTCTCAAAGTAGCCACGAAACTGGTCTTCCAGAATACCGTAAAGGCGCCGCACCTTCTGCTTCTCGCGCAACTGGAGACCATATCCGACCAGCTTAGGGCGCCGCGCCTTGCTGTGCTGCCCTGGAGCAAAATTACGCCTCTCGATTGCGCACTTCTCCGTCAAGCAGCGCTGACCCTTAAGAAAGAGCTTTGTGCCTTCGCGGCGGCAGAGCCGGCATACGGCATCACGATACCTTGCCAAGATAATCCTCCTCTCCAAATCCCAAGCACTTTCCGCTCACCGCCAACCGGCCCGTTCTCGATCAACAGACATCAACAGTCGGCCGTAAGCAACCCGCCTAAACCCTTCGACGCTTCGGAGGGCGGCAACCGTTGTGCGGGATGGGCGTAACATCCTTGATGCTGCGTACTTCGATTCCCGCCGTGGCCAGGGCACGGATAGCTGACTCGCGGCCTGCTCCGGGTCCCTTCACTCGGACATCGACGCTGCGCATGCCATGGTCGCGGGCAGCATTGGCAGCGCGCAGGGCTGCCTGTTGCGCAGCGAATGGAGTTCCCTTGCGCGACCCTTTGAATCCCAGCGCCCCAGCGCTCGACCAGCACACGACGCGCCCATCCGGGTCCGTGATACTGATCAACGTGTTGTTGAACGTCGCCTGGATATGAACGACGCCGCTCGGGACCACCCGGCGTTCCTTCTTCTTGAACGCCTTCTTCTTGCCTGCTTTGGGCGCTGCTTTGGCCATGCCACCTCTCTATATGCGTTTGACCCTTAGTCCTCTGGTTAAGATCACTCCGCTTGGTGCGTCCTACCTCTCCGCCCCACCCTATGTCTTGGCGGTTGACCGCTTCTTGTTCGCTATAGTGCCTCGGCGGGGGCCCTTACGAGTGCGGGCGTTGGTATGCGTCCGCTGCCCGCGAACTGGCAAATTGCGCCGGTGCCGCAGGCCACGGTAAGACCCGATTTCGATAAGCCGGCGAATGGAGAGCGCAATCTCCTTGCGAAGGTCGCCTTCCACTCCACCCTCTTCTTCGATCACCTGGCGAATGCGTGTGATTTCATCGTCCGTAAGCTCGCCTACCTTCCGGTCCGGATTCACGCCCGCGCGCGCTAAAATCGAAAGCGATCGCGCCCGGCCGATTCCGTAAATGTAGGTCAGGCCGATCTCCACGCGCTTGGCGCGGGGCAAGTCGACACCTGCAATGCGAGCCATACTCGACCTCCAAGAGGAAGAGTCCCGGGGCGGCTTCCTCGCTTAAGGGTCCTACCCTTGCCTCTGTTTGTGCTTCGAATTGACACAGATCACCCGCACTACACCGCGCCGGCGAATGATCTTGCACTTCGAACAAATTCTGCGCACCGATGACCGAACTTTCATCTCGCGGCTCACTCTTCTCCAGCGCTCGGGAAACCCCACGGGAGGCTGGCAGCGTTACTTGTAGCGGTACACGATACGCCCCCGCGTCAGATCATAAGGAGATAGCTCAACCGCTACCTTGTCACCCGGCAGGATGCGAATGAAGTTTTTCCTCATCTTGCCAGAGATGTGCGCCAGCACGCGGTGCTTGTTCTCCAGTTCCACGCGGAACATCGCGTTCGGCAGCGGCTCAATCACCGTTGCCATAACCTCAATGGCTTCTTCCTTGGCCGTTGCCTTTGATTTGTTTTGCGACTCCGAGCCCCGGTGAGAACCGCTCTTACCAGAGTCGCTGCGGCTGTTGCTTCGCATAGTCTTGTTACCTATCGCCTCCCTGCCCCTCCGCAATCTGTCCACTCATGCTAGTGTCCCTGGTTTAGATTCTATCTCGTTAGCTTCGTACCGCGGGAAACGTTTGCTCGTTTCGCGAAGTATATGGCGTTCTATCCTATCGATCTTAGGCACGCACACAAGCCGGGCCGCGATTCCGACCCCAATTCACACCGAGAGGCGCTACAGCCGAGTCAAAATGTCTGGGCCGTTGCGAGTTATCGCTACCATGTGCTCGAAGTGGGCCGAGTAGCCCCCGTCTGCGGTTACGGCTGTCCACTGGTCATCGAGCAGCCGTACTTCCGCGCCGCCCATATTTACCATGGGCTCGATAGCCAGCACCATGCCCTCCTTGAGTTTAGGTCCATGGCCCGGGCGACCATAGTTGGGTACGCTCGGCTCTTCGTGCAAAGAGCGGCCAATGCCGTGGCCGACAAACTCGCGCACCACCGAGTACCCGTTTTCCTCGACGTACTGCTGAATGGCCGAAGAAATATCTTCAAGCCGGTTCCCAACCCGCGCCTGGGCAATGGCCAAATCGAGGGCCTCCTGCGTCACGCGGAGAAGGCGCTGGAGCGCCGGCGAGATTTCTCCGACCGGAACGGTCAATGCTGAATCTCCATAATAGCCGTCCAGGATGACGCCCAAGTCGAGGCCGACGATATCGCCCTCCTTCAGGCGCCGCTCCCCGGGGATGCCGTGGATGACCTGTTCGTTGACGGAGGCGCACAGGCAACAAGGATAGCCACGGTAGCCCTTGAAGGCCGGTTTGACTCCCAGCTGGTTCATACGCCTGGCCACGAACTCTTCCAGCTCCCAGGTGGTAATCCCCGGCCGGACACGCTCGCCGGTTTCTACCAGAATTTGCCGGGCGATGCGTCCGCTGCGCCGCATCTTCTCGATCTCCGCCTGCGACTTGCAAATAATCATGGGTCCCGGAGGAAACTGTACAGCTCCCGGGCGACTGATTCGGGCTTTCCGTTCCCGTCGATATGGTGCAGCAGCTTACGCCGGCTGTAATACTCGATCAGGGGCTTGGTCTGTGCCTCATAGGCCGCCAATCGCTGCCCAACTACTTCTTCATGGTCATCCGCCCTGTGAATCAGTTTGGCGCACTCGCGGTCGCACATGGCGTCATTCTGCGGCGGGTTAAAATATATGTTATAGATTTCGCCGCAAACCGGACAAGTACGGCGCCCGGTCATACGCTTGCGAAGTATGTCCTCGTCGGTGCGCAGGTTGAGCACCAGAGGGCGGCCCCATCCCTGTGCGCGCAAAAGACGATCTAGGTATCGAGCCTGCGCCAAGGTGCGCGGAAAGCCGTCCAGCACAAAGCCGCGAGCGGCATCCGGCTGGGCCAGCCGCTCTCTTACAAGGCCGTTGACGATACGATCGGGAACGAGATGGCCCGCCTCCATTTCCCGCTGCGCCGCCAAGCCCAGGGGCGTCCGCGCACTGACGGCGTGGCGCAAGATGTCACCGGTCGAGATATGCGCGATGCCGAAGTGTTGGGCCAACCCCCGGGCTTGAGTTCCCTTGCCCGCCCCGGGAGCTCCCAGCAGGATCAACGCTCGTGCCCGCATCGGCGCCGCGTCCTCGCCCTCAGGATGCAGCCCGCCGACCGCGAATGCGGCCTTTCTTTAGGAACCCCTCGTAATGCCGCATGATGAGTTGTGCTTCCACCTGCTGCACAAAGTCCATGGCCACGCCCACGACAATCAGCAAGGACGTGCCGCCGAAATAAAACTGGACATTGAGCCCGTGCAGTAGCCAGGGCGGCAGATGCGCGTCAAACCAGTTACCGCCCAGCCACGCCGGCAAATGATTGAGGCGCAGACCGGCCAGCATAATCTCCGGAATCAGCGCGATGATCGCCAGGTAGGCACCGCCCACCCAGGTGATCTTGGTCAGCACATCGTCCAGGTAATCGGCCGTCCGCTTGCCCGGCCGGATGCCCGGGATGAAGCCCCCTTGCTTGCGGATGTTGTCGGCCACCTCGTCGGGGTTGTAAATGATCGACAAATAGAAGTGTGCGAAGAACATGATGAGCACAACGTAAGACAAGGTGTACAGAGGTTCGCCGTAGGCAAACAGGCTCAAGAAGGCGTTGACAGCCCGGGCCACGACACCGCTCCGCCAGAAGAGCCCCACGGTCTGGGGAAACGTCAGCAGCGAGACCGCAAAGATGATCGGCATCACCCCGCCACTGTTGACCTTGAGCGGCAAGTGGGTGGACACCCCACCCACCACCTTGCGCCCTACGATCCTTTTCGCGTACTGGATAGGGATGCGACGCTCGCCCCGCTCCACGTAGACGATAAAAGCTACGATCACCAGCATGAACGCCAGCAGCAGCAGCAGAACGGGGAAGCTCCAGACCCGCGTCACAAAAACTTTCTGGTAGAGATCATTTACGGCGCGTGGCAGACCGACGACGATTCCCGCGAAAATGAGCAGCGACATCCCGTTGCCGATGCCGCGGGCCGTGATCTGCTCGCCTAGCCACATAATGAAAACGGCGCCGGTGGTCAGCGTGAGCACTGTATTGAACACAAACCCAAAGCCCGGATGGACTACCATGTTGGGCTGCCGCTGAAGCGTGATGGCAATTCCGAAGGCCTGGAATGCGCTCAGGCCCACCGTCATCCAGCGCGTGTACTCGGTAATCTTCTTCCGCCCTAGCTCGCCCTCCTTCTGCAGCTTCTCCAGTGTGGGCGACACCACGCCTAGCAACTGCAAGATGATCGATGCCGTAATATACGGCATGATACCCAGGGCGAAGACCGTGAGGCGCCGCAGGCTTCCGCCAGAGAACATCGAGAGTAGTCCGAAAAGCCCTCCCGCCATCTGGTTAAAAAACTGTTCGAAGACAACCGTGTTGATGCCGGGAGTGGGAATAAAAGCCCCAAGGCGATAGACCGCCAGGATGATCAGCGTGAAGGTCAGTCGCTTGCGCAGATCGGGGATTTCCGTGATGCTCTTCAGCGTCTGAATCATGCGGAAATCACCTCGACCTTGCCCCCCGCACCCTCGATCTTGGCCCGGGCTGCCCGCGAGAAGGCATGAGCGCAGACGTGAAGTGGCTTCTTAAGCTCACCATCGCCCAGCACCTTAATACCATCAGCCAACTTCCGCACCAGACCGCGTTCTAACACAAGTTCAGGGCTCACCTTCTGCCCCGCTTCAAAGCCCTCAAGGTCACCCACATTCACCAAGGCGTAATGCTTCTTAAAGATATTCGTGAATCCCCGCTTGGGAAGGCGGCGCTGCAGCGGCATCTGGCCACCCTCAAAGCCGGGCCGCAGGCGTGATCCCGTGCGCGAGCCTTGTCCCTTGGACCCGCGCGTAGCCGTTTTGCCGTGCCCCGAACCCATGCCCAGGCCGATTCGCTTGCGTCGCTTGTGTGCGCCGCGGGGAGGAACCAGTGTGCCGACGTGTATCACCATATTCGCTTCACCTGCTAGCCGCGCCGCTGCACTCGCCTTCAACCGAGCCATCAGGGCTGGAGCTACGGGCTTGATTTGTCACCTCGCTACCCTTTTCCGGTTCCGGCGATCGCGGCTCACCTGATTCGCGAGCGGCCTGCAGCGACGGCGCGTGACCCGCCGCGGCACGAACTACGTATTCCGGGAGATCGCAGTGGCGCGTCTGGCTGTCCGCGGATAAAACCTCCACCAGGTGCGCCACTTTGGCTACCATGCCGCGGACCTGCGGTACATCTGGTGGCTCGACCACTTGGTGTAACCGCCGGAGGCCCAGACCGCGAATTACTCGGCGCTGCCGGCGATCAAAGCCGATTCCACTCCGCACCCACTTGATCCGAATTGTTCCATTTTCTCTCATCGGTTCTTAGTAAAACCGGGGCCTGGACAACGCGTATCTCTTGCAGGCTGGCGCGCCACCGGGTCGCTCAGCGGACCGCACCACCCCAGAGATACCCAGAATGCATGATGTTCCCTAGGCCGTGATTTCTTCTAATGCCTTCCCGCGCGTGGCCGCCACTTCTTCCGAATTGCGCAACTTCAGCAGCGCGTCCATGGTGGCCTTCACCACATTATGCGGATTGGTGGTACCGAGCGATTTGGTCAGCACATTTTGAATGCCCGCTGCTTCGACTACCGCACGCACAGCACCTCCGGCAATCACTCCCGTACCCGGAGGCGCAGGCTTCAGCAGAACCTTGCCAGCTCCGAAGTGCCCCACGACCGCATGGGGTATCGACGTAGATGTAATGTTCACTTTCACCAGGGCCTTCTTAGCGGCCTCGATCGCTTTGCGGATGGCCATGGGAACTTCACGTGCCTTGCCCGCCCCGTATCCCACGTGACCACTGCCGTCGCCGACCACCACCAGAGCCGAGAAGCTGAGGTTCTTACCCCCCTTCACCACCTTGGTGACCCGGTTAATGGAAATGACCTGATCTTTCAGCGTGAGACCAGCCGCGTCGATACGCCGAGCCAAATACTCCTCCGTGATCAAAACTTCAGTCCGCCCTCGCGGGCTGCCTCCGCCAGGGCTTTCACCCTCCCGTGATAGGCATACCCGCCGCGGTCAAATACGACCTGGGTGATGCCCGCTGCCTTGGCCCGCTCGGCCAAGATTCTTCCCACCTGCCTAGCGGCTGCGACATTGCCGCCACTCTTCATTGTTTGTCGTAACTCGGTATCCAGCGAGGAAGCGGAGACCAGCGTTCGCGCTCTCGTGTCATCAATGATCTGGGCGTAGATATGCTTCAAGGAGCGAAAGACGCTCAGCCGAGGACGCTGGGCGCGGCCCTGCACCCGTTTGCGGATGCGCAGGTGAATCCGCCGTCGCATGGCGTTTCGCGAAGCAGCTTGTAGCACGATTCAAGCCCCCTGAGTTCAATGGGTAGAACAAGTCCAATCAGCGCTTTCGCTCGTCTATTGTTTGGCCGCACCGGCCGCTGCCTTACCCACCTTCTTCTTCAATGGCTCGCCCGTATAGCGCACACCTTTGTTCTTGTAGGGATCGGGAGGCCGCACCGCTCGGACGTTGGCCGCCACCTGCCCCACCGCCTGCTTATCCACGCCGCGCAGTACGATATGCGTTTGCTTCTCGACGCTCGCCGATATTCCGGGCGGCAGTGGGAATTCCACGGGGTGCGAGTAGCCGAGGGCCAGCACCAGGGTCTGGCCCTTGACTTCAGCGCGGTATCCGACGCCGACAATGTCGAGATGCTTTTCGAACCCCTCGGTAACACCCTTCAGCGCGTTAGCGAGTAAGCTGCGAGCTAACCCATGCAGCGCCCGGTGTTCGTCGCTGTCGCGCCGCAGTACCAGTTTCGAATCCTGCCTCTCGACACGGATTCCGGCCGGGATGCCAACGCGCAAAGTTCCCTTTGCTCCCTTTACCACCGCTGTGCTGCCATCCAGCTCGACCGCTGCTCCTGGAGGAATCTGGATGGGCTTGTTTCCGATTCTTGACATCGCTTTCCCCGAGTCCCCAAAAGTCCCGGGTCCTGCCGGGCTCAGGAAATGTTACACAGTAACTCGCCGCCAACGCCCGCGCGTCGCGCCTTCTTGCCTGTCATGACGCCACGCGGCGTCGTCAGAATGGCGATACCCAGCCCTCCCAAAACACGAGGAATCTCCCGGGCACCCACATACACCCGCCGTCCGGGCCGTGATACCCGTTCGAGTGAAGCAATAGCGCTTTCCCCATCCGGCCCGTAACGCAGAACTACCCGAAGGGTCTTCTTTTTTCCCTCTTCAACCACCTTAAAACTGCTGATATAGCCTTCCTCCTTAAGAATCCGTGCAATCTCCACTTTGAGCTTAGAGCTAGGTACATCCACTCTAGCGTGGCGCGCCCGAATCGCGTTGCGGATACGCGTCAGTAGGTCGGCCACCGGGTCCGTTACAACTCCCATAAAATCGCAACCTCTCTGGCGGCGCTGGCCGCCTGGCCTTCCGCGCCGCAGTTCTCGTGCTCTACCAGCTCGATTTGATCACCCCAGGGATGTCTCCCTTTAAGGCAAGCTGCCGGAAGCAGAGTCGGCACATCTGAAACTTGCGCAGGAAGCCACGCGGCCGCCCGCAGATCCGGCATCGGTTCCGATGCCGAATCTCAAATTTAGGCCTCTTCAGCAGCTTGGCCATCTGAGAAGCGCGAGCCATGTGCTATCCTTTCGCCTCTTCGGCAGTGGCCGCTGACGGTCGCCGTGCATCTTGCCGAAAAGGCAAGCCAAGGTGGCGCAACAGGGCGAGACCCTCCGCGTCAGTTCGGGCATCGGTCACAATCGAGATGTTCATGCCTTTGATTTTCTCCACCTTGGCGTAATCGACCTCGGGAAACACAAGCTGATCCTGCAGCCCCAGCGTGTAGTTGCCGCGGCCGTCGAAGGCCCGCGATGACAATCCCCTAAAGTCGCGCACCCGCGGCAACGCAACGTTCGCCAGCCGATCTAGGAACTCGTACATGCGGTCGCCACGCAAGGTGACCATGGCGCCAATCGGCATGTTCTTCCGCAGCTTGAAGTTAGCCACCGATTTCCGCGCCCGCGTGATGACTGGCTTCTGCCCGGTAATCTGTGCCAGCTCGCGTGTGGCCGCGTCCAGCAGCTTGGCATTTTGGATGGCCTCGCCCAGCCCCATGTTGATCACCACCTTGCGCAGCCGCGGCACCGCCATCACGTTCGCGTACTTAAACTCCTTCATTAACGCGGGAACGACTTCTTTCTTGTAGCGTTCTTTGAGCCTCGGAGTCATCCGCCCGCTCCCTCACCGTGGGCCTCATTTCGCCAGCTTCAGTCCATCACTATCACTATTTGTCGAGCACCTTGCCGCATTTCGCGCATACACGCACCTTCTTGCCGGCAGCCGTTTGCCGGTGCTGGATGCGCGTGGGACCACAGTCGCCGCACACCAAGGCAACATTCGAGATGTGGATCGGGCCTTCCTTCTCCAGGATGCCTCCGCGAATCTGTTTGGCCGGGTTGGGACGTGTATGACGCTTGATCATGTTCACGTGCTCCACATAGAGCCGGCGCTTACGCGGCTCGACCTCCAGCACCCGGCCGGTCTTCCCGCGGTCGCGCCCCGCGATCACCCGCACCTCATCATTCTTCCGAATATCCAGCCCAATCGCCATCTACAGCACCTCAGGAGCCAACGACACGATCTTTAGGAACTTCTTCTCGCGCAGCTCGCGGGCCACTGGGCCGAAGACACGCGTACCCACAGGCTCGCCAGCCTCATTGATCAGCACGGCGGCGTTCTCATCGAAGCGGATGTAGCTGCCGTCGCGCCGGCGCTGTTCCTTCCTCATGCGCACGATCACGCATTTCACCACCTTACCCTTGGGAATCGGGCTGTCGGGCGCCGCCTCCTTGACCGAGGCAGTGACGACGTCGCCCAAGCCTGCCTGCAAGCCGACATCACCACCCAACGGAAGGATGCAGGAAAGCTTACGAGCGCCGGAATTGTCAGCCACCCGCAGGATAGTCCTCATCCCGATCATGCTTCACCCTCCGGCACGGGCTCGACTTGTTCCGCCCGCACCACGATCTCCACCACCCGCCAGCGCTTGCGCGCACTCAGCGGCCGCGTCTCCTCGATTCGCACTACGTCTCCGACGCGACACTCATTGTGCTCGTCGTGAGCCATAAATTTCTTCGAACGGCGCACGACGCGCTTGTAAAGCGGATGGATCACCTGCCGTTCCACGGTCACCACCACCGTCTTCTGCATCTTGTTGCTGGACACCGTGCCGACTTTCTGCTGTCGCTTGTTTCCCATGGGCTTCACCGCACCGCCGGGCCTGTCGGGGCGGCCGCAATCTCCCGTTCGCGAACAATCGTCTTCAGGCGCGCCACATCACGCCGGAGTTCGCGAATCTTGCGCACCGTGTCCGTTTGGCCAGCGGCAAGCTGAAACCGCAGCTTTGCCAGCTGCCCCTCGAGCTCGAGCGCCTTAGCGCGGACCTCCTCCAGCGGCGCTTCGCGCATCTGATCCTTCAGCTCCTTGATCAACGTCAGCCGCGTCTTCGCCATCCTTCGACTCCAGTCCCACAATGGTGCGTCGAACTAGTGCCCCGCGCTCCGACCCACGAACTGTGTCTTCACACAGAGCTTGTGGCTGGCCAGCCGCAGGGCCTCTCGCGCGTCAGCTTCGTTCACTCCCTCCATCTCAAATAGAATGCGGCCCGGCTTGACGACGGCCACCCAAAATTCCGGTGCCCCTTTACCCTTCCCCATGCGCGTTTCTGCCGGCTTCTTGGTGACGGGCTTATCGGGAAAGACCCGAATCCAGAGCTTGCCCCCGCGTTTGATGAACCGCATGATGGCGACGCGGCTGGCCTCGATCTGCCGGGCAGTAATCCAACCCGGCTCGATGGCCTTCAGCCCGTAGTCGCCAAAGGAAAGCGATGAGCCGCGCCAGGCCTTCCCCCGCATCCGGCCGCGCTGCTGCTTCCGATATTTCACCTTGCTGGGCATCAACATGCTTCAGCTTCTCTATTCGGGTGCGACGGGCGCTGCCCTTTTAGCTGGCTGCGGCGCTCGCTGTCACCGGGCCGGCAAAGGCCGGTTGCGGCTCCGGCCGCTTCTTTTGCGCGAGGATCTCGCCGTTGTAGATCCAGCACTTGACCCCAATCACGCCGTAAGTTGTCTTTGCCTCCGCCATGCCGAAGTCGATATCGGCCCGCAACGTGTGCAGTGGCAGTCGACCCTGCAGGTACCACTCGGCGCGGGCGATCTCGGCCCCGTTCAACCGGCCTCCGCAGCGCACCTTGATTCCTTTGCAGCCGAAGCGCAGCGCCGAGTCGACCGCCTTGCGCATGGCGCGCCGGAAGGCTACGCGCTTCTCTAGCTGCAGGGCTATCGATTCCGCCACCAGTTGCGCATTCAGCTCTGGGCGGCGCACCTCCTGGATATTAATCGGCAGCACTTCCCGGCCGGTGCGCTTCTGGATTTCCTGGCGCAAACGGTCGATCTCGGCTCCCTTTCGGCCAATGATGATTCCAGGCCGGGCGGTGTGAATGGTGATCTTCAGTTTGTTACCGGGCCGCTCGATTTCTACCGAAGCCACGCCCGCGCTGCTCAACTTCTCCTTCAGCTCCTTCTTCAGCTTCAAGTCCTCGTGTAGTAGCTCCGAGTACTCGCGCCTCGCAAACCAGCGCGACTTCCAGGTCTTGTTGTAGCCGAGACGAAACCCGTAAGGGTGAACTTTCTGTCCCACTCTAGCCTCCTGCAGGGCGGTCCCCGGCCGAGCTTGTCTTGGCCGCACTGCTTCTCATTGGCGCTCGCCCCTCTCCTCCACCACCACGGTGATGTGACTCAGACGGCGCTGGTAGCGGTACGCACGCCCCATGGGCGCGGGCCGGATTCGCTTCAGCCGTGGTGCGTCCCCCACGTAAGCGCGAGAGACCACCAGTCGGTCGACGTCAACAGCTTCCGACTTCTGTTCCGCATTAGCAATCGCCGACCGAAGCACTTTCTCGACTTCCCGCGTCACCCGCTTCTTCGTGAACCGCAGGATGCTCAGGGCGTCCCCTACATTCTGTCCACGAATCAGGTCCACCACGAGGCGCGCCTTCTGCGGTGACACACGGACAAACTTGGCCGTCGCTCGCGCTTCCATCGATTCCTCGTCCAAACGCTCCCAACCTCTGGCGTCACTACGAGCTGGCACCGCTGCCAGAGGGCACCGCGCGGGGTGCTGCCGCACCCGGTGGAGGCGCCGCCGACGCCGTCCTCTCCGTAGCCGTCTTGACGCTGTGTCCCTTGAACGTGCGGGTGGGGGCGAATTCTCCCAGCTTATGCCCCACCATGTTCTCCGTGATATAGACGGGGATAAATTTCTTCCCGTTGTGGACCGCGATCGTGTGCCCGACCATCTCCGGAAAGATCGTCGACCGTCGCGACCACGTCTTTACCACCTTCTTCTCGAACCGTCGGTTCAGCAGCTCGATCTTTTTCACCAGGTGCTGATCCGCGAAAGGACCTTTCTTGAGCGACCTACCCAACCGATCCTCCTCACTTCTTTTCGCGACGCTTCACAATGAAGCGGTCCGTCAACCGGTTGCGCCGCGTCTTATAACCCCGTGTCGGCTGGCCCCACGGCGTTACCGGATGCCTGCCGCCTGAGGTTTTCCCTTCGCCTCCGCCCAACGGATGGTCCACGGGATTCATCGCCACCCCGCGCACCGTCGGGCGAATGCCCAGCCAGCGCCGTCGCCCCGCCTTGCCGATGCTAATGTTCTCATGATCGACATTACCTACCTGTCCGATCGACGCCATGCAGTCGAGGTGTACCAGCCGAACTTCGCCCGAAGGCAGACGTACCTGCGCGTAGTCGCCTTCCTTGGAGAGAAGCTGTGCGGCACCTCCCGCACTGCGCACCAACTGGCCGCCCTTGCCCGCCCGCAGCTCGATATTATGAATGACGGTGCCCGCGGGAATGTTCCGCAGTGGTAGCGCGTTCCCTACCACAATGTCCGCATCAGGCCCAGAAACCACACGATCCCCTACCTTCAATCCGGCCGGCTGGAGAATGTATCGCTTCTCACCGTCGGCGTAGTGGAGCAGGGCAATGAACGCCGAGCGGTTGGGATCGTATTCGATAGTCGCCACGCGAGCCGGAATCCCGAATTTGTCGCGCCTGAAATCAATAATCCGGTAGCGACGCTTGTGGCCCCCGCCGCGATGCCAGATGGTCAGCTGGCCCTGGTTATTACGCCCGGAGATGCGCTTCTTCGGTTCCAGCAGCGGGCGATATGGCCGGGTGGTCGTGATCTCGTCAAACGTCAACCCAGTCTGAAACCGCCGTGTTTCGGTGTACGGCCTGTAGGTTTTTATCCCCATCGATCACATCCCGCCGCGCAGCTTCGCTTCGCTCCGAGCCAACTCAAACGCCTTCCACCTGTTCCGGCATCTTCTCGCCCGCGCGAAGTTTCACATAAGCCTTCTTCCAATCCGGGCTATAGCCAAACGTCCGCCCACGACGCCGCAACTTGCCGTGAAAATGCGCGGTGTGCACCGACTCAACCTTCACCTTGTAAACCGCCTGAACCGCCTGCTTGATCTCCATCTTGTTGGCGTCGCGATGAACACGAAACACCAACGTTCGCGCCCGCTCCTTCACATCCAAACCTTTCTCGGTGATCACGGGCTTCAGCAAAACCTGGTACGGATTCTTCGTCATCGTAGCGACTCCTGGAGCCGCACCAAAGCCCCTTCGGAGATTAATAATCCCTCGTGGCTCAATACGTGATAGGGATGGAGGTTATGATGCAACTGCAGCTCGCATCCCCGGATGTTGCGGGAAGAGAGCTCCAGGTTGCGGTTCGCCACATCGTTGACCACCAGCACCGACTTGCCGACATTCAGTCTGGTCAAGGCGCGAGCGAACAGCTTGGTTTTAGCTTCAGGCAGCGCCAAGTTATCCACCACCGTAAGTTTCTGCTCCTGGAACCGGGCTGCCAGCGCCGAACGCAGCGCCCCACGCAGCATCTTCTTTGGCGGTTTACTGGAATAGTCGCGCGGGACTGGACCATGAGCAATCGAGCCATGGCGCCACAGGGAGCTGCGGACGCTCCCCGCGCGCGCCCGCCCCGTTCCTTTTTGCCTCCAGGGCTTTTTTCCGCCACCGCTCACCTCTCCGCGGCTCTTCGTCTTGTGCGTGCCGCGCCGCTGGCTGGCGAGATAGGCCTTCACTACCTGCCACAACAGGCTTTGGTTGGGCCGTGCGCAGAAAATGGCGTCCGCCAGCTCCAGTTGTCTGACCGTTTGCCCTTCGAGGTTTTTCACGTCCACGGTCGCCATGTTCAGTTGCCTTGTGCCTTCGGTCGCCGCGCCCGGAGTGTTCACGGGTGCGGAGCCTTGGCCTTTCGTACCACCACGTAACCGCCATCCGGACCTGGCACAGCGCCTTCGACCACCAAAGCATTCTCCTCCGGGAGCACCTGTAGGATCCTCAGGTTGCGCACCGTGACCCGATCCGTGCCCATATGTCCGGCGGCCTTCATTCCCGGGAGGACGCGAGAGGGAAAAGCCGACGCTCCAATCGAGCCGGGTGCGCGGTGGAACATCGAGCCATGGGAGGCGGCGCCGCCACCGAAGTGATGGCGCTTGTGAAAGCCAGCAAAGCCCCGCCCCTTGGAGACGCCCGTCACGTCCACGCGCTGGTCCACCTTGAACTGATCGACCAAGACTTTGTCGCCAGGCTTAATGCTCTCCTCGCCAGAGGTCAAACGCACTTCCCGCAGGAAGCGCGCCGGATTCGCTCCCGCTTTCTTGAAATGACCTTCCAGCGCTTTGTTGACGTGCTTCGGGCCAGGCACCTCGACCAGCGCGAGCTGAACCGCCTCGTAGCCGTCCTTGGCGGTCGTCTTGCGCTGAATCACGACACACGGCCCTGCCTTCAGGACGGTAGCCGCCAGCAGGTCGCCGTTTTCCCGAAAGACTTGGGTCATGCCCAGCTTTTTGCCCAAAATTCCGTCCACCATACTCGTCGGCCACTCAGTGGCTGTGTTCCTTGCCAAACGCCTTAATGGAGATGTCCACGCCCGCCGGCAGATCGAGCTTAGCCAGCGCGGAAATCGTCTCTTGCGTGGGCTCGAGAATGTCCACCAGACGCTTGTGCGTCCGGATCTCGAATTGCTCGCGCGACTTCTTGTCAGTATGCGGCGAACGCAGCACGCAATATTTGTTAATGACAGTGGGCAAGGGGACGGGCCCGGTAACCGAAGCGCCGTTGCGCTTGGCGGTCGACACGATCTCCGCCGCCGCCTGGTCCAGCACCCGATGGTCGTACGCCTTCAGCCGGATTCGAATCTTCTCGTGAAGCATTGCCAATCCTTACTGCAGCACTTCGGTAACGGATCCGGCACCAACCGTGTGGCCGCCTTCACGGATCGCGAACCGCAACCCCTTCTCCATGGCGATGGGAGCGATCAGCTCGATCTCCAGGTTAACGTTGTCGCCCGGCATCACCATTTCTGTGCCCGGAGGCAGGTGGGCCACGCCGGTCACGTCGGTGGTCCGGAAGTAGAACTGCGGTCGGTAGCCATTGAAGAAAGGCGTATGCCGGCCCCCTTCCTCCTTGGTCAAGATGTAAGTCTCGGCTCGGAACCGGGTGTGTGGCGTGATGGAACCCGGCTTGGAGAGCACCATGCCGCGCTCGACTTCGTCCTTCTCCGTGCCGCGCAGCAGCACGCCGATGTTGTCGCCGGCTTGGCCCTCGTCCAAGAGCTTCTTGAACATTTCCACGCCGGTCACCACGCGCCGGAATGGCTCCGGGCGCAGTCCGACAATCTCCACCTCTTCGCCCACCCGCACCCTGCCGCGCTCCACGCGTCCCGTCACCACCGTGCCGCGGCCAGAGATGGAAAAGATATCCTCGACCGGCATCAGGAACGGCTTGTCGATCTCGCGCTGCGGCAGCGGGATGTACGTGTCCACTGCTTCCATTAGTTCCTCGATCGACTTCTCCCATTTCGGGTCGCCTTCCAGAGCCTTGAGGGCGCTACCGCGTATCACTGGCACCTTGTCGCCGGGGAAGCCGTATTTCGACAACAGGTCCCGCACCTCCACCTCGACCAGGTCCAGCAACTCCGGGTCCTCCACCATATCGCACTTGTTCATGAAGACCACGATGTAGGGAACGTTCACTTGGCGAGCCAGCAGGACGTGCTCCCGCGTTTGCGGCATTGGCCCGTCCGTCGCTGCCACCACCAGAATCGCCCCGTCCATCTGCGCCGCCCCAGTGATCATGTTCTTGATGTAGTCGGCGTGTCCGGGGCAATCGACGTGGGCGTAGTGTCGGTTCTTCGTCTCGTATTCGACGTGGGCAATGGCAATCGTGATCCCCCGCGCCTTCTCTTCCGGCGCGTTGTCAATCGAGTCGAACGGCCGAAACTTGACCTTGGGGTTTTGCTTGGAGAGCACCTTAGTAATGGCAGCTGTCAGCGTCGTCTTGCCGTGGTCAATGTGACCGATCGTCCCGATATTCATGTGTGGTTTCGACCGATCAAATTTTTCCTTGGCCATCGCTTTATTGCCTCATAACTTGGATTTGCTTACGAGCCGGGCACTTACGTGCCTACGGCTCTGCCTTGCACCTTGGCGATCACTTCTTCGCCAATGTGGTCAGGTACTTGCTCGTACTTCAGAAAATGCATGGTATAGGAGGCCCGCCCTTGGGTGCGCGATCGCAGGTCAGTGGCGTAGCCGAACATCTCGGCCAGGGGCACCGTCGCGCGGAGGATCTGGGTGGAACCGCGCCTCTCCATGCCCTCAATGTGGCCGCGCCGCGAGCTCAAGTCGCCCAACACATCCCCCATAAACTCTTCCGGCACTACCACTTCCACCTTCATGACCGGCTCCAGCAGCACCGGATGGGCCTTGCGCGCCGCCTCCTTGAACCCCAGCGAGCCGGCGATCTTGAACGCCAGCTCGGACGAGTCTACCTCGTGGTAGCTCCCGTCGAACAAAGTCGCCTTGACTCCTGTCATCTCGTAGCCCGCCAGAACGCCAGCCTCCATGGCCTCGCGGATGCCGTCGTAGACCGGCGGAATATACTCTCGTGGGATCGCTCCTCCCACGATTTCGTCAAGAAAGAGGAGATTCAGATCAGGGTCGAACTTGTTGAGTGGTTTCTTCTGGGTCAGTTCGGCAATGGCGGCGGGGTCGAGGTGATCCAGCGGCTCAATCCGCAGATGCACGTGGCCGTATTGTCCCCGGCCGCCGGTCTGCCGCACGTAACGCCCTTCACCCTCCGCGACGGTGCGAATGGTCTCGCGATAGGCCACCTGCGGACGCCCCACACTGGCCGCCACGTTGAATTCCCGCATCATGCGGTCCACCAGAATCTCGAGGTGCAGCTCGCCCATACCGGAAATCAGCGTCTGCCCGGTGTCCGCGTCGGTGTGGACCTTGAACGTCGGATCCTCCTGGGTCAGTTTGGCGAGCGCCGTTCCCATCTTCTCCTGGTCCGCCTTGGTTTTCGGCTCGATCGCCACCGAGATCACCGGCGCCGGGAACTCCATGGCCTCTAGAACGATCGGATCGCTCTCGGCGCAGATCGTGTCACCGGTCGAGACGCTCTTCAGCCCCACCGCCGCGGCAATATCGCCGGCGCGAACCTCGCTGATTTCCTCGCGTTTGTTGGCGTGCATCTTCAGCAGCCGGCCGACGCGCTCGCGCCGGTCGCGCCGTGGGTTGTAGACGCTATCGCCGTTCTGCAGGGTGCCAGAATACACACGAAGAAAAGCCAGCTGTCCCACGAAGGGATCCGTCATAATCTTGAAGACCAGGGCGGCGAAGGGGGCATCGTCGCTGGCTGGCCGGGTAATGATCTCGTCGGTGCCGGGTCGGGTGCCCTCGACGGGCGGGATATCAACGGGCGAAGGCAGGTAGTCCACCACCGCATCCAACAGCACCTGCACGCCTTTGTTCTTGAAGGCGGAGCCGCAGAGCACCGGGAAGATCCGCATCGCAATAGTATGCTGGCGCAGCGCGCGGCGGAGATCCTGCTCCGTTACCTCCTCACCGTGCACATACTTTTCCATCACCTGGTCGTCGACTTCGCCCAGCGTCTCAATGAGCTGCTCGCGCGCGTTTCGGGCCGCCGTGCGGTAGGCGTCGGGGATTTCGACCACATCGTAGTCGGCTCCCAGCGTGTCGTCGCGATAGACAATCGCCTTCTGCTTCAGCAGGTCGATGACTCCTTGGAAGCGATCCTCCGTACCCAGCGGCAAGGTGATCACGGCCGGCGTGGCGTGCAGCTTGCTCCGCAGCTGCGCTACGCATTGCTCGAAGTCAGCCCCTACGCGGTCCATCTTGTTGACAAACACGATGCGGGGCACACGGTACTTGTCCGCCTGGCGCCAGACCGTTTCGGTCTGCGGCTCGACGCCCTCGACCGCCCCTAAAATGGCAATCGCTCCGTCTAACACCCGGAGCGATCGCTCGACTTCCGCCGTAAAATCCACGTGCCCCGGCGTGTCAATAATGTTGATGCGAAAGTCCTTCCAGAAGCACGTGGTGGCCGCCGAGGTAATGGTGATCCCCCGCTCCTGCTCCTGCTCCATCCAGTCCATGACGGCCGTACCTTCGTGCACCTCGCCCATCTTGTGAGTGATCCCGGTGTAGTAAAGGATGCGCTCCGTCGTAGTGGTTTTTCCGGCGTCAATGTGCGCCATGATCCCAATGTTGCGAGTTTTCTCCAGGCTAATCGTTCGTGGCATAAATTGCTCAAACCGGCCTGACGTCACCCGGCACCAGCCCGGGACTCGACCGGTTCTCTCCAACACCTGAAACGCTGGACCCCGGTGGACCGGGTGCAGGGGCGGATCGCCGTTCCGGGTGGAACCGCCTCCCGCCCCCTGTTAGGGCAGTGCTATCGCCATTACCAGCGATAGTGGGCAAAAGCCTTGTTGGCTTCGGCCATGCGATGGGTATCGTCGCGCTTCTTGATGGCCCCACCCCGGTTGTTCGCTGCATCCAGCAGCTCCGCGGTCAGTTTCTGGACCATCGATTTTTCGTTCCGCTGCCTCGCATAGCCGATAATCCAGCGGAGACTCAACGAGGTCTGGCGGTTGCGATTCACTTCCACCGGCACCTGGTAGTTGGCGCCGCCCACCCGGCGGCTCTTCACTTCCAGCGCCGGCTTCACATTATCCACAGCCTTCTTGAAGACCTTCATCGGGTCGTCGTTGGTCTGCTTGCGGATCGCCTCCAGCGAATCGTAGACGATCCGCTGTGCCACCGACTTCTTGCCCTCGTACATCAGGCAATTAATAAATTTCTGCAGCAGGGGACTCTGATAGACCGGGTCTGGCGGTACTTCCCTGCGCTCCACTGTGCCCTTACGTGGCATAACTAAAAACCAGTAACAGCTCTCCTCATCTCGTGCAGCCGAGCCGCCGCGGCTTCACCGCGGCATCGGCTCCCAGCCACTGGACCAGCACAGGCTGGGCCGCCCTCCTCAGGACGCCTTGGGCCGTTTGGCCCCGTATTTCGAACGGCCCTGCCGCCGGTCACTGACTCCCGCCGCATCCAGCGTCCCGCGAATCACGTGATACCGCACCCCCGGCAAGTCCTTCACGCGCCCACCGCGAATGAGCACAATCGAGTGCTCCTGCAGGTTGTGCCCCACGCCCGGGATATACGTCGTGACTTCCACGCCGTGACTCAGCCGCACGCGCGCTACCTTGCGCAGCGCCGAGTTCGGCTTCTTCGGCGTTTGCGTGTAAACGCGCACGCAGACGCCTCGCTTCTGGGGGCAACCCTCCAGGGCGGGGCTGGAGGTCTTGTAACGCGGCGGCTTCCTCCCCAGGCGGACGAGTTGGCTAAAAGTCGGCACGATGCACCCGCTGCTCTGTACGGTTCCGCGGCAATCCCACTTCCGCCGCGGTCTCACGGATGTCAATGGGGCTTACCGCAAATCTACTTGAATGTAGCAACTAGCCCGGAAAATTGTCAAGCACCCTGGCGCCCCGAGCACCCTGTGACGGCCTATACTCGCCTCGGCGCGCCCAGAGCATCGCATCACAACCCTCGGGTGGCACGCCGAGGCTTCATTTGGCCGGTCACTTCAGCTCGAGGATCTCACGCTCCTTGGCCTTGCCCTGGCTTTCTAGCTTCTCGATGAACTCGTCTGTCAGCTTCTGCACCTCTTCGAGCCCTTGCTTCTCCTCGTCCTCCGAAATCTTCTTCTCCTTGAACAGTTTCTTCAGCGCCTCGTTGGCATCGCGCCGGATATTGCGGACCGCGGTGCGGTGTTCCTCGAGCACGCGGTGAAGATGCTTCACCAGTTGCTTCCGTCGCTCTTCGGTGAGGGGAGGAACCGGCACCCGAAGCACCTTTCCGTCGTTCATGGGATTCAATCCCAGGTCGCAGGAACGGATCACCTTCTCGATGGCGGGCAGCAGCGACACGTCCCAGGGCTGCACGGTCAGCATCGTCGGTTCTGGAACGCTGAGTGTAGCCACCTGGTTCAGCGGGGTGGGCACACCGTAGTAGTCAACCTTGAGGTGATCCAGGAGCGCGGTCGAGGCCCGCCCCGTGCGGACCGTTGCCAACTCGCGCCGGAAGTCTTCGAGCGCCTTGCTCATGCGCACCCTGGCTTCGGCGAGGGTCGGGTTCGTCATACACTCACCTCGTTCAAGGGAAGCATCCGCGGATGCCCTGGACTCGCGCCTTCATCCGCCGCTTCCCCGGTCCTGCTCTATCCGCCATGCCTCCGGCGGCAGAACCAGAGCCGCCAGGTCAGCAGGCCACGCGCGATCCCACCTTTTCGCCCAGCACGACGCGCTTCAGGTTGCCGGGAACGTTGAGGTTGAAGACGATGATGGGAAGGCTGTTATCCATACACAACGAAATAGCCGTTGTGTCCATCACCCCCAACTGGCGCGAAAGCACGTCCAGGTAGCTGATCTCCGAAAACAGCTTGGCCCCGGGCACCTTGCTGGGATCTGCATCGTAGACCCCATCCACCTTGGTGGCCTTGAGGATGACCTCCGCCTTGACCTCCATGCCGCGCAGCGCCGCCGCGGTATCCGTCGAGAAGTAGGGATTGCCCGTGCCCCCGGCCAGGATCACGATGCGACCCTTTTCCAGATGGCGCACCGCGCGCCGGCGGATAAACGGTTCGGCCACCTCCCGCATCTCGATAGCGGTCACCACCCGCGTATACGACCCGCAGCGCTCGAGGGCGTCCTGCAGAGCCAAGGCGTTGATCACCGTGGCCAGCATGCCCATATGGTCCGCCACCACGCGGTCGACGCCGCGCCCCGACGCGGTCACCCCGCGAATGAAGTTACCGCCGCCCACGACGATCGCCACCTGCACACCCATCTGGTGCACTTCGTGCACCTCTTCGGCGATGCGGGCAACCACTTCCGGGTCCACTCCGAAACCCCGCGAGCCCATGAGGGCTTCGCCGCTGAGCTTCAACAGGATCCGCTTGAAGGCCGGAACCGGCGCTGTCTCCATGCTTCGCTCCGCGCGCTTTCACTCACTCGTACGGCTGAGGCTGCAACGGTCCGGTCAACGCTCCAACCCTGCCCTGGGCTGCTTGGGGGTGGTGCCAGCAAGTTCTCAGCGCCGCAGACCGCTCCCTCAGGCCACCAACGCTGCCGCCATCCGCCTCACAATTCGGCGGGAGCAGGCGAAAGCCCCTCGCCCACTTTGAAGCGGGAAAAGCGCCGCACCGTAATGTTCTCCCCGAACTTGGCGATCTTCGAGTTAATCAATTCCCTGACCGTAAGGCTACCCGCCGTGTCCTTGATGAAGTGCTGCTCGTAAAGGCAGTTCTCCTCGTAAAACTTGCTAAGGCGCCCTTCGACAATGCGATCGAGCACCGCTTCCGGCTTTCCGCTGGCGGCCGCCTGCGCTCGCAGCACGGCCTTCTCGCGCTCCAGCACTTCAGCGGGAACATCCTCCTTGCGGATGAAGCGTGGATCGGTCGCACAGATCTGCATCGCCAGATCGTGAGCCAGTTCCTGAAATTCTTCCGTACGGGCCACGAAATCGCTCTCGCAATTCACCTCCACGATGACGCCAATCTTGGCGCCAGGATGGATGTACGACCCCACCAGCCCTTCGGCCGCGGTCCGCCCGGCGCGCTTGGCGGCTGCGGCCTGGCCGCGCTGCCGGAGGATGGTGAAAGCCTTCTCGAAGTCCCCGTTCGCTTCCTCGAGCGCCTTCTTGCACTCCATCACGCCAGCGCCACTCATCTCGCGCAGCTTTTTGACCTCGTCGGGACCTATCTTCAAACCACTCCTCCTGCCTGAGGCACCGGTCTATCCCCGGCCCTCCGGCCAGGGGCTAGACACGAAAAAGGTAGGCGAACCTGCCGCCTACCCGCAACCCCAACTCGCGCTGCCGCTCGCCTCAGTCGGTGCGCTTTCGTTCCACCCCACCCGCCCGGCAGCTAGAGCCGGCCGTGATCCGGGAGATCCTCCAAACCCTCGTCCCCAGGACGTCCAGCGCGGCCCGCGGCACGGCGCTTCTTTGGAACGCGCACGTGACCGTCCGCAGCCTCTTCCGCATCGGCCACGGCGGGGGATATCTCCTGATCGAACAGGAACTCCTCCGGGTAGGCCTCCGCCTCGGCCGCCGCCTCCTGCCCCGCTTCGATGCTGATGGCTTCGGCTTCCCGCTGCCGCTCCAGTTCCTCGGCAACCCGCTCCGCCTCCAGCTTCTCCGCCTCGAGCTGCTTGTCCAGCGCCGCCTGCCGCCCTTCGAGCACGGAGTCGGCCAGGCGCGAGGCGAAGAGCCGGATGGACCTTAGGGCATCGTCATTACCGGGAATCACGTAGTCCACGAGGTCGGGATCACAGTTGGTGTCGACCACCGCCACCACCGGAATCCCCAACTTGCGTGCCTCGAGCACCGCAATCTCCTCTTTGCTCGAGTCAATCACAATCAGCGCGTCGGGCAGTCCCGGCATATCTTTAATCCCCGCCAGGTTGTATTCGAGGCGCTTGCGCTCCCGCTCCAACCGGATGACTTCCTTCTTGGGCAGCAGCTCATAGCGGCCGTCCTTGCTCATCTCCTCCAGTTCCCGCAAGCGCTGGATCGACTTCTGAATGGTGACGTGGTTGGTCAGCAACCCGCCCAGCCAGCGGTGGTTGACATAGAACATCCCGCACCGCGTTGCTTCCTCGGCAATCGCCTCCTGGGCCTGCCGCTTGGTGCCGACGAAGAGGATCGTCTTACCCTCCGCCGCAAGATCGGAGACAAATTTGGCCGCCTCCTTGAAAAGCTTCAGCGTCTTCTGCAGGTCGATAATGTAAATGCCGTTGCGCTCCCCATAGATGTACTCTTTCATCTTGGGATTCCAACGGCGCGTCTGGTGGCCAAAGTGAACCCCGGCCTCCAGGAATTCTTTCATGGTAATGGTTGCCAAAAGACCTCCCCGCTTCAGAAGCCGACGATGGGCGTGGGTGGCCGTTGCTGGGAGCTCTTCCCCGCAGCCCCGGGAATCGGCCACTCGCCCCCGCCGCTACCGTTTGGAGAACTGGAACCGCTTGCGGGCCCCCTTCTGCCCGTACTTCTTTCGCTCCTTGGCTCGCGGATCGCGCGTCAGGAAACCGCCTTGGCGGAGCTTGGGGCGCAACTCCGGGTTGTAAGCCACGAGCGCGCGCGCAATCCCCAACCGGGCCGCACCCGCCTGCCCATGGAGTCCGCCGCCGCGCGCTAAGATCAAAATATCAAATTTGCCGTTCAACTCGGTGGCCACCAGCGGCTGCTGCACCTCCCACCGCAGGGCGACGGAAGGGAAATAGCTATCGAAAAGGCGGCGGTTCACCACCAGCTTCCCCTCGCCCGGCCGCAGGATCACACGCGCCACCGAAGTCTTGCGGCGGCCTGTGGCCCGGATAATCGGCGTATCGTTCATCTCTCCACCTTCAAGGCGCCAGTGGGGCGCCACCTCACGAGACCGACACCCAAACCGCAGCGCAAGCTCGCGGTTCGTGGACTCTTCCGGGGAAACCAGCCAGCGAGCGCTGGCCGCAGAGCGTTACTCCGAGGCGACGGGCATCGGCTCCGGCTTCTGCCCCCCGTGCGGATGAGAAGGACCGGCGTAAATCTTCAATCTCCGCGCCATCCGGTCTCCCAAGCGGGTCTTCGGAAGCATCCCCACGATCGCCTCCCACACCAGCCGCTCCGGTTTTGTATCGCGCAGGGTTCGCGCAGAAACTTCCTTCAATCCGCCCGGGTATCCGGTGTGGTGACGATAGACCTTGGTGTCCAGCTTCTTGCCGGTCAGCCGAACCTTCTCCGCGTTGATGACGATCAGCCCTTCACGGTGTTCGACATGGGGCGTGTAGTCAGGAAAAGCCTTCCCCGTCAGAACCCGCGTTGCCCGCGCCGCCAGCCGTCCCAGCACCTGCCCCTCGGCGTCCAGAACGTGCCACCTCACCTTTCCGCGCCGCGCTTTAGCCAGATAGGTCCCCATTCGGTTCCTAGCCTCTGAACTTTTCCCTCGGAGTCCAAATCCTTATTGTTACCGGACAAGCCGGAATTGTCAACGAACCAAGGTCACTGGGTCACTGGAGTCACTGTGTACAGCCTGTTTCTCCAAGCTCTCGCTGGAGAGAGGGCTTCCGCTGCGTACGGGTCCTGCTCCCGGTGGGCTCCAGCGCCGCCCCGCATCGTCCAACACTAACACCCAGTCGCTCCCAAAACCTTCCGAAGGCGGTGTAAATCGCTTCGTCCCCCGGTTCAGGTATTCGCCCGCGCGCTGCGCATCGCCGCTGCGCGGGTTGAACCACCACGCCGCGACCTTAGTGCCCGAGATCCTGCCGAGCACAGCCGTGAACGGTCGGCCTTGCGGCGTGTAGAGGAACGCGTAGCCGTCCCCGCGGGTGGCCACGATGTGATCAGACCCCCTCAGCGCGTCGAGGACGAGCGTCGGGTCAGGGACCCGCGAGAAATAGGGCCGGCTTAACATCAACGCCTTCAAATGCCGCATCTCTCCCCCGCCCGGACGCTCAATAGCCTCCGTCCAGTACATCAGAGGACCGTTGATCGGAAGGCGACCAGGTGCATAAAACTGCCAGACGGCGTGATTTCCATAGGTTTGACCCGCCGCTCCCGAGAAGACGTCCCAGTAGGCGCGCTGCCGGATGTGGGCATCGAAGCTGTAGCCATAGAGCTTGGAGCGAAAGGCAATCGGATGATCCTCATAGAGCGATTCGGCGTCAATCACGGGTTTGACTGGGTTACGAGCATACTCGGCCGCGATCTTGTCCCAGCACCGAGTCTCGCTGGCTAGACCGTGGCCGGTTTGAAGCGTACGCACGGTGAGCCAGGGCTCGTCATCGGGGAAGTATGCGGAGGAGGAGAACCCCCCGCGAGGATGAAAAAGAAAAATGGCCGCAGTATAGTCTTCCCGCCCCGTAAGACCGATGGCGATTCCGCGAGCCATGCTGCGCCAGATGTCCTGGACCCCTTCGGCCGTACGGTCTCCGCCCAGCATCCATAGCACGCCGCGTCCCCGATAGCGCGCTCCAAGGAAGCGGCCGTAGGCGAACGCCGTCTCCACCGTAAAGATCGGACGGTCATCCGGATTCTGCTTAACGACCCATCCACCCCAAGAAGGCAGAAGCGCCACGTAAAGCCCTCGCCGGTTTGCCTGCTCGATCACCCCATCCACGTATTCCCAATAGCGGGGGGACGGTCGCAGCGGATCGCCGTCCACCAGCGGGACGTCCCCGTAGGCCTCGGGCACGGTGAGGCCGCCAAACTCGGCGATGGCAACCGCTTGAATCACATTAAAGCCCTGACCGGCGCGCACGTCCAGATAGCGCGTCACCTCCTCCCGGCGGAGCCGGTGGAAGATCTCCCAGGCGGTGTCGGCGAGGTAGAAAAATGGCTCGCCATCGCCGGTGGCGAGAAATCGGTGGTTTTCGCTCACTCGTAGCAGCGGCAGGTTCTGACCCTGCACCAGCGAGAGCGCGCTGCCCAACCAGAGCAAGAGAAGAATAAGGGGACGAGTAGGCAAAGCCGGGAAATTCTACAGGAGTGACTTGCTTGCGGGCAAGCCCCTGAAGGGCGCGCCGCGAACCGGTTAGGCGTACACGGTAACTTAATGGGTCCTATATTCCCCGATGGGGTACTAACTATCTTATTCTAATACAGTAAGTTACTTGACCGCGAAGGGTGTTGGGACGTACTGTCGCCTTCGCTCTAGAAGCGAAAGGCAACCCGATCCGTATCGCGTGAGGGCGCGCAAGCGCCTCTCACCCAGCAGAGAGGAGGCCAACATGTCAATCATTGCCTGGATTGTCCTGGGCTTGATCGCGGGATTCATTGCCAGCAAGATCGTGAACAAGGCAGGCGAAGGGATACTCCTGGACATCGTCCTTGGAATCGTGGGTGCGGTAGTAGGGGGCTTCGTCTTTCGATTCTTCGGGGCTTCGGGCGTTACAGGACTCAACCTTTACAGCCTTCTGGTGGCGGTGGCCGGAGCCGTGATATTCCTGGTGGTCTATCACGCACTGCGGCGTACGGCTTAAGGGGCTCGACGCGGCGGAATAGACTTTCGGCCTCCCCAAACGCGGGAGGTCAGTAGAGATGGCTTGGCCTGCGCGAGGGAACAGGCGGCGAGGCCGGAGGAGCCACCTCGCCCAGGTCCAGGAACGAGGCACCTAAACTGTCCCAGCGGGGGCGCGTTCGGAGCCCGTCGACCTGCGGCTACCCCGCTGCTAGAGGGAAAGAGAGCCTCTTCCCTCGCTTCTGTCAGCAACCCGGACCCCGCCAGCAACCGCTTCAGCCTGCATACATCGTCGACGCGCTTCAGAAGTGTGCGCGGCGTCTACGTTGTCGACAAGGAGAACGTTTTCGAAAGGCCGCGGCTCGGTTCGCGTAGCAAAAAGTGATTTTGACGAAACGAACCGGATATGTTGTTGAAAAGAAAGGACCGGGGTTGCAACAAAGGACGCATCTCACCCCCTTCTGAAGCCGGACGCGGCGATTCTGTCACGCTGGCGGGCGTCCTGGGAACGGGCGGGGCGCGTTCGCACACGCTTTGGGCGAGCGCTGGCCGGCTGAGCGGAAGGAGACAAGCGGGCAGAAACGGCCTATAATAAGCCCTATGGAGAATTTGGCGTTAGCGCCTGCGTCTTCCGGGTTTGAAGGCCTGATCTTCACTCAGTTGGACAAGGCCGTGAACTGGGCGCGCAAGTCGTCGCTGTGGCCCATGAGCTTTGGCCTGGCTTGCTGTGCCATCGAGATGATGTCCATGTCCGCCTCGCGCTTTGATATCGCGCGCTTCGGGATGGAGGTCTTCCGCGGCTCGCCCCGGCAATCGGACCTGATGATTGTGGCCGGTCGTGTCTCCCAGAAAATGGCCCCGGTCATCAAGCGGCTTTACGAACAGATGCCAGAGCCGAAGTGGGTCATCTCGATGGGCGCTTGCGCCACTTCCGGCGGAGTCTTCAACAACTACGCCATCGTGCAGGGCGTCAACCAGTTCGTCCCGGTCGACGTCTATGTGCCCGGATGCCCCCCGCGTCCCGAACAGCTGATCTACGCCATCATGATGCTGCAGAAAAAGATCGAGCAGCAGCACGGGACGTTCAAAGAAGCCGTCCTACACCGGTGAAGCGGCACTCCCGGTGTTGCTGGCACACCCTCTCAGATGTTCGCCTCACCGCACCGACGGTGGTCTGCACCGGCCTTCAACCGCGCGGGCAGCTCTGCCGCAAGCCACCGTCAAAGCCGCGGGCTGATGCACGGGCCGCGGCTAATCGAGCCGCCGGCTTCCGTTGTCTCCTTAAAGGGCATGGCCATGGCGGCGTCTGGGCTGCAGGCAGCTCCAACAACTCCCCCATTCAGGCGCACTTTCTATCGCGACATCTTGCCCATCCTCCAGGACCGATGCCAGCTCCGCCGCCCCCGCCATTTCAACCTCATGCATCCGAACGGTCGCATCGAGTCGTTGCGGCGCGTGAACTGCGCTTTCCACTGGCAGCTCAGTTACCGCCTGCAAGAGCTGCGGCCGCTAAAGGCCGGAGCCGAGTTGGAGGCGGTAGCTTGGTACGATAATTCGCGGCACAATCCCCACAACCCCGATCCGGATCGCGCCGTGACGTGGGGCAATCAGACGGACGACGAGATAATGGTCGACTTTTTTGATGTGGCCGTGCCCGCAACCATGGACAAAGGGCAGTTCTTCGCCCAGCGCTACCATCGCAGCCCATGAGCAAACCAGTTAACCCTGCCCCCTTGATCCACGAAATCCTGCCCGTCGGCATGCTGGCGTGCAACTGCTCGATCGTGGGTGATCCCGTTTCCGGAGAAGCAGTGGTGATTGATCCGGGTGACGAGGTGGAGCGCGTGCAGAGCCTCCTGGCCCAACACCGCCTCAAGGTGAAGTACATCGTGGCCACCCACGCCCACATTGACCACGTGGGCGGCATCGAGCGGTTGCAACGCGCTACCGGCGCCCCGGTACTGATGCATGAAGGCGATCTGTTTCTGTACCAGCATCTGGCCGAGCAGGCAGCCTGGCTGGGCGTCCGCCCGCCGGAAACCGTCTCCGTGGAGCAATTCCTCACCGAGGGCGACAAGCTGCGCTGCGGCTCGCTGGCGCTCGAAGTGCTTCATACACCAGGCCACTCACCAGGTAGCGTCTCGCTCTATCTGCCCGGTGAGCACCGGAGGATCTTCAGCGGCGATACGCTGTTCCAAGGGAGCATCGGCCGCACCGACCTGTGGGGCGGCGACTACCGCCAGATCCTGCACTCGATCCGTACGCGCTTGCTGGTCTTTCCCGATGACACGCCCGTGTTTCCCGGGCACGGCCCGCCGACCACACTGGGGCACGAGCGGGAGTTCAACCCGTTTCTGGCAGGTCGCTAGAGCCTGGTTCTGTTGCGGTCGCCGGCGGCCGGGCCGAGGCCAGAACACAGAGAAGGCAACGCGCCCTCGGGAGGGCAGGCGCGGCCAGTCACAGCGTCAACCTCGGAGGCTCGCTGTTGTCATTGAGAAGGGAACGTGGAAGGAGTACGATGACCAGCAGCACGCAACAGCTCCGCGGAGGTGACTTATGGCCGGAGCCCCTAAGGACGAAAAGAAGCCCTGCGCACACCCCTCATGCAACTGCACCGTCGAAAAGGGTAAGAAATATTGCAGCGACTACTGCCACGACGCGCGCGACACCATGGAGCTTTCCTGCAACTGCCGGCATCCGGAGTGCATGGCCAAGGGCGTCGCGGCGGGAGCCTGAACAGGCGCGCGCGCGGGATCAAGAAGAGAAGATGTTTTTCAGGACGAAAGTAAGGTTGGCCGGGCGCTCAGCCAGCCGCCGCATGTACCAGGGAAACCAGCAGGAGCCGTAGGAGATCAGCACGCGGGTGCGGTAGCCTTCCTGGGCCAGGCGCAGCTGCTCGCTACGCTGGATCCCGAAGAGCATCTGGAACTCGACCTCTTGCTTCCGCAGGCCGTCCGAGGCCGCGAGGGCCTCAATGCGGCGGATGAGGTTGCGGTCGTGGGTAGCGATGCCTGCCCGCACGCCGGCCCGGCGCGCCTCAGGAGCAAGCAGGCGGCTGGCCAGGACGTAGTAGTTCTCATCCACGTCGCGTTTACGGGGAAAGGCAATATGGGCTGGTTCGCGATAAGCTCCCTTCACCAGGCGGATGGCAGGAGCAAGGGGGAGCAGGGAAGCAAGATCGTCGGCGGTGCGATAGAGGTAAGCCTGCAGGCAAACTCCCACGTTAGGGAAGGCTGCGCGCGCGCGGCGGTAGAGCTCCAGCGTGACATCCACGTAAGGGCTCGCTTCCATGTCAATCCAGACCACGCTGGTGGGGCCCGCATATTCGATCAACGAGGCCAGATGGCGGTAGCAAAGTTCGCGGCTAAGGTCGAGACCGAGCTGGGTCAGTTTGACGGAGATTTCCGCGTCGAGTCCGCGCTGCCGGACGGCGTCCAGCACCGTAGTGTAGTGCCTCGCCGTCTGATTGGCCTCCTCTTCCGAGGCGACGTTCTCTCCCAGGCGGGTCAGCAGCGTGCCCATTCCCTGCCGGGCCAGCGCTTCTGCAGCAGCAAGAGCATCCTCCAGCTGCTCGCCCGGCATGAAGCGCGAGACGGCCCGCCGCACAAATCGATAACGCGGAGCGTGCTCGCGCAGCCAGGAGTTCTGCGATGCCGCCAGCAGTATGCTGCGCATCACACCCATCGTCGCTCCTTCATCGTGCGCCGGAGGTTTTGACGCTCACCGGCCCGCAGGCTATGATGCCTGTTCCGGCGAAGCAAAGCAAATTTTCGGAGGTCTCGATGAAAGCAACGTTGCTTACGGTCGCCATGCTGGCGCTGGCGGCGCCGGTTGCCAGCCAGACAGCGGACGAAATTGTGGCCAGAAATCTCGCCGCGCGCGGCGGGCTGGAGAAGTTGCGCGGCATCCGCGCCATGCTGCTGACTGGGCGAATCAGTCTCGGACCCGACGCGGAAGGGCCCATTACCGTGCGCGTCCTGCGGCCTGACTCGATCCGCGAGGACTTCACCCTTCAAGGGAGCGCGGGAGCGCGCGCTTACGACGGACACACCGGATGGCAGATCGTCCCCGGAAGCGGCAAGGGCCCGGAGCCCTTGAGCGGTCCCGACCTGGCCAACCTCCAGGACGAGGCACTGAATGGCATCGATGGGCCGCTGACCGATTATGCCGCCAAGGGGAATCGCGTGGAATTCCTCGGCACCGCCGACGTGGAGGGCCAGCGTTGCTACAAGCTCAAAGTCACGCTCAAAACCGGCCGCGTCATGTACCAGTACCTGTGCTCCCAGTCGTTTCTCGAAATTCGCGAGGAAATTGAGCGAACGCTGAACGGCAAACTGCTGACGCTGGAGGAGGAGGTGGGTGACTACCGAGAAACCGGAGGCATCCTCTTTGCCCATAGCTTCGTCAGCGGCCTTAAAGGCAGCCCGCTTCGCTCCCGGTTGAGTATTGAGAAGATCGAACTGAATCCCGCGATTGATCCCGCCGTGTTTCAAATGCCAAAGCCGCCCGCAGCGAAGCCCTAAGCCTCACGGTCGTGCCGCCCAACCCGCTGCCGGTGATACCAGGGGAGGACGATGGCTCGTAAGCAAATCCTGGTGACCAATGACGATGGAATCTACGCCGAAGGTCTGAGGGCGCTCGAACACAGCCTAGCCTCGCTCGGAGACGTTGTGGTAGTCGCGCCTGAGCACGAGATGAGCGGAACCAGCCAGGCCATCACCATTCATGCGCCTCTGCGCGTCCGTCAGCTCGACGACCGGCATTACAGCGTTTCTGGCACCCCGGCCGACGCCGTCATTCTCGCCCTGCACCGGTTGCTTCCGGAAAGGCCCCACCTGGTGGCGTCGGGCATCAATGCGGGCGGTAATCTGGGGGAGAACGTGATCTACTCCGGCACCGTCGCTGGGGCCATGGAAGCGACCTTGCACGGTGTCCCGGCCATCGCCTTTTCCCTCGCTTCGCGCCACCACCTGGATTTCTCGGCGGCCGCTGCGTTCGCGCCGCGGATTGCCAGCAAGGTTTTAGCTGAAGGACTCCCGCCGGGCGTGATGCTGAACGTGAACGTGCCACGCGGAGAGGTGCGTGGAGTCCGGATCACACGCCAAAGCCGCAAGATCACTCAGAATGTCATCCACGCCAAGCAAGACCCGCGCGGACGGCCTTACTACTGGCAGGATGAATACGTCGCCTTCGATCATGTCGAACCGGACTCCGATTACGCGGCTATCCTCGCCCAGGAAATCTCCGTCACGCCTCTGCAAGCCGATCGCACCGACTATCCCAGCCTGAATCACCTCTCCGGCTGGCTTAGCGCCCTGCGGGTACCCGTGGAAAGTTGACGGCTCGCTACCCGCCTGCCGTCATCAGAGCCGCGCCGTCCGGCTGCCGGTCTGCCGATGCACCCGAACCCTTCGCGTCTCTAACCTCCCCACCCTTACCGCAGGATTACGTTGCCAAGGTAGCCGCGATTCTCCCCCTCGGCATCGAGCACCCGCACACTCACGCGATACGCGCCCCGCGGCACTTGGACGGCCTTATCGAGCCGAAACACCTGCCGTGGATCGACAGCCTGCAGACGCTCGCGACCCAACTCGTCACCCATTTGGCCGTAGAAGACAGCCTCCGCGGTGCCGGGTGTGAAAACGCCAAACACACCCTTCAGGGTAAGCTGCGAACCAGCCCCCGTGGGATTCTCCACGTTCAGCGGCTGGCTGACGATTCCGGCCCAGACGGCCTCGTGGACGGGATTGGGCACGCTAGTGGGCGACCAGTGGACCGTGAACTCGGATTGCTCGCCGGGGTCCAGTTGGGCGTAAGGACTGAGTACTTCCGATTCAAGGAAGTACGGAGTCTTCTTCGGATCGTCGGGCAGCACTTGGTCAAAGGCGCCGCGGGAGATAGTCCCAGGTCCATCGTTCCAGGCCTCGACGGAAGCGTTATCCGGATACTCCAGGCCAGGAAAGCACTTGAATGTCTCCACGAAGCCGATGTTCTTCTGGCCGTTGACCACGGCGAGCCAGCCGCGATCGGTGTCCGCGCCTACCTTACCGACACGGTACAGGTAGTGAATGCGCAGCATGCGGCCTGGCAGGACTTCATAGCTCGGATGCAACACGTCCCCATAAAGGTGCGTGTAACCCTGCGGGTAAATGCTGTGCGCGCTGAGCGGCACGTACATATACAGCTCGGGATTGGGCTTGGAGGGATCGTGGGCGTCCGCAGCATCGTTCTGGATGAGGTGCCAAATGCCCCAGCGGATGCGGCGGCGGCTGGCGTTGCGCATCACCTGGTCTACGCGGATGCGCGTGGTGCCCGCGTAAACGTGGTAGGTGCGCTCAAACTGGATGCCGGTGCGCGGGTCGGGCGGGCTGGTGACGCGTACGGCCACTTCCTCGGCCGACTCCTTCACCACTTCGGACCGGAAGCGGCTCCCGTCCAGGATGTAGTAGGGAATGCTGGGCCACTGATCATCGTTGGCCCAGCCCTCCGGAGCGGGCCACACCTTGTCACCGCCGTAGTTCGCCCAGCCGGCCTGGAGATTGTTTTCGGATTCGGGCAGCACCTTACCTGCGAGGTCCTTGTTGACAAAGAAGAATTCCTGATCGCCCAGCTGCATCTGAATGGCGCGGCCGCCAATGTCCGGCGCCACATACAAGCTGACGATGCCGTTGGTGAGCTTGTAGGCGTTCCAGCCGCGATAGGTGGTCTTCTCCAGTTGGGCCGCGAACGAGGGGGCTCCCGGCTGAGCCATCGAACACCTCCACACCAGAAGAAGCAGCACTAGGACCTGGCAGAGACCCGCGGATGCCACCGCGGTAAGGGCTGAGTGTCGGGGCCGCATAAACTAAGTCCTTGAAAAAGGTCCGCTGACTCCGGCCAGCTGGTGCGCCAGATCCCTGACGGCCGGGTACAAGGCCCGGTACACCTCATATTGGCGCGCGTAAAGGCGCGCGGATTCGGGCTGCGGATCAATGCGCTGGCGGAGATGCAGCCAGCGCGCCGCTTCCTGCACCGAACTATATACACCTCCCCCAACTCCTGCCAGCAATGCTGCCCCCAGAGCCGAACCTTCGGACTCTGCCAGTGTCACCAGCTCGCGCCCGTAGACATCCGCCTGAATCTGCCGCCAGAGAGCGTTGCGCGCTCCTCCTCCGGAGACGCGGATCTGTTCGACGGGAATTCCCAGCTCTCCGAAGATTTCGAGCGAGTCGCGCAAGCTGAAGGCCACGCCTTCGAGAATGGAACGAATCAAGTGGGCGCGGGTGTGGGCCGCCGTCAGTCCAAACCACACGCCTCGCGCCTGCGGATCCAGATGCGGTGTGCGTTCCCCCATGAGGTACGGCAGGAAGATCAGTCCGTCGCATCCCGCCGGAGCCTGCCGAGCTTGACCCACCAGGAGGTCGTAAGGGTCCGAGCCCGTTTCTGTTGCCTGGCGGCACTCCTCTGTGCCCAGTTGATCGCGGAACCAGCGGAGCGACAGGCCTGCTCCCTGTGTGACGCCCATCACATGCCAGCGGCCAGGCACAGCGTGGCAGAAGGTATGAATGCGGCCGCGGGGGTCCAGCTTGGGCGTCTCTGTATAAGCGAACACCACACCGGAGGTGCCGAGGGTTACGGAGGTGAGACCAGGTTCGACGATACCGTTGCCGACGGCGCTGGCAGCCTGGTCGCCCGCGCCGCCCACCACGGGCGTACCCGCCTGAAGCCCAGTCAGGCGCGCTGCTGCCGGCGTGACAGTGCCGGTGACGTCGGGCGACTCCACACACCGGGGAAGTAAGCTGGAATCAACGTTGAGCAGGCAGAGCAGTTCCCCCGACCAGCGGCGCTGGGCCACGTCAAACAAGAGCGTGCCCGAAGCGTCGGAAACTTCGGTAGCGAATTCACCGGTCAACCGGAAGCGAATGTAGTCCTTAGGCAGCAAAAAGCGGCGCACGCGCTCGTAGAGCTGCGGCTCGTGGTCGCGGACCCAAAGCAGCTTGGGGGCGCTGAAGCCGGTAAGGGCAGGGTTCGAGGCAAGCCGGATGAGGCGTTCCGCTCCGACCTGGGAGGTGATCCAGTCGCACTGGGCCTGACTCCGCTGGTCGCACCAGATCAGTGCCGGCCGCAGGACCGCGTCACGCTGGTCCAACAGCACCACGCCGTGCATCTGCCCGGAGAGGCCAACCGCCGTGATGTCGGCGCCGGCGAGGCGGGCCCGTTCCAGCGCGCCGCGCACGGCACGAATCGTGGCTTGCCACCAGTCTTCCGGGTCTTGCTCGGCCCACCCCGGTCTGGGCATAGCCATCGGTGGGTGGTCAGCCGTGGTCGCTCCCACCACCGAGCCGTTCGGCTCAATGATCACGGCTCGCGTGCCAGTGGTACCGACGTCGATGCCAAGTAGATGGGCCATGGCCGGACAGGAACGCGGCAGGCTGAACAGCCCCAGCGTCGCCGTCACACAAAGAACGCCATTCTAAAGGAGAACAAAACTGGCTGGAAAGCGGGTTAAGGTAAGAGGAGGTGTCCGAAGAGCGCCTGTAGATCACGAACGCCCAGCCCACACGGCATGTCTCCAAGGGCTCCAGGAGTCCATGAGCCGGCGGATCTATTGCTAATTATTCGCGGCTCTCGTTGCCAGCCTTCTGCCGCGCCAGGCGAAGCTTCAACTCATCGAGCTGCTTTTGCAGCCGCGCGGCCTCTTCGGCATCGAAATCGCTCCCCACCGCGTTGGGCCAAACCTTGAGCGCGCGCTCCCACTGCTCTTCCGCCTCCTGAGTTTTACCCTGGGCCAGGTAGAGCTTGCCGAGGTGCTCGAGGATGGTGGGATCGGTCCGCATCAGGCGCGCGGCTTTCTCCAGCGGCGGCTGCGCCAGGTCGTAGCGCTTCATCTTGTAGTAGGCCCAGCCAAGACTATCGAGGTAAGCGCCGTTGTTGGGTTCGATCTGCAGCGCCCTCTGAATATATTTTACCGACTCCTCGAGGCGAATGCCGCGGTCGGCGAGCAAGTATCCCAGGTAGTTGGCCGCGGCAGCATTCAGGGGATCCTGCGCCAGAACCTTCTTGAACTGCTCTTCCGCCTCGTCGTATTTCTTCTGCCGCTCGTAGACCGAACCCAGGAGGAAGATAGCGAATTCCTGGTCTTCCACCTTGGGATCTGCGGCGAGCGCCTTCTGCAACACGGCTTCGGCGTCCTTGTAGCGCTTCGCGTCGGAGTAGATCTGGGCGATCGCCACGTACACGTCGCGGTCCTGCGGGCCGCCTTTAAGCTCACGTTCGAGGGACTGCACGGCCTGATCCACCTTGCCCTGCTGGCCCAGGAGGGAAGCCCGCAGCAGTTTCAAGGAGCGGTCCTTCGGGTACTTCTCGAGGGCGGCGTTCGCCTCTTCCAGCGCTTTCTGCGGCTGATGGCTGAGGCGCAAGGTATCGATGATCAAGGCCTCGCCTTGGGGCTCCTGGTTCTGCCCCAGCGCAACGATCTGACGGAAAGCATCCAGGGCCTGATCGTATTTCTCCTGATTACGATAGATCAGCCCCAGGCGTTCGAGGAAGATGGCGCGGTCTCGCGCTTCCGCCACGGTGTACTTCCCCTCCGGCTTTTCGGACTGTTTCAACAGCTCCTGCAGGATGCTGACCGCCTTGTCCTCGTTCCCCAGGGCTTCCTCCAGCAGCACCTCCTGATACGGAACCTCGATATCATCCGGCAGGAGAGCCTTGGCCCGATCCAATTCCTTGCGCGCCTGGTCGAAGTGCCCTTCCTGGCGGTCAAGCTGAGCCAGGCGCAGGTAGGTGGAGCCGTCCTGGGGGTCCGCCTGAAGGAGCTTCTGCAACTCGGCTCGCGCCTGGGCGGTCTTACCGCTCTCGAGGAGCGCCTCGGCGTAATAGCGCCTCACCTCCTCGTTGTCCGGCTCCTGCGCCAGCGCCTTCTGATAGGCATCTAAGGCTTCGACCAGGTGATGCGACTGAGCGTAGGCCAGCCCGAGCATGGCTAGCGTCCCCGGTTCGTTCTCCCCATCCGGAATGCGCTTCAGCAGATCCACGACCTCGCTGTACTGGCCTTGGTCAAAGTAGAGCTTCGCCAGACCGTTGATGGCATTCCGGGAGGTGGGGTCCGCCTCGACCGCCTTCTTCAAAACCTCCTCGGCCTTGGTCCGTTGGTTATTCAGCTGATAGAGGCGCCCCAGGACCACATAGGAATCGATTTGATTTGGCTCGAGGCGGGTGAGGGCTTCAAAGTGCTCGATGGCTTTCTCCAGGCTTTGCTTGGCCACCTTCGGCCCTTGACCGTTGCCCAGGTTCTGAAGGTAAAGGTTGGCCAGCAAGCGGTGCGCATCTTCCTGGTCAGGGTTGGCCTTCAGTACACCTTCGGCTTCCCGCACCGCGTCGGCGATGCGACCCATGCGCCAGTAGAGTTGAGCCAGGTTCACGCGCAGGAAGAGCGATTCCGGGTCAGCCTGGATAGCCTTCTCGTACTCGGAGACGGCGCGGTCGGCGTAGTCGCTCCGGTTGTAGCCCGCCGCCAGCTCCTGATAACGCCGGGCGAGCATGAAGTGATAGTAGGCCGCAGCGTGGTCAGGCTGCTGCGCAAGCGCGCTCCCAGGCGCGGCTTGAGCTGGGGCGGTCACTTGCTTCGGCGGTGCACTGCTCTGGCTGAAGCCCCCACCGGCGAATAAAAAAAGGCTGAATGCTACAGCCCCCATCCTTCCGCCCATGCTGACACCGACCTTTCTGTCGCTCCGTTTCTTCACGCTCAGTATCCCACAGGCGGTGGGACGTGTCAAAAGATGGAGCTGGTTGGCGTTTTGCCGGGACGGCGAGGATCGGAGCTGAGTGTGGTGAGACACCACGGATTTCAAACCCCGGCCTTGATTTTTCAACAACATATCCGGTTCGTTTGGTCAAATCAACATTTGTTCCTCATCACGCCGGTAGGATTTCTCTGCCGCATTGGCACCCGACCAGGCGCACTACATCGTCCACAAATGCGACAGGCTACCAATGTCCAAAGACGAATCTCAGATATTAATTGTATAATTATCTTACGTAGTATATAAACAGCCAGGGGACCCGTTACGGGGAACCCAGCCCAACCCCGAAGTGCGTGCTCCCCGGGTGCAGCCAGAAGGCAGGTGAGCAATGCTCCAGCCAGCGCTCAAGATCCGCTGGCATTCTGCCGAACGTAGAAAGGGGGTGGTCCGCCCCGCACCCACACCTTCCTCAGGGTGCGGACGGTCCTGCAAGCTCATGCGAAGTGCTTCTTCAGACCGGGGAACCGGTTTCTCAGCCATCGAGCTGATGATCGTCGTGGCCGTGATCGGCCTCATCATTGGAATGGCGACCATGGCCATCAGCAGTTACATGCCCACCCTGCGCGCCGATTCAGCCCTGCAGATGATGGTCACAGCCCTTCGCCAGGCGCGGATGAGCTCGGTCGACCAGCGGCGAGCCTTTCTGGTGACATTCAGAGGCACGAACGAGATCCTGGTGCAGCAGCAGCCTATTTGCGGCGATCCGGCCTGCCCCGCGCCGTGCTCGGGGTCCTGCCCGCTGAACCCGATCGCCGACCTGTTTTTACCGAACACTGTCTCCTATATGGTAACTCCCGGTGTGCCGGACACGCCCGATGGGTTGGGCAACTCGCGCCCTGTAACGATGTGCACAGCCATGCCCTGCATGGTGACCTTTCAAAGTGACGGCACCATGCTGAACCCCTCGACGATGCTCACCATCAACGGCACTGTCTTCCTGGGCATTTCCGGGCAAAGCCCAGCGACGGCGCGCGCCGTGACCATCATGGGGGCGACGGGACGCATCAAGGGGTACCGGTACAACGGGACGGTCTGGAATTAGGGAGGCGCTATGAAGCCAACAAAAGGCCCTTGGCCGGGGGGCGGGACGCTGCCCGCCGCGAGCCGGACGGACCCCGGTAGGCCGAGCAGCGACGCTGGTTTCACGCTGGTGGAGGTCATGGTGGCCGGCCTCATCATGACCATTGGACTCCTCGCTGTGGCCTATGGATTCATGGCCGGACTCGCCACCGTCGGCACCGCCCAAGAGGATACCATCGCCCGCCAGAAAGCCCGCGAGGCGCTCGAAAGCGTGCTGACCGGGCGCAACACGCAGGCCATCAGCTTCTCCCAAATCGATAATATTGCCACCGGCAGCTCCGGCATCTTCGTCAATGGCTGGCAGCCGCTCTACTTGGCGGGCGTCGATGGGATCATCGGCACGGCAGACGACGCGGCGGCGGGCCTCGATTCAATCACCCTGCCCGGGCCGGATGGCATCCTGGGCACGGCCGACGACGTCACGGTGCCGCTGACCAATTACCAGCGCCAAATCGTCATTACGGACCTGAGTTCGACCCTCAAGCAAGTAACCGTCACCGTGAAATACACAACCCCGGCCGGCTTGACCCGGCAAGTACAGGTGAGCACCTATGTATCCTCCTACATCTAAGGCGCGCCGAGCGCGGCCTGCCAGTAGCGGGTTCAGCCTGGTCGAGCTGATGGTGGCCATGGCGGCATCGCTGATCCTTCTGGGGGCGGTCTTTGTGCTTCTGGGCCAGCTTTTCACCGTCAGCCAGTCGGCCGCCAACATCGCCGACATGAACCAGAATCTGCGCGCGGGCGTGGACCTGATTGCGCGCGATCTCACCCGCGCTAGCTCGGGCATTCCCCTGGGCGGCATTCCCCTCCCCAGCGGAGCGGGGTCGGTGGGTGTGTTTCGCCCGCCGAACAGTCTCGCTCAGACGTTTCCGACGTGTACCGGAGTGTACTCCGCCATCACCCCCGGGCCCGGCCTGGGACCAGTGGTGATCCCGGGAACGCCCCCCACGGATGCGATCACCCTCTTGACCGTGGACTCGACGTTCATGCCCAGCCCTGCCGAGCCTGCCCCGCTGACCTTCAGCAGCATTACCGGCGACCCCGTGGGTTGCTCGCCGTCGTCCTGCGCGGGTTGGATCGCCACAATCAACACCGCCAATCCGCCCATGCCCGCCGGCTTCAGCGTGAATCTGGGGACCTCGCCAGCCACCTTTTCCCTCAATGGAACGGTGGTCAGCCAGTTGAATAAAGGCGACTTGATGATGTTCAGCAATTCTCAAGGCACCGCCCTCGGCGTGGTCACCAACTACAACCCCTCCAACAACACCATCCAGTTCGATGTGGATACCGGGGGCTACGATCCGCTGCGGATCAATCAGCCGGCCGCTGCCAGTGGCACCTTGTGGAACCTCGCCACGCCTCCTTTCTCGACGACCTTCCCGCCCACCGTCGCCTATAAGGTGCTGATGATCAGCTACTACTTGGATAACTCGCTCCCCTCCGGCCCGCGCTTGATGCAGGCCATCGACGCCGCTCCGCCCAATCCGGTGGCCACCGGCATCAACAAGCTCTACTTCACCTACGATTTGTTTGAGGGGACGCTGAACGGTGTTTCCGACATCATCAACGGGCTGCTGCCCGTCTGCTCTCATTCACCCAACGAAATTCGGAAGGTGAACCTGCAGGTGGCGGCGGCTTCGGCGCCGCTCTCCACCAACGCCAAGCGTTACTACGTCAACCAGATCGTGACCGGCGTCACCATTCGCGACCTGGCCTACCGGAACAGGTACTGAGGGGAGGTTGAAAGAAAGTATGTCCAGAACGTTTGCCAGCAAGAGCGTCACCCCGGGCCCTGAAGGCACCCGGCCAGCCAGGGGTTGCGGCCTACCGTTTACCCGTCTCGGCCAGAGAAAGGAGAGCGGTATCGCCCTTATCGTGGTTCTGGGGCTGATGCTGATTCTCTCGCTGATGATACTGGGATTCTACTTTCTGGTGACGGGCGAGCAAAAAATCGCCATCAGTAACCGCGATAATACAGTAGCTTTCTATGGAGCCGAAGCGGGCCTTGAGAAGATGAGCGCTGACATCGCCAGTCTGTTCGCCAACAACGCCTCGCCGAGCCAGGCGCAGATTCTGGCCGTGGGCGGCCCGGCCAACGAACCCGTGATTCCCAACGTCACCTATCCGAGTGGCGGCTACACCGTCTCCTTTCCGAGCGGGAGCCTGCAATCCACCAGCGGCACGATCGGTGGCTCCGGACCTTTAGCAGGACTGCAGGGCGTCATCACCCCGATCGTGCTGACGGTGGTCGCCGACGGCCCAAACAACACGGAGGTTAAGCTCACGCGACAGGTCCAGGCCGTAGCCGTGCCAGTGTTTGAATTCGGCATCTTTTCCGACACGGACCTCTCCTTCTTCGCGGGGCCCAACTTCAGCTTCGGCGGGCGCGTTCACACCAATGGCAATTTGTTCTTGGCGGAAGGCAGCGGCAATACGCTGGCGATGAGTGACAAGGTATCCGCTTACGGGGACATCGTTCGCACCCAACTGTCGAACGGGTACCCGCTGGGAGGCGCGCGGGGTTATGGCAACTACAACGGCACCGTGGAGGTAATCACCACGGCGGGCGGCTGCGCGGGCTGGCCGCCGCCTCCACCCTCAACCACCTGCCGCGCCCTCGCCCAGACCGAGGGCAGCGTACAGGGCGGCGTGGGTTCCACACCGACACCCAACTGGGTCTCCACCATATCGACCACCGCGTACAACAATAACCTGAAAGCCGGCAACTATGACGGGGTCAACACAGGTAACGGCACCGTCAAGCAACTCGAGATGGACCTGACGGTTGGCCCCAGCGGCAGTTCGCCCATCGAAATCATCCGCCGCGCCCTGCCGGGGGACTCCGCACTCGTTTCGCAGGAGCGCTTCTTTAATAAGGCCAGCCTGCGCATCCTGCTCTCCGACGATCCCAGCCTGCTGCCCAACACCGGGAGCAACGCCATCGTGCCGCTGGGCATCGATTCCAGCTACGCTCCCAACGATGCCGTTCATCCGGTGCTGAATTCCACACTGGCTTCGCCCTGGGGAGTGGGCAAGCCGAACGCCTTTGGCTACGTCGTCGACCCCTGCCACCCTCCCCTCGGCGTCACCCCGAGCTCGGGCACCGACCTGGCGGACTTCACCAACCCGGCCGGCACGCCGGAGATCGGTGGTTACATCGAGATCGACATGAACACCTCCAACGACCCGGTGAATTCCCCGCTATGGAAGCCCGTCACCACCGAGATCCTCAACCAGGGCATTACAGGAACCGCCGGCTCATCCTGCACCACGGGAGGCAAGACCTTCTATCCCATCCTGCATCTGGAGAAGGTGGACAACGTGTCACACACGACCACCGTCCTGCTGGCAGGACCGCCCCCGGTCTATACTCCGGGCGACTATATTCCCATCAGCCTGTACGACTCGCGCGAGGGGCAATTCCGCGACCTCGCGGCGGGCAATCCTGGCCAGATCAGCCCCAACACGATCACTCTCAATGGGGTCATGAACATCATCGAGCTCGATGTGGGCAACATGCGGAAGTGGTTCAACTGTGATGCCGGGATCTCACCTTGCAGCGGAACGCAGATCCCCGAATCGGCCTCCGGCGGCTACATCGTCTACTTCTCCGACCGGCGCGGCAATCACATGGGCGGGGGGCCGCAGTCGCCCTGCACCGCCGCCTATCCCAAGTTCTCGGGTTGTCCGGAAACGGGAGAGTACGGGAATGAGGATATTGTGAACTCCTCGTCGTCAAGCGGCATGCCGGACGGGGTGCAGGAGAATGCCGAGGACGTCGACCAGCCGGTCCCCAAACCTTCTGGCTATACGCCCACCTTTTATACTTACGGGGCCAACCCACTGCCGCCCAGCGGGGCTGTCGCGCCGCTGAATACCGCCGCCACGCCGCAGTCGAGCGTCAGGCCTGCGATAGCGCAAAAGAATCCTGTCATCTTCTTCCGCCGGGCCCTGAGGCTGATGGACGCCCGTCTCGGCTTGCTGCCGCCCGAAGCCGCGTCGAACTGCACCTTGGGCGCAGGATACGGCGGATTCACCGTGGCCGCGGAGAACCCCATCTACATCTGGGGCGACTACAATGCCGACAACACCCAGGGCCTGGGCGTCTTCAATGACAATGTGGCCGCCGGCAAGTGCCACGTGCCTGCCTCGGTCATCGCCGACGCGGTAACGCTGCTCTCCAACAACTGGAATGACAGCAACAGCTTCTCCAGCCCCCTGAGTCCCAGCGGCCGGGCCGCCACCGCGTCTTCCTACCGGACGGCCATTATCGGCGGCAAGAACGTCTCCTTTCCTTGGCCCAGTTACATCACCAATCCTCCCTATTCAGGCGGGCAGGATTTTGGCACCGATGGCGGCGTCCACAACTTTCTCCGATACCTCGAGAACTGGGGCGGGGTCGCCTTGAGCTACCGCGGCTCGCTGGTGAGCTTCTATTTCTCGCGGCAAGCCACGGGCGTCTACAAATGTTGCACCACGGTGTATGGTCCTCCCAACCGAGGATACGCCTTTGATACCGACTTCCTGAGCATTACGACGCTGCCGCCGGGGACGCCCCGCTTCACGGACGTCAACGCGCTCTCCTTCGAGCAGTCCCTGCTGCCCACCCAATAAGCCTGGGAGGGCAGCAGTCTAGACGCGTTCCGCGCCGCGGGCGGACACCGCAGGCCGAGCACCTTCCTCGTTTATATACATCGCAATGTGATATAATCAGCCGGTGAAGATTCGCGCGCCAGGAGCCACGCCCATCGTCCGCCGCCTGGCGCTCTTTCGTTATCGCCTGCGCTGCTTCCTGCGCTTCAGCGAACAGGCGGCGCGGGAGTGCGGTCTGACGCCGCAGCAGCACCAGCTTCTGCTGGGGGTGGCGGGCTACACGGGAAATGGCTGGACCACGGTGTCGGACTTGGCCGAGTTCCTGCAGGAACGCCATAACGCGGTGGTGGGCTTGGTCGAGCGTGCCGCGCGGAGAGGCCTGGTGCAGAAGAAGCCGAGCGCCGCGGACCGGCGCTTCGTCCGGGTGAGCCTGACGCCGCGTGGCAAGCAACTGCTCCACCGCTTGGCCAAGATGCACCGCCAGGAGCTCATACGCCTGCAGGAGACGCTGCTGGGGGTAATGGCCGCCGCTGGCCGGACCAAGCGGCCCAACCTCGGGCGCGGAGCCGTGAGGGTGCAGGGTGGCTCCGCGCCCGGACCGAAAGCGCGCGGGGTGAAGAGCGCGCGCAGCGGGCCTCGTTGAGGTGTCAACCTATCGGAGGTGGCTGAGGTGGACCTGAAGCACCCGACGGTAATGACCCATAGCAAGGACCCCACCCGCGCCCCGGGGCGGAAGGAGTTTGGAGTAGCCCTTCAGCCCGAGGTGGTGCTGACCTCGTTCTACGCCGCGCTGGTCGGCTTGATTGCCGGCCTGGTGGCCCAAGGCCTGCTCGAGCTGATCTACCTCTTCACGAACCTCTTCTTTTACGGCAAGTGGTCGTTCGCCATCACCTATCCCGTCCACCATCACCTCGGTGCCTGGGTGATCCTGATCCCGCCCATCGGCGGCCTGGTCGTAGGGCTCATGATCCATTTTTGGGAGCCCACCCTGAAGGGTCACGGCATTCCGGAGGCCATGGAGGCGGTCCTCATGGGCAAGAGCCGCGTGCGTCTGCGGGTGGGCATCCTCAAGCCGATTGCTACGGCCTTTGCCATCGGCACCGGGGGCCCGTTCGGTGCCGAGGGACCTATCATCCAGACCGGCGCCGCCTTCGGGTCGATCTTCGGCCAGCTGGTTCACCTTACACCCTACCAGCGGCGCGTCCTGCTGGCCGCAGGAGCCGCCGGCGGGATGGCCGCCACGTTCATGGCGCCGCTGGCCGGCGTACTGGTGGCCATCGAACTGCTCCTGTTTGAATTTCGCGCCCGATCATTTATCCCTGTCGCCATCGCCTCCGCCGTCGCTACTTCCGTGGCTGTCCATTTCCGCGGGTGGGCGCCCCTCTTCCCCACGCCGGCGTTTGTGCTAACCAGCATGCAGGAGCTATGGCTGTTCGGGCTCCTGGGCCTGGTGACGGGAATGGTGGGGATTCTCATGATCCGCGTGCTCTTTCTCCTCGAAGATTGGTTTGACCATTTCTTCTTGAAGCCGGCCGCCGTCTGGGCACCCGTGGCCGGAGCGCTGCTGCTGGGCATCATCGGTTACTTCTATCCCCAGGTCTTCGGGACTGGTTATGACACTATCCGCGACATGCTGAATGACCGCCTCACGGTGGGTAAGCTGCTGGGCGTCTCCGTCGCCAAGTTCTGGGCCCTGGTGATCTCCCTGGGCTCCGGCACCACGGGAGGCGTCTTCGCCCCTTCGCTCATCGTCGGCGGCGGCCTCGGGGCTGCCTACGCTACCGCCTGGCATCACGCGCTACCCAACCTGGTGAGCGATCCCGCCCTCTACGCGCTAGTGGCCATGGCGGCAACCTTCGCCGGGATTGCCCGGGCGCCTTTCACCAGCATCGTCTTCCTCTTCGAACTTAGCCGGAACCCCAACGCTATCCTACCGCTCGTCGTCTGCTGCATGGTTTCCGACGGCGTGGTGCGATTGTTCAGTTCCGAGTCGATCATGACGGGCAAGCTGGTGAAGCGCGGACTGATAGTCCTGCAGGACTACTCCGCCCCGGTCATGATGCGCGCCCGCATCGACCAGGTGATCCGCAGGGAGTTCACCGTAATTCCTGCCGACGCGCCAGTGGAAACGGTGGTGCGCGACCTGTACACGGAAAACATCGGCGTGCTTCCCGTGGTCGAGAAGGACGGCTCACTCGCGGGCATCGTGGAGGCACACGACTTGTTGCGAAAGCTCGATGGCGGTGTGACGGCCCGCGAACTCGCACGGCGTGACTATGTGCTCGCTTACCCGGGTCAATCGGTGGATGAAGTGACCCGCGAGATGATCCGTCGCAACGCAGAGAACGTGGTAGTGATCGAGCAAGATGGCGTGATGAAACCCATAGGCGTCGCGCGCGCCGCGGACATCCTGCGCCTGCGGCGTTGGGTGATGGAAGAGGAAAGTCACGAGCAGCCTATTGCTAGCAAATCGTGAGCGCCGCGACCGCACAGCTTTAGCGGACTCCTGCCGAACCGTCGCTTCCGAACCGCCGAGCGATTTCGCTTCCCGCCCCGGCCGTCTCCCCTGTTACAATGAGGCGCGCCCGTCTAACCGAGGAGTTCTTCTTGCCTGACACGGGTTGGAAAGTAGAGGTTCTCATGCCGGGGAGCTGGCGCGGAGCTACCTCGGTGCTGCTTTCCCAGGGGCAGCACCACCTGGTAGTCGACACCGGCCTGCCCCACGAAGCCCACCAGTTGGTTCGCTCTCTGGAGCGGAAGGGATTGCGGCCCGAAGACGTGGAAGTTGTCGTCAACACGCACTTTCATGTCGACCATGTCCTGAACAACTGCCTCTTCCCCAGAGCGGCGATCTACGCGACACAAGAGTCCTATGACTGGTGCTGCTCGCTCTATTCCGACCTGCGGGACGATCGGAACTGGGAACAGCTTTCGCTGAAGTACTATCCGGAGCTCCTGGACTACGAAGAAGCACGGCAACGAATGGCTGGTCTGCGCAAGTTCGCCCTGCGCTGGTGGAAGGCCGAGCGCCTGGGGGAGCGGAGCCGCTTCCATTGGATGGAAACGGAGGGTCTGCCCGACGCGCTGGATTTCTTGGTGACCGCCGGCCACGTACCGGGACATGTTTCGATCCTGGCCCCATCTCAAGGCAGCACCACGGTGATCGCCGGGGACGCGCTTCTGACTCGGGAGGACGATCAGCAGGTGCTCACTATGATCCCGTGCAACCGGGAGCAGTTCGCACGTGACCGGGAGCGGATCCTGTCTCTGGGAGGCATCATTGTGCCCGGCCACGACCACCAGTTCTCGACCCCCTCCAACGCAGCAGCCAATTCCCGGGAGGAAAAAACTGGGGCGAAAGACCCCCAAAGCCGCTAGAAGTCGATATCTGTTTCGTTACATTGATGTCTTGCTATACCTCATAATTGACTTGACATGTCAAGAAATAGGGGATAGGCTTAGGACCAGCGAGCGCGTATTGCCGGGTCGGGCAGTTCCCCGGGTCAACGTTCGGCCCAGAGGAGGCCCTATGTCACGCCGGGTGCTGGTCATCGAGGACGAACCTTCCGTCCGCAACCTCGTCTATATTCTTTTGTCGGCCTTACAATGCGAGGGCGATGTGGCCTATAACGGCCGGCAGGCGCTGGCCATGATTCGCCGGGAGTCGTTTGACGCCGTGCTGCTGGACCTGCGTTGTTCGGATGTACCCGCCGATCAGGTTCTCTCGAAGATCAAGGAGATTCGCCCGAACTTGGTGGGGCGAGTCTTGTTCATCACCGGCCAGGTCTCGGACCCTCAAACTGCCGCGCTAATCGAGCGCAGCTGCGTGCCCCCCGTGCAGGAGACCCGGCTGATGCAGGACCTTTGGGAGCGGCTCCGCAGCGTCCTCGGGCCCGCTCCGCCTCTCAACCCGGCCTCCGCCCAGCCCCTCTGAACACTTTGCTCTTCTCGCCGGGCAGCCTTGCCAGTCGCCAGGGCCGCGTTGGCTTGCGCGTGGCCGGGTAGGACGTTACATTTAGGCTTCGGATCGTCTCCACGATCCCGCCCCACATGTCCAGGCCAGTCATCACCGCCGCGGATGTCAAGGCCGCTGCGCGCGCAGGCGAACTGCTTGTCCCTGCGGAGGCGATCCTCACCGACCAGGCACGGGAGGTGGCCGCCGAACTTGGAGTGAGGGTTCGGGCGGACGGCCTACCCGCCAGCTCCGAGGCGGAGGTGTTACCAGCTTCGCGGACCAAGAGCATAGGGACGGTGGCACTGGGTGCCGACCACGCCGGATTCGAACTGAAGGAATATCTAAAACACGCCCTCCAGGATATGGGATACGCGGTCCTCGACCTGGGAACCACGTCTCCAGCTTCGGTGGACTACCCGGATTTCGCGCGCGCCGTCGCGGAACTCGTCGCCTCTGGGAAAGCGTGGCGCGGCATTGTCATTGACGGCGCGGGGATCGATTCCGCGATCGCGGCTAATAAGGTGCCAGGAATTCGGGCAGCGCTTTGCTACGACCGGGCAACCGCGCATCAGAGCCGGGAGCACAATGATGCCAACGTCCTCGCCCTCGGTGCGCGGATGCTTCGTCCTGAGGAGGCGCGCGAAATCGCCGCCGTTTGGCTGGCAACCGCGTTTGCCGGCGGACGGCACGCGGCGCGCTTGGAGAAGATCAAAGCTCTAGAAGCCTCGTCCATTCGCGCGGGCTCAGTTGCGCGGGAGGTGCCCGCGATCGATTCGTTAGAACGCGAGCGCCTGATCGAAGCGATTGCGCGCGAGGTCTTCTGCCAGCTTGCGGAGCAGCCACGGGGCGAAGTGCGCGGCCTGGAGCGGGATGATGCAGTTTGTCCGGACTGTGACGGCCGCTGCGCCGAAGCGTGTCCGGAGAAAACACGGAGCGTGTTGGCAGCTGGCGCAGCACGGGTAAGCGCGGGCCAGGGCGTTTCCCGCGTTCCTGCGGACATCGCAGCCTTGATCGATCATACGCTGCTGAAGCCCGAAGCCACCGAAGCCCAGATTCGGCAGCTGTGTGATGAGGCGCGCCGCTTTGCCTTTGCCACCGTCTGCGTGAACCCGGCCTGGGTACCGCTCGCCGTGGCTTTGCTGCGCGGCTCGGTAGTAAAGGTCTGCACGGTGGCGGGCTTTCCACTCGGAGCCACGCTCACGGGGGTGAAGCGGTTCGAGGCGGAGCAAGCAGTCAGGCTGGGTGCGCGCGAAATCGACATGGTCCTTCACGTCGGCGCACTCAAGTCCGGGCAGCACGAGCGCGTCGAACAGGACATCCGCGGCGTCGTCGAAACGTGCCACCGCGGCGGCGCCATCTGCAAAGTGATCCTCGAGTGTGCCTTGCTCACGGACCAGGAAAAGGTGACAGCCTGCCACCTGGCGAAGTCAGCGGGTGCAGATTTCGTCAAAACCTCCACCGGTTTCGCTTCGGGCGGCGCCACGGCCCACGACGTGGAGCTAATGCGGCTGGCCGTGGGGCCAGAGACGGGCGTTAAGGCCGCGGGGGGGATCCGTTCCTACGCGGACTTGCAGAGAATGCTCCGGGCTGGGGCCACGCGTATCGGCGCCAGCGCCAGTGTGAAGATCATGCAGGAAGCGGCAGGCAGTGCTTCCGGTGCAGGTGTTTGAGGATCCCCCTCACCGGTCCGTCGCTGAGCGACTGACCTGCACTCGGCGAGCTCACGTTCCAGCATGCTGCTTCCGCGCGTTCCACCTTTCCACTCTAACCATGCCCCGCCCCTCCTCGATGACCACGAGCTGCTGGGCTTCCACGCGCCTGATGGAATCAACATGGCCGGAAGGCCAGCGGACCTCGATTTCGTCCACGCGCGCGGCCGGCCCGAGTCCGAAGTGCAGCCGGAAATCATTGTGTGAAATATAGCTCGAGCCGCTTATCACTTCATCGATCTGAATGTGGTTGCCCGTGACCACCTTGACGCGCGCACCGATGGCGCTGCGATTCGACTTCGTACCAATGCACTTCACCTTGATCCAATTACCCCCCTGGCTGTCGTTGCGCAGGAGCGACGGGGGCTCGTTCATGTTGTTCACCAGGACGTCCACGTCGCCATCATTGTCGAAATCGCCGAATGCGCAGCCGCGACTGACGTGGGGCTGCGTGGCGCCCGGCCCGGCTTGGGAGGAGACGTCGGCAAAGCGTCCGTTGCCGAGGTTGCGATAGACGAGCTTGGGCTCGGCGTAGGTAACGTGCAGCCGGTGCCCCTCGATTTCCGGGAAGACGTGCCCGGTGGAGATGAAGATGTCCTTCCAGCCGTCGTTGTCAAAGTCGAAGAAGCCGGCTCCCCAGCCGACGTACTTGCGGTTCGATCCCAGTCCTGCCTGAAAGACCGCATCAAAGAAAGTGCCATTGCCGTTGTTGTGGTAGAGGCTGATGGTCTCGTCCGAGAAGTTCGGCTTGACGATATCCAGCCAGCCGTCACCGTCGTAATCGCCCACGCCGATGCCCATGCCGCCCTGCGCCGCCCCGTCGCCACTCAGGGCACATCCAGCCGGGACACCAATCTCGCTGAACGTGCCATCGTGGTTGTTGTGGTAGAGGAGGCTCGGCGCCTCGTCGCAAGAGACGTAGATATCGGGCCAGCCGTCATTGTCGAAATCCGCCGCGACGGCAGACATGCCGTAGGAGCCGATGGGAATCCAGTGGTCGCTGACGGATGTGGGCTCAGCTACGCCGCGCGGCACGGCAATGCCTGCCGCCTCGGATACATCTTCGAAAGTCCCGTCGCCCCGGTTGCGATAGAGAACATTCGTTCCACCGCCCAAGCCCTGTGGTCCACAAGCCACCGGGATTCCGTAGTAGTGGCAGAGGGCATTGGCACCCGGCGGGGGCGCAAGCCGCGGATCGAAGGTGACATAGTTGGCGACGAAGAGGTCTAGATGGCCATCCCGGTCGTAGTCTAGGAAGCAGCAGCCAGTGTTCCAACGAGGGTACGACCCCCTCTGCACCAGGCCGGCCTTCTCCGTGACGTCGGTGAAGGTGCCGTCGCCGTTGTTGTGATAAAGCACGTTCTGGCCCCAGTAGGTGATGAACAGGTCATCGAAGCCATCGTTGTCATAGTCGCCGATGCAGCAGCCTTGTCCCCAGCCTGAGCGCACGAGGCCGGCCCTGCGCGTGACGTCCGTGAACGTTCCGTCGCGGTTGTTGTGGAAGAGAAAGTTCGAGGGTGGCGGTCCCGGCGGCAGGCCTTCCAACCTGGTGCCGTTCACTAGAAAGATATCCAGCCAGCCATCGTGGTCATAATCGAAGAACGCGACGCCGCAGCCCATTTCGTCCAACAAAAAGCGCTTGCTGCGGACGCCACCGTAGACGTTCAGGGCACCGCCCAGCCCAGCCTCCAATGCTACGTCTGTCAGCTTGAAACCGAGGGGAGCGGCGTGGTGGGTTGGGTCCGAAGGGCGGCGAGGGGAGCGAACGCTAGCAACCTGCGGGCGAGGAGCAGGCAGCAGACTGGCAGCTATGCGAGCGGGCAGAGGCGGCGCGAAGCCGGCCAGCAGGCGAAGGAATCCGCGACGGCTGCTCAGCGTATTCATAGGCGCCGCATGCAAACGTCTAAGGCTCATCGCGCGGGACCATAGCCGGGTCGCTAGCCAGGCGGCCGCTGGCCTTCTGAAGCGTGCGCACCGGCTGCTGCTGGAGTCCCTGGAAAGTTTCCATGGCCTGCTGGCTCTCCTGTGTACGGCCCAGCTTGCGCAGCGCCAGGCTCAGCACATAGTAGAAATCCGGCGTGCGCGGGTTGATTTGGATAGCCGCCCGGGCCGCCTCCGCCGCCAGCTTCCAGTCACCTTGGAAGCGATAGGCCTTGGCCATCTGGAAGTAGGCGAGGTCAGACTTCGGGTTCAATTCGAGTGCTTTGCGCGCATAGTCCAAGGCCGGCTTCGGCTGCTCCTGCCGGTTGAAATAGGCGCTTAGGTAAACGTACGGCCATTCGGAACGCAATCCCTGCTGCTCGTCGAGCTCTGCCGCAGTGGTGTAATTCTTCAAGGCCGCGGCGTTGTCACCGAGAATTTCCAGGGTGAGGCCGAGGTTGTTGTACGCCTTCATATAGGAGGGGTCCAAGCGAATGGCCGATTCGAACTCAGCCTTTGCCAGCGGGTAGACCCCCTTCGTGTAGTAAAGCCGGCCGAGCAGATAATGAATTTCGGCGGAACCGGGTTTCAAGCGGCGGGCTTCCTCAAGCTCCGTCTCCGCCAGGTCGTACCGGCCGACCAAGTTACAGTCCAGCGCCAGTATTTTGTGCGCCTCGGCGTTGTTCAGGTTGAGCGCTAGTGACCTGGAAAGCTCCTTGACGGACGCGCCGATGCGGTGAGTGCGGAACTCAACATAGCCCAGGTCGTAGTGGGCCCGCCAGGATTCAGGGTGGTCCTTTAAGTAAGCTTCGAGTTTAGGTGCTGCCTCGTCGTATTTCTGCGCGGCAATCGCGGCTTCGACTTGCTCGAGCCGTGATAAGTCATCTGTGGGATCGAGCATCAGCGTGCCGATCGCGGACGGCGAGTTCTGAAGCGGGAGAGCCCGCGCGCTTGCCGTGGCGCCCATGATGCCGAGCATGACACCGAGAACGAGGACAGCACCCACGGACCACCCAGCGGGGGGCGAAGAAAAGCTCGCCAGTGTCCCATTTCGTCGGACCAAGTCAGCGTTCTCCCTTCAAAATCGCGTCCAGATGATTCTGCGCCAGCCGGCCCTGTGGTCCCTGGGGATTGACGCGCAGCGCCTCGCGGAAGGCAGCGATCGCGCCGTGACGGTCTCCCTTCTGGGCCAGGGCGAGGCCCAACTGGTTGTAAGCCTCAGCCGATGAAGGGCGCAACCGGATCGCATCCTGCAGGCTGGTGACGGCGTCGTCCACCTGGCCACCTGCCAGTAGCGCCCGGCCGAGGTTGAAGGCGGCGTCGTAAGAGTCGGGCTTAAGCCGCTGCGCCTGCCGGAACTCGGCGATCGCCTTGGCCCCGTCACCCTGCTGGACCAGCGCCAGGCCCAAACCTAGATGTCCTTCCGCCGAGTTGGGTTCAAGCCGAAGGACTTCGGCGAATTCCATGGCCGCCTGCTGGAAGTCGCCCTTGGCAAGCTCCTGCTGCGCCTGGCGGAAGTCCTGGTCTGCGATGCGGGCGCGGTCCTGGGCCCGGATGAGCTGGTTGGCCCGCTTCATCTCCAGCTCCGCTTCTTCCCCCTTTCCCGAGCGGCCCAGGGCAAGCGCCAACTGGTAGTGCGCTTCGCCTAGCGAGGGATTCAGCCGCACCGCCAGGCGGAGGTGGGTGATGGCTTCATCGAGCGCCTTCTTCCGCAGCAACGCCTTGCCCAAGGCGGTCTCATTCTCTGCCGAGTTGGGATCCATCGCGATCAGTTTGCGCAGCTCCCCGATCTCCGCGTCGAGGTCGCCCTTCCGGCCGTAGGCCATGGCCAGGTTGTAGTGAGCCTTGAGCAGGTTGGGCTGCAGCTTGATGGCCGTCTCGAGGTGCTCGATGGCTTCGTCGAGCGACGTGTCAATCAGCACCGCACCCAAGTTGGCATGGGCGTCAGCATAGTCAGGCTTCAGGCGGATTGCCTCACGGAACTCGGCCACCGCTTCCGCATCCTTGTTTTCCTGCGCTAGGACCAGTCCCAGGTTGTTGTGGGCCTCGAAGAAATCGGGCTTCTCGCGAATCGCTTCGCGAAACTCCGCTGCAATCTCCTCCGCGCTGGCGCCCTGGCGTCCCAGCAGCCGCCCCAGGACGTCGTGCGCTTCGGGGTAGGACGTCTTGCCCGCAACAGCGTGGCGAATAGCAGCAATGACTTCGCTCAGGTCCGCCTGGCCCTGTGCGGCCTTCGCATCCAGATCGAGTCCCTCTTCCACTTGGACCAGCGCCGCCCGCACCTCACCGAGTTTGAGCAAGACCACGCCTTGGTCCATGTAGGATGGCAGGAAGTTGGGATTTAAAGCCAGGGCGCGGCTGAGGTTTCGCAGCGCTCCTTCTAGGTCGCCCGTCTCCTTCAGCGCCATGCCCAGAAATTGATAAGCCTCGGCCGAGGCGGGATCGAGCCGCAGAGCGGTGCGCAGTTCCTCGATGGCCGGTGCTCGCTGGCCCGAATACCACAGGGCCACTCCCAAGTTGTAATGAGCGTCCGCCGATGCTCCGTCCAGCGCCACCGCGCGCTTCAACTCGGCAATCCCGCTGGTCAGGTCACCGCCCTGTGCCAGCACGTAGCCTAGCAGGTTATGCGCCTGCGAGTTGTTGGGATCGGCCTCTACGGCCCGTGCCAGTTCTTGCCGAGCCGCGTCCAGGTCGCCTTGCGCCAACTTGCTGGCACCGTTCTGGATGCGCTCCTGCAGCTCGAAGGAAGCCGGACGAGCCGGTAGTGGCTTGTGCTGGGAAGCGATCTGCTGCAGCGTGGAGCCTAGCCCGTAGTAGGTCTCGCCCATGACCGGATTCAGGCGGATGGCACGTTCAAAGGCATCAATCGCGGCCCCGAGGTTCCCGTTTTCACGCTGCGCCTGGGCGAGCTGGTAGTAGGCGTAATAGGCCATCCGGGCTTCGGGATGCAGGGCCAGCGCGGTACGAAACTCTTCCACTGCCGCGGCAGGCTTCCCCTCACCACGCAGCGCCACGCCCAGGTTGAGATGCGCCTGAACGTCGCGCGGCCGTAGCTGGACGGCCGTGCGCAGCACGTGCACCGCCTCGTCGACTTGCCCGGCCTTCACCAGCGCCGAACCCAGGTTGTTGTAAGCGCGGATGAAACCAGGATTCAGCGCCACCGCCTGGCGAAATTCGGCAATCGCCTCGGGTAACTGGTCGCCCTGTTTATAGACCAGTCCTAAGCCGTTATGGGCTTCTGCCGACCTCGGGTTCAGGCGAAGTGCAGTCCGAAATTCCGCCGCAGCCCCCTTCCAGTCTTCGCGGCTGAGGAGCGCTAGCCCACGCTGGAGGTGGGCTGCAGCTGGGGTCTTCGGTGTTTGCTGGGCCTGGCCTGGGCACGAAAGGGCCAGCCAAGTCACAGCGAAGTATGGCCAGGCGGGCCGCGCCTGCGAGTTCGTCCTGCCCATCTGTACGTCGATTCTAGCACGGGGTAGCCGGCCCTCGGACCTAAGCCAGCAACGGAGGGCCTGAGCACCGCGGACGGTGCGCCGATTCGCGCGTGATAACTCGCGATCCTTTTTTACCGACCCTTTGTTTTCAACTACATATCCGGTTCGTTTGGTCAAATTATGTATTGCGTCATCCAGACGGCACGCCGGCAGGCGGTCCCGGCGACCGCTGTGTACATTGGCGATAATTTTTACGCCGCAAACAGCGCGAACCAATGCTTACAAGTAAACCCCATCGAGACGACGTTAACCCAACGCACGATGCTTACAGGTGGGGAAAATCGGTCTGGCAATCGTTGCCGAAGGTAAAGGAATTCACGGTCAACCCCGGCTTGGTGGGAAACAGGGTGACCTCGTGACTGCCGAACTTCGGGTTCTGCACCAGGTAGTACATGCGTGGCTCGCGCACCTGGATATAGGAGCGGCCCTGTGAGTCCCATTGCACGTCCACGCCCTTATTCTGCGGTGTCAGGTCCTTGCCATCCTGCTGAATATAGAGCCGCGAGGGGCTGCCGTGCGACACGTTCATGACAGAGTAAAGCTCCCGGGCGTGGTAGCGCATCACCAGCCGGTCTGTGCCGGGGCCGTTCTTCGATCCGGCACCGCGATAGATCATGCCGTTTTTATCCGTTTCCCACCGACCGGAGACGGCGGCGCGGCCATCCTTAACCTGAGGCGGAAGCTGGTAGTCCAGCGTCTTACCCTTCTTATACCCGGGATGGTTGGCCAGCACGCCGCGGCCGTACCAGTCGCCGACGTACATCTCTGCCGTGGGCAAGCCGCAGGAGGGAGCAAAGGGATCGTCCTCGTGCGGGATGGTGTAGCTGGCAGGAAACTCGAGGCCGTGATGGGCTTCCTTCAGCAACCTCTGGATGGCGCGCTCGAGGGCAGCGTCCGCGCCCTCGCCGGCGCGATTATAGCGGACGATACCCTTGGCATCCACGAGGAAGCGGTTGGGCCAGGTGTGGTTTTGATAGGAAGTCCAGATTTTGAACCAATCATCGACCACGATGGGATAAGGCAGGCCGAAGCGCTTCACCGCCGCGCGGACGTTCTCCACCGGGTAGGCGATGTCGAATTCCGGGTCGTGCACTCCGATAATCTCGAAACCGTAACGGTGGTAGCGTTCGTACCATTTCTTGTTGGTAGCAAAGGTGCGAATACAGTTGATGCAGGTATATTCCCAGAAGTCGATCAGCACGACCTTGCCCCGCAACTGCGCCATCAGCAGCGGCGGAGAATTAATCCAGGTCGTGCCGGAGACGTTTTCGCCGGGCGGAGGAAACTCGGGCGCGCGGAAATTCGTTTCGATGATTTCCTGAAATCCTTGCCCCAAAGTGGCAGGAGCCCAAGCGGCGAGGGCGAAGACAACCGCCAGGGGGATGGCCGGCAGATCTCGGAAGGTCATCATCCCAGTGGATCATACCGCAAAGCCGGTAAACGGAGGGCTTCTCGGAATGACCCGCTGATGGGCTCAGGGGCTAGCCTTGGCTGCGCGGGCAAGCCAGCGCCCGCGGATCGGGGCATGGGTGAGAGCGGAGGGCCGGCTGACCCCGGCGACCGGCCCCGCGCTCCCGGTCTTTCAGCCACACTCTAAGGAAGAACGTAACGCACGTCCGCGTAAGCCATACTCAGGTGAGCATTCTTCGGATTGCCGGAGGTTGGCGACACCGACCACGGAGAACGCGTCAGGTACGAATACTGGGTGATGAGTTGCAGCGCCCCATAGCGGGGATTCTTCCAGAAGGTTTGAATGATCCCGAACGTGGCTTCCTGGATGGCACGATTGGCTGAAGACGACGAGCCTCGAAACCCGAAGCCCAAGTAGCTGCCGCTCGCCGGATCCACGGCTGTGTTTCGCTGGAAGTACGCCCCGCCATAGTACGCGTAATACATCGTCTGCTTCGTAGCCTGCCACTCAAAGCCCACGATGCCCGAACCCGCATGCACCAGGGAGGGCGTGCCGTCGGGCTTGACGATCAGGTCAGGCCCCAGCCCGAAGATGTAGCGGCCACCGCCGTCGCTATAGAAGGAGGTGAGGATGCCGTGAAAATTCTTGAAGAGCTCGAGATTCAGATTCACCGCCCCGCCACCACCGGTTGCGGTTGAGGTGGTCTTGGCCGAGGGATTGTAGAGCTTGAAGGAGCTCAGAAGGCCGGCCGCTTCGACGTGCATGTGTTTGCCGCCGAGCGTGGGATCGTAAGCGATCTTGGCAATGATATCGGGGTGCAGGTTGGGTGTCGCGGTACCGCCGCCCAGGCCACCGCTGATTTGCGTGATGGGGCCGCTGGGGGTGTTCGTGGTCGTCACGGCCGAAACGCCGCCGACTCCGGAAAGGCCCTGGTTCACGTCCACCTGCGCGGCGTAGGCAGGGGAGGGAAGCACCACGGCGCCGTTGGTGAAGGGCAGTGCGGAAGCGCTACCCACGAACTGCTGGGGATTCTCGAGCGAGACGCCCGCCGTCCACTTCTTGGAAGCATGATAGATGAAGCGGAACTGCTGCTGGCGGCTCCAAGTGAGGCCCACTTGGTAGTTGGTATCCATGTCCTGGGAATAGAAGAGGTCCGAAGGCATGGGCGAGAGGCCAGAGCGGTTGGGCGTCAGCATGCTCCAAGACTGCCCGCCAAGGAATTCAAACTTGCCGCGCATCAGCTCCACCCAGTAAAGGCGCAGACGCAGGCTGTTGCTGTTGCTGGTCACAAAGGCGTTGTTGGGCTGAAAGCCGAGGAAGTCAGTCTCCATGTAACCCTTTACATCGTTGGCGCCCACCTTGCTCGTAGCCATGAGGCTGAAGCGCGAGTTCTGCGCACTGAAGCGCGTCTCTGTCAGATGGCCGGCCGTCGAATTGGAAAAGGGGATGGCGCCGAACGAGGTTCCGATGCCGCTGCCCAGGTTGGTCGTACGGAAGAAGGCGGTCGCATCGACGAACCCGCCGATCGTAAAGTCCGCGTCGCCGATGCGCAGCGTGAGGGGCGATTTGCCCGGTTCGTTCTCAGCCTGGCTGCCCTGAATCCGTGCGTCGCTGATCCGGGCCGCTCCCGCTAGCGGAGTGTCAACGGCGCTGGCCTTGACCGCGGGGAAAATTGGCACCGCGCTGGCCACTTGGCCCAGATCAGTCTGGGACTGCCCGGACGGTTGCAAGGTACGGTCCCCTGGGGGTGCAACCCGCCGCAAGAGGTTCTGCTGCTGTTCAAGCTCCGTTCGCAGCTGCTCGATCTGCTTCTGTTGCTGGGCGATCTGCTGCTGGAGCACTGCTATGTCGTCACTTCCCGCACGGCCGGTGGGTACTCCGGTCTGCGAGAAGACAGGGACCGCAGTGGCCGCAAGGGCCGTCGCGCCCGCCACGAAAAACATCGCCAAAGTTCTAAGTCTGCGCATTCTACACTCCTTCAGAATTAGGTTGCTTGCTGGAATCTGGATGCAGCTTACGAACAAAGCGATTGTGAAACCGGGCGGTTAAGTTCTCGTCAAGGAACCGTTATATTTCTGTTAAGCGGTGGGCTATAGCATCTATTTTGAACGTATTACGGGACATCCTGGGAGTTTAGGCACACCTCCGCCGGTTCTGCCTAAGAAGGCCGCGTGGCACCGCGAGCGTCAGAAGCGATAGTCCAAGAATGCGTAGGGATAGGAGGCGCCGGAACCCGGAGTGTTCTCCCTTAGAAAGCGTCCAGCGTAAAGGTGCCCCAGGCCGGCCCCCAACTGCAGCCTGGGGTTGATGTCGTAGGTTCCGTAAAGATCGGCCTCGCGGCCAATATGCTGGCTGAGCGCGCCGCCCTTGGGAACCGCCACGAGGACGGCTCCGGCGCTGTCGTACAAGCTGTCATACCGGCTGGCGAGCCACAGATCGCTGAGAAAGCAATACACCCGCATCTTCTTAGTAGGGTGAAAGTCAAAGCCTGGTTTCAGGTCCTTAATGTTTTGCTCGCCCAGGAGGTCGGTGATACGGTGCCATTGGTGCGTGGTGGGATAGAGCAGGTCAAAGGTGCCCCGCACCGGGCTGCCGATGGCTCTATTTCCGCTGGCGTAGTTGTACTCGATCGATAGATGCGGTTGCAGCCGCGTGCCCGGAATCGTGTAGCCCAAGACGGCGTACCCAGCCCGGGCGTGGATGGAGTTATTCGCGAAGTGGCCTGTCTGGATCGAATAGCGCGCCCGGTAATCGAACCCGCCGGGAAGGGTGCCGGTCCAGCGCAACCCCGAAGTGTACAGTCGTTCGTTACCGGAAATCTTGTCCGTACCCCGCACACTGGGCACGGTCTTCAAATAGACATAGGGCTCCAGGGTGGCCCGAGGGACCAGCTGGGTGAGCGCCAGGTTCACCCCGTAGAAATTGCGGCCCGGTTGAACGCGGTCGAAGCTGGTCGGATAGTTTTTCACCACCGCCGCGGCAAACAGGTCGAGGACGGCACCTGCGCCCTCGGTGCCCAGCGTAAGCCGGACAGCGTCAAAGGAACGCGACGCATTCGACCAATTGCTGCGGCCAATCAGGCGCTCGTCACCAAACACCATTTCCTGGCGTCCGACCCTGAGATGGAACCAGCCGCGCTCGCGGTTGCGGAACTCCAGGTAGGCCTGGCTGAGGTCGAAGACGTCGCGCATGGAACTGGTCACGTGCCGCGGGTCCGCCCCGAGGACCTCCGCATCCCGCGCCTGGACAAAGGTGCGGAACCACGCGGCCGGTGTCCAATCCACGCCGAGGCGCACGCGAGTCAGTGCATACGCATCATCCTGGCCCGGGGTAAAGCCATAGGCCGTCCGTCCTTCCGCCCGGGTGCGGAACTCTCCACTCAAACGCAACCAGCCGGGCAGCCGCGCGTTCACGTAGCCGGCGGGTGTCCAGACGTCCTGGGCGTCAAGTCCGGATCCGGGTGCGGCCCCCTGGGGCGGGGACGTCAGACC
>CADDZE010000009.1 GCA_902812465.1 Acidobacteriota bacterium | reverse complement strand
CCGCCTCCGCCGGCGGCGGCTCCGCCTCCCAAGGTGGTGGTTCACCGCGTGTCGATGGCTGACCTGATGAAGGCACCGACCGTAATTCCCAAGACGGTGAAGATCATCAAGGACGAGCCTACTCCTCCGCCGCAAACGTCAGCCGGCGTGGTGGGCGGCGTGCCGGGCGGCGTGCCCGGCGGGTCGAGTGGTGGCGTGATTGGAGGCATCATTGGCGGCCTGGGCTCGGCTCCGCCGCCGCCTCCGCCTCCTAAGCCAGCAACGCCCAAGCGGATCCGGGTGGGTGGCAACGTGGAGAGCGCGAAAGCGATCTTTCACCCCAGCCCGGAGTATCCTCCGCTGGCGAAGATGGCCCGCATCCAGGGAGTGGTGAAGCTGCAAGCGATCATCAGCAAAGACGGCACCATTCAGGATCTCAAAGTGATTAGCGGCCATCCGCTGTTGGTCAAGGCGGCCCTGGATGCTGTCTCCCGCTGGCGTTATCAGCCGACGCTGCTGAACGGAGAGCCGGTGGAAGTGGAAACAGAGATTGATGTGAACTTTACGCTTTCGGAGTAGAGTCCCGGCGGCCAGTGCAGGTTAGCCGGGGCTTAGAATAACCTTGAGGAGGTTACGCCAATGTTGGGAGTGAAGCTGCTGACCCTAGGTTTGTGGCTCTTTCAGGAAGAGGCGGCGACGTTCGACCCACTGAGCATGTGGCGCTCAATGGGTTGGCCGGCGCGAGCGGTGGTGGTCGTTCTGTTCATCATGTCCTGCTGGTCCATCGGCGTGATGGTCGACCGCTGGATTGCCTACCGTGCGGCGCGCAATCAGTCGCGCATATTCGCTCCGGCGGTGGCCGGCGCCTTGAAGGAGGGCAAGATCGACGAAGCGATTGCCATCGCCGAGCAGAACAAACGTAGCCATCTGGCGAAGGTCGTCACCGCCGGACTGCAGGAGTTTCAGGCCCACCAGGTTTCGAGCGAGATTCCGGGTGAAGAGATTGAGGCCTCCAAACGCGCCCTGGAGCGGGCTGCGGCCATCGTACATGCCGAGTTGAAGCGAGGTGTCTCGAGCCTGGCGACGATCGGATCCACAGCTCCATTTGTGGGGCTGTTCGGCACCGTGTTGGGCATCATCCACGCTTTTCAGGGCATCGCCACGCAGCACACGAGCGGTCTGGGAGCCGTGGCGGGTGGCATTTCGGAAGCACTCGTGACTACCGCGATCGGGCTTTTCGTGGCGATTCCCGCTGTGTGGGTCTACAACTATTTCACCGGCAAGATCGAGGCCTTTGACGTGGAGATGGATAACTCCTCGTCTGAATTGATCGACTACTTCCTGAAGCGGACGGGCCGGGAGAAGCGATAATGGCTTACAAACCGAAAGCACCACCTTCGGTGTCAGACATCAATGTGACTCCCCTCGTCGACGTCATGCTGGTGTTGCTGATCATTTTCATGGTCATCACCCCGATGCTTCAGAAGGGTATCCAGGTGGACCTGCCCAGGGCTCAGAACTACCGGCAGATGCCTGACGACGAGAAGGAAGACGCGGTGGAGATTGCCGTTACCCGAGACGGCAAGATCTTCTTAAAGACGACGCCCATTACCATGGACGAAGTGACACCCAAGGTGAAGGACCTCATCTCCTCGCGCCTGGACAAGACTGTCTACATCCGCAGCGACGCCCGCGCCAAGTACGGCGACGTCGTAAAGGTGGTGGACGCGGTGCGGGCGGCGGGAGTCGATCAGCTCGGCTTGATCACCGCTAAGCTTGAACGGCGTATGCCAGGTTAGCGTGCCCTCTCACCTGCCCGGAGAGCGGCGATAGCTTGACCCAGCGAAGGTCGAGGTGTACCGCCAAGCGGAATGCCCCTCGTACCTGGAGCGCCACAGTGGTGGGTAGGGACAAGGAGGATAAACCATGGCCATGGCAGTCGGGGGAGGAAAGAAAGGTCCCCTGGTAGATATGAATGTGACACCCCTTATCGACGTTCTGCTGGTGCTGCTGATCATCTTCATGGTGATCACGCCCCTCACTCCGTTGGGGCTGGATGCTCTGGTGCCCCAACCCAACAAGCAGAACAAGCCCGAAAGCCAGGAAGTGCTTAACCGCACGGTCGTCGTGTCCATTGACGCTAACCGCCAGCTTAAGATCAACCAAGAGCCCGTGGATATCCGCAACTTGGGGCAGCGGCTCACGGATATCTTTAAGCTGCGGAATGAGCGCATCATGTTTGTGAAGGGCGATGAACGGCTGGAGTTCGGGGACGTGGCGCAGATCATCGATATTGCCAAGGGCGCCAACGTCGACAAGGTGGGGTTGATCACGCAAAAGATCGAAGAAGGGCAGTGAGGAGGCGGTAGTCTTTGCAGGGTGATCTAGAGCGGCCGCGGGGCAGGGAGGCACAGTAGTACGTTCGCGGCTGCGTATTTTGGCGCTGGCCGCAAGGTCAACGGAGGAGTCCTCATGAAGCGCTACCCGGTTGCTGCTTTGGCTTTGCTCCTGGTGGTAGTCTCCGCGGGCTGCAGCAGTATTGTAAACAAGCTGAAGGCGCGCGACCAGTTGAATAAAGGCGTCAACGCCTTTCGCAACGCGCAATTCCAGGCGGCCATTGATCATTTCCAGCAAGCCGTGGCTTTCGACCCGGGCCTCGTCAACGCCCACTTGTATCTGGCCATGTCCTATTTTCAGCAGTATGTGCCTGGTGGAACTTCGCCCGACAACATTAAGATCGGCAAGCAGGCCATCGAGAAGTTTCAAGAAGTTCTGAAGATGCAGCCCAATAACCCGACCGCCCTGGCCACGATTGCCCAGATTTATTACAACATGAAGGAGTTCGATAAGGCCAAGGAGTACCAGCGAAAGCGAATCGAGGCTGACCCGAACAACCCGGAGCCCTACTACTGGATTGGCGTGATCGACTGGGCTATTTGCCTGCCACGGCAGGTTGCTCTCCGCCGAGAGCTCAGGCTGGATACCCCCAAAGATCCGGCCAAACCGGATATTCTTCCCCCGCTCCCGGAGAAGGCCAGGGCCAAACTGGCGGAGGAGAATGGGCCGCTTATTGACGAAGGTATCAAAGCTCTTCAGAAAGACCTGCAGATGAAACCGAACGACTCCGACGCCATGGCGTACATGAACTTGCTCCTCCGGCAGAAAGCCGACATTGAGGAGAGTGCCAGCGCCCGCGAGGCAGACCTCAAGGCGGCCAACGATTGGGTGCAAAAGGCTCTGGAGGCCCGAAAACAGAACGCGACCAAGGCATCATCACCCGCCACCTAGGCTGGCACAGAGGAACGAAGTCTGCCAGTAACCAACGCTGTGTCCCGCGCCCGCCGCAGACAGCGAACTTGATGCACGATCCCAGACTGGCTTAGTTGCATCTGCCGGCATCTGGGCCGACCGGCCAGGGTGCAGAAGTCCGAAAGGCGGAGGTGGCGCAGCATACCCTGCCAGGGGGCGTCCTTCTCCAGCGACACCTCTCGCGGGCGTCTCTGCGGAGTCTTGCGTTACAATGGGGTGGGGCAAAGCGTTTTAACCGGTGCAACGTGGACGCAGGACAGCAAGGAAGCGCTGCGGTCGAAGGCTGTGGGCTTGGGTTGCCTGAGAGTCAGAACTTTAAACCTTGGACGCTTCAGACCAGCCTGCAGGGAAGCATCATTTATGTGGAAGGTTAACAAAAGAAACCCGAAGGTGGAAAGATGACCCCGCGGACCATGTACGAAAAGATTTGGGATGCGCACGTGGTGCGCGAATCGCCAGGCGAGCCCTCGTTGATTTACATCGATCGTCACCTGATCCACGAGGGCACGTCGCCGCAAGCCTTCGCCGGACTGAGAGCGGCTGGACGCAAGGTGCGGCGGCCGGACCTGACGTTTGCGGTCATGGACCACTCGGTGCCCACCAAGGACCGGCACTTGCCTCTGGTGGACCAGGTGGCGGCGGCCCAATTCGAAGCCCTGGAGCGCAACTGCCGCGAACACGGCATCACGCTCTTCAACATGTTCAGCCGCAACCAGGGCATTGTGCACATCATTGGGCCGGAGCTGGGTCTGACGCAGCCAGGCCAGACCATTGTCTGCGGGGACAGCCATACCTCGACCCACGGCGCCTTCGGGACGCTGGCCTTTGGCATCGGAACGAGCGAAGTCGAGCACGTGCTGGCGACGCAATGCCTTCCGCAGTTCAAGTCGAAGACCATGCTGGTGCGCGTGAACGGCCGATGCCGGCCGGGGATCACTGCCAAGGACATCATCCTCTCGATCATCGGCCGGATTGGCATCGCTGGCGGCACGGGCCACGTCATCGAATACGCGGGTGAAGCCATCCGTGCCCTTTCCATGGAAGGCCGGATGACCGTTTGCAACATGTCTATCGAGGCGGGTGCGCGCGCCGGGATGATTGCGCCGGATGAGACAACGTTCGCCTATCTGGAAGGGCGCCCGTTCCTTCCGCGCGGCAAGGACTTCCAGGTGGCTGTCGATTATTGGAAGACCATCGCCTCCGATGCGGGGGCTCAATACGATCGGGTAGTGGAACTGGTCGCCGACGACATCGCTCCGCAAGTGACCTGGGGCACGAATCCCGGTATGGTCACCGACGTCACGGGCAAGGTGCCCGATCCGGCTTCGTTTGCCGACCCGGTGGATCGCAAGGCGGCGGAACGTGCCCTCGAGTACATGGGGCTGGTTCCGGGAACGCCCATTCAGGAAATCCCCATCGACCGCGTTTTCATCGGTTCCTGCACCAACTCCCGGCTGGAGGACCTGCGCTTGGCAGCCAGGGTCGTGGCGGGTAAGCGTGTGGCCCCATCGATCAAGCAGGCCTTGGTGGTGCCGGGCTCGATGGTGGTGAAGGCCCAGGCGGAAAAGGAAGGTCTGGACAAGATTTTCCGCGAGGCGGGTTTTGAGTGGCGCGACGCAGGCTGCAGCATGTGCATTGGCATGAACGCCGACGTACTGCCCAGCGGCGAGCGCAGCGCCTCCACCTCGAACCGGAACTTCGAAGGCCGCCAGGGCAAGGGCGGCCGCACCCACCTGGTGAGTCCCATGATGGCCGCCGCGGCCGCCATCGCAGGACACTTCGTCGATATCCGGGACTGGCCGGAGGTGAGAACGGCAGTCCAATGAGTCCCATTTCCGATCCATTGCCGAATCAACATGCAGCCTTTTACTAAGCACACTGGCCTGGTGGCTCCGCTCGACCGCGTTAACGTCGATACGGACCAGATCGTTCCCAAGCAGTTTCTCAAGGCGCTCACGCGGGAAGGCTTCGGGCGCACGCTCTTTTATGACTGGCGATACTTGCCGGGAGAGAAACCGAATCCCGACTTCGTGCTGAACTGGCCGCGCTACCGGGGCGCCTCGATTCTCCTGACCCGCTCCAACTTCGGTTGCGGCTCGAGCCGGGAGCACGCGCCGTGGGCCCTTCTCGATTACGGCTTCCGTGCCATCATTGCCCCCAGTTACGCGGACATCTTCTACAACAACTGCTTCAAGAACGGCATCCTGCCGGTCGTCTTGCCCGACGCACACGTAGACGAGCTGTTCCGCCGCACCCAGCAGAGGGAGGGCTATCGCCTCACCGTCGATTTGGAGGATCTGACCGTCAGCGACGATTCGGGTTGGCGGCAGCCATTCCAGGTGGACGCCTTCCGCCGTGAGTGTCTGCTGAAGGGCTGGGACGATATCGGGCTCACCTTGCGGTTCGAGGAGCAGATCGCCGAGTACGAGAGGCGGCATCCTGTCAGTGCTCGCATGTACGAGAAAGTGGACGCGACAGTGCTCCCGCCGCAGGAGAGCATTCATCGCTACAAGAGGCTTGGGGGAGGGGAAGGGGAAGCTTAGCTTCGGTGCCGCCTGGGGAAACCGGGAGGGTGACGATAGCGCCGCCCGGGAGAGCCCGGCCCATCTCCCGGGCCGGGCTCCCTGTCCCACCTTATGGCAATTCTCTGACGGTGTGAGCTTCCTCGACATAAGCAGGTGGTGTCAGGTTAGCGCCATTCGCACTTACCGGCACCTGCTCGTAGAGCAGCAAGCCCCGCGTGCTGATCTCTCCCGACAGCCCATTCAGACCGCTGACGTTGGCGAACGCCGTGGTGGGGAAGGTCAGTACGTTGAGGGTTTGGCCGCGCAGCGCCGTGGTGCAGGGCGCCATGGAGAAGGCCCCAGTCTTGTTGTCCGAGCCAGCGGCGAGCAAGGTGTTGAAGGTCCCGCGGATCGTCTGCCTTCGCAGGAAGATCGAACGAGCATTGATCTGGGGTGGCCCGCCGCCCTGGAAGGTTCCGTGAACTACCACGTCCTGGCCCACGCCCAGGGTGGTGGCGTCGAAGCTCAGGTTCGCCTCGTTGTCCTTATGGAAGGCAATCTTGAAGCGGGTGGAGTCCTGAACGTTGACGGTCACTAGGTTATAGACGGGAATCGTGCTCCGGACGTCGGGGAATTCGCCGTCCACCATCATCGTGAACTGCGTCGCGTGTCCCGCCGCGTCCCGCGTGACGCTGAGCACAATGCCTGTGAAACCAGCGCGGTTGCCGCCTTCCAGGTCCTCGATTTCAACCTCGGTGGCGACAATCTGCCCCTGGTTGTTGACGAACCCATCGATCTCGATGAACATCCCTGCTTGCAGGCCGCTCAAGCCCGACGAATCAGGAAAAACGGTCGAGTTCGTGGTGTAGACGGTGAAGGACTGTGTGGTGCCATTGGCGCGGGCCACGGCGAGCTGCAGCGCCCCGCTGAACCCGGAAGCGAGACCGCTGGTGGTGACGCTCTGGACGATCCCATGCAGATCATCCACGTCGCCCAGCTCCTGCTCGTTGGCACTCTCCGGAATGATCGAGATGAACGGATTCACCGCACCGGTGACCTGGCCCTGCGCATTTAGCACCAGCGACTTGGCCATGTTGAAGTCGAATCGCAGGGACACCGTGCCGTTGGCGGGCACCACCAGCGGCGGATTGATGGGAATCGAGACGGCTGCCACCGAGAGCGTCGCACTGATGGGGCTCACCGTCGTCGGCGACGTGCCGCCAGAGTTCAAAACAATGATTCTCGGATCGGATAGGGTTAGCGTCAATTGGGTGTAGGTGCCGGCGGGGACGGAGGAAAACGTTAGAACGGTGGTGAAGTCCATCAGGCGCGCGAAGTCAAGCGCCATCGAGGTTCCAGCCGGCAGGATGGACACTCCGGAAGTGGCACCCTGAGGCGTCAGCGTGGCCCCAGTGATGGTGGCCTGGAAGGACATCACATCGCAAAGCGCTGCGTCCCCGCCAAAGAGCACGACCGATCCCATCGAACCCTGAGGCTGTGATTGGGACGACGAACTGGAGGGCGACATGGAACTGGAATTCCCGCCGCAACCCGCAAGACCTAAGACGATCAGGGGTAAAACCCAGTACAAACCGTAAAGCTTCCAGCGCATCAGACCCTCCTCGCTATGGACAGTGATTCTGGGAGCTCTCTGCCCCCTCTCAGTGGCCCCGTACTAGCTGAACTGGACTCGCTCCTCTGGTATTGAACCCATCGCCCAGCCTTTAGTTGCGGTCCCTGCGGCAATCGTGGCCGACCGGCTTGCGCTCCGTGACCGCGACCCGTGGCCTTGGGATACACGGAGCACAACTTGTGCCAAACCACTGATAACGTAACCAGCGTTAAATCTTTAACTTACAGCTAGCCAGCGCGGCCTTGCCATGTAAGGTTGGCGGGTTGCGTGTAACCTTCTCCTATGACCCCGCAAGCCGCTGCCAATCGAAGCCAGCAGCGTTCGCGGGTGAAGAAGGGCCGCCTGGCGGGCGCGCGGCGGTCACCCCTGCCGGACGGCTTTGCCCACAAAAAATGGGCCCATCGACTGAATGTAGCGCGAGGTCTGTTGGGTCTTGCGCATGGCCTGCACGCAGGCCGAGAGGGGGTATAGTTCGCGGCCCACCAAGCCAATTACGAAGTCATTGTCATTCTTGTCGAGGCCGAAGCAGGCCAAACGAATGTCGTGGGCATAGTCGGCTTCACCGAAGGCATGACCGATGCGGCCGTGCTCGCTGAGGATCGGCCCTTGCTCGGCAGGTGGGAGAGCAGAGAAGGCGCCGGAGCGCCGCAGTGGATACCAGATGGCCCACGGCCACTCTGGGTTCAGCACCGTCTGGCGAGGCTTCTCGAAGAGCCATTCTTCCAAATTCGGCTCGTGACCCAGCGCGTAGGTACGCCCGAACATGGTGTATTCAGGCTTCGGCGTGAGCTCGGCAAAGGCGGACTTCAGCAGGAAGCAGCGAAACTCCGTTACGAAGAAGTCTGGATCGCGGCTCCAGCTGAGCAGCGCCACGCCACGCGCGTCGTGCAGATCTTTGTAAAGGACACTTTCGAAGCCGGCCTGGGCCAGAGCATTGGCGGTTCGCCCTAAGTCGTCACAGTTGCCGAAGGCCAGAAGCTGCATAAAGAGGCGCTGGTCAGACCTCAGGCGCTCGCCATGGCGGACGGCACCCTTTTCGCTGATGTCTGGTTTCTCCATGTTTCAGATGCCCTCGTCGGCTTCAGCGTCCAGCGGCCGCCACCGATCGCTGCAATAGGGGCGGGAGCTTGGAATAGGCATTATAGCGTGCCATTCCTGGGTCTTGCGCCGTCGAGTAGTGAGTTGATGGCTATTCTGACCAGCTGCCAGGAGGCGTCAACGCATTTTCAACAACATAGTGGGATTCACCCAAGATTCTCAAAAAGGTGAGACAGATGAGACAAATCGGCCCTTTATTTTCAAAAACATAGTGGGATTCTCCGCGGCCAAATTTAATATCTTATTTATTTTCAACAACATAATGGGATTCATTGTCACCCACGGTTTTTCTCACTGCAGGCTGTCCCTCGCTGCCGCCGGTGGGACCGCCTAGCAGTTGACGCAGCAGCCGCACGGTTCGTTCTAACTCACGTGAAATCAATTCCTCAGCACGGCTGAGCGCCTCCGGGTTTGTGGACGCCTCTATTCGCTCGAGCCACCGCTGCGCAGCGGCGGTTCCCTCCAGTTCCCGGGACTCCTCTTAGAACTCCTCAACTAGCTCCAGTTCCTTTGCGGCCAAGCGCTTCAGCTCCTCCGCCAATTCATCCTGGACCTGAGCGGGAGCGGAGGGCGCGGCGGCCACCCGGTTTTGACTCTGGAAGATTTGTTTTTCCTGGGTTGTACCGATGCCGCCGCACTGGCGCCACTCTTCGAGGGTCTGGTTGACTTGTGACCAGTCGCGCCTGAAGGGCTTCCTGAAGCGCGTCGAGATGGTCCAGGATGCTCTCGAGTTGCGGATCCACCGCCTTGGCGCATGCCGCTTCCCCCACCTGGCGCGCCTTCACGTGCCGCGTGCCATAGCGTTCCTGCCGTGCCTCGAGGCGCTCAAGCCGCCACATCAGCCGGGCCAGTCGATTCACGAGTGCTTCCGTCAAGGAATCTTGCGGAGCCCAGTATTCCATCAGGGGTTCCCGCACCTGGTCGAACTCGGAGGGGTCTTCGCCCAGGGCGCCCATCGCTTCTTGAAAGAAGCGGCTATAAAACCATGCCTCAGGTTAGACTTGGCGACTTGCGCTTTGCCTTCAAGGGTCGCGGGGCCCTGGGACTGCCGGGCATTGGCGCGATTGGCAGCGATCTGCTGGGGTGACATGTTTTGCTTGCGAACGAATGGCATCGTGACTCCTTGGGCACAGAAGGGCTGGCGGGTAGAATAAGGCCTGCCGCGAGGTTAGCGTGGATAACTAAAGAGTATACGGTGTTCTTCAGATTGTCAGGCTGCAGCCCCCGCCCCGGGGGCTCTAAGAGCGGCCACCCTGTCGCGGCGCTCTCTGAGCGCCGGGCGGCCACTGCCTACTCCACCGCCACCCCAGTGGGGGTTCGCGCCGAGACAGCGCCATTACAACACCCTATCCCCAGGGCGACTGGATAGCGTAATATCATCGCCAATGCCCGGCGAACCTTCGCACTCGCAACAGAGGCCTTCCGCTTGGCGGGCGGCCCGTGAGCCCCACCCGCAGCGCGCCGAGCAGGACGCGCAGGAGCTCGGTCGTTTCGGTTATGCCCAAGAGCTTTTCCGTACCATGGGCGGATTCTCGAACTTCGCCCTCTCGTTCTCGATCATTTCGATCCTCACAGGTGCCGTCACCTTATACGATTACGGCCTAGCGATGGGCGGGCCGGCGGAGATGGCGTTTGGCTGGCCGCTGGTGTTCCTCTTCACCCTGGCGGTGGCGGCCAGCATGGGCGAGCTGGCTTCCGCCTTCCCTACATCGGGCGGGATGTACCACTGGGCAGCCATCCTGGGCGGGCCGGGTTGGGGCTGGTTCACGGCCTGGTTCAACATCCTGGGACTCATCGCCACGGTAGCCGGCGTCGACTACGGCTGCGCGCAATTCATCACCCCGCTGGTGGGGCTGAATTCGACGGCGCGCACACTGCTGCTGGTCTACGCGGCCATCCTGCTTTCACACGCCCTCATCAACCATTACGGCATCCGGCTGGTGGTGTGGCTCAACGACTTCAGTGTGACGGTGCACATGATCGGCGTGGTGGTCATCGTGGGAGCACTGCTGTGGCTGGCTCCCAAGCAGCCCCTTTCGTTCTTCACCCGCGCCGTCAGCAGCAGCGGCCGGCACGCCTACGCCTGGGCCTTCCTGCTGGGCTTGCTGCAGGCCCAATGGACTTTTACCGGATACGACGCTTCGGCGCACGCATCCGAGGAGACCATCGATCCGCGGCGGCGCGTTCCCTGGGGCATCGTCAACGCGGTGGTGATTTCCGCGGTGGTAGGTTACCTGCTGATCTTGGCGCTGACCCTGGCCATCCAGGACCTGCCGGCGGCGCTGAACGCTACGGACGCGGGTGGCAACAAGGTGCCTGCGGTGATTGCCATCTTGCAGCGCGCCCTGGGGGGCCGTGCCGGCAGGGCCACTTCCTTGCTGGCGGCGATGGCCATGTGGTTCTGCGGGCTCTCCTGCGTCACCTCGAACTCGCGCAGCATTTACGCCTTCGCGCGCGACAACGGGCTGCCGTTCTCGCCGCTGTGGCGCCGGGTGGATGCGAAGCACCTGACGCCCGCACCTGCCATCTGGCTCTGTGTGATCGCCGCCTTCCTGGCTTCCCTTTACGGAGGCGCTTATTCGGTGGTCACCTCGATGAGCACCATTGGTCTGTACGTCTCCTACATCCTTCCCATCTATGTGGGCTGGCGGGCTCGGCGCCGTGGCCGATGGGCGGCGCGGGGCCCGTGGCATTTGGGTGCGTACAGCTCGGCCGTGAACATCCTGGCCGTGCTATGGACCGCCTTCATCTGCATCATCCTGGTGATGCCCCCCAATCAACTCGCCGGGAAAACGCTGCTGGGGCTGACGCTGGCGCTGGGCTTGGGATACGTTCTGGTGGACCGGCAGCGCTTCCGTGGCCCGGCCGCGGTTAGCGGCGCAGCGGCGGAAACTTAAAGAGGCCGGGAAGATTAGGTGTCCCCCGGGGTGCGAGGGACGATTTCAGGGTGAAATGCGGGCTGGCCAGCGTTCCGGTAAGGCGAAAAGGCAGCAGTAACTTTCCGTTCTTCATCCTGGCCCCTGTGGCGTTCGCCAGGATGGTCGTTAGGAGATTCTGGGAGGAGCTAGCATGCAACGCTAGGGTTCCGCTGTAATCGAGGCTGCCTTCGCCCTCAAGGGTCAAGCTTCCGGTGGCCTCGATGTCCAGGCCGTTTCCCAGGACGGTCACCTTGCGGCTGGTAATGCGCCGGTTATCAATGTTGAGGTCGGCAGAGATGGAGGAGAAGGACGAGGGGTCGCCCGAGACTGGCCCCAGGCTGCTGAGCCGCGCCAGCTCCATCACCTTCTGGTCAAGCCGCAGGGCTGGCAGCCGGCCGTTGCGTACGGTGACTTGGCCAGTACCGCGCTTGCCAGCCAGAGGATCCTCGGAGTGGAGGAGCTCGCCGGTGACGTCCAGGTTGCCCTGCAGCCGGCCGGTCATCTTGCCCTGCGCCTGGGGGAACGAAGCCAGCAGCCGGGCCATGTCGACATCGGCGACCTTCGCTTGGACGCGATAGTGCGTGTTGATACCCGAGAAGTCGAAGCTCAGTTCGCCGGAGGCCTGGCCGCCGTAGCAGTCGAGTTTGAGATCGCGCAACGAGACGCTGCGCGGGCCCAGCGCGAGTTGGGAACGAACGCGCGTTCCTTCGAGGCGGCCGAAGCGGAGCGAGTCCGCTTTCAGGCTGCCGTTTCCTGCCGCCGCTTCGCTGGTGGCGGCGCCGGAAGCGAGCCAGGCGCTTGGAAGCAGTCCAGCGGCGGCGACTCGGGGTGGTGGTGCGCCGATCAAGGTATTCCAGTCAAACTGCTCGATTTCCCCCGATAGTCCTTGCACTTCAAGCGAAGTGGGAGCGGGCACACCGGAGGGCAGCAGTGTGCCATCGGTCAAGAGGCCGCGGCTGAACTGGATCCGCCCGATCGTCTCAAGCGTCCAGGAGCTAGGGGTCCAGGCCACGCTCTTGAGGGGGCGTCTGGCGGGGGGCGTTGCGCGGAGGGCGAAATTGCGCCGGCCGCGGGCATCGGACAGCAGATGGACGACCGCATGATCTAGACTGAGCGCCCGAATGACCACCTGGCGGTTCCACAAGGCGAGGACGTCGGGCTGGATGTCGATGCGCTGAGCGGTCAGGAAGTCGCCGGCGGGAAAACCTGGCGGGTTGGCCAGCGCCAAGCCGTCGGCGCGCAGGGCGACCTTCGGCAGCAGAGTGAGTGCCAGGTGGCCGATGCTGGCGTGCTTGCCCGTCGCTTGCTCAATCCCGCTGATGACTTCCGGGCGGTAACGGTCAACGTCGACCAGCCTCGGAATCACCACAGCGGCCGCCAACAGCAGGATGATCAGCAGAAGAAGCAGCGCGTAGAGAAACTTGCGGCCGGATGACATGAGGCAAGGCAGCGAATACGAGTTAGCGATGATCGCGGACGACCTCCCTACTTGGATGCCTCGCGCGCGAGCTTGGCCGTATAGTAGACGAAGAACGGCCGGTTCGGGGGGGACGCCTGCACGGTGATCGTCATCCCGGATGGTCCTGTGTGTTCGAAAGCACTGCGGAAGAGCCAGCCGGGCGGCGGCTGTTCGCCACCCTCGGGGATGAAGTAAATCTGCGTGCCGTTGACGGTGACGCGATAGCGCGTCATGAAGCCAGTACTCGAAAAGGTGTTCAGGATGAAATCCGGGTCGCCCGGACTGAGAATGCCCATCCAGCTCTCGCGGGTGGCGGGAGCGGTTTTGGTAGCGGGCAGGGACAGCTCTTGACGCAACACGATATAGCGATTGCCCAGATCCAAGGCGGCGTGGAGATGAATCGTTCCCGCTCGGCCCTGTCCGGCCGTTGTCCCGGTCCAGTCGCCGATCAGCCAGCTGATGGAGCTGAAATCCGGCTTGGGAGGCAGGGGAATCGAGTAGGTGGCGGGTGCCGGCGTCTTACTCTGTTGCGAGGCAGCAGTCGACCGGGGCGTGGTTCCGTCCAGTAGCGCCCAGGCGGCAAGGCTCGCGGCGATCCAGGGGCGCGAGCCGGAAAAACGTTTTTGCCGACTCCAGCCGACGGCGGTCTTTGCTGGCATAGAAGATAATGCGCCGGGGATTGGAACTCCGCACCGAGGAATGGCGACTCTCAAAGCACCATTATAGCTGAGCCAAAGCGCCGCCACACTGGGTTCTCTGTGGAGGTTTGTGGTGAAGTGGCCTGCGGCACTCCGGAAGCGTTGTGCGGCTATGTTAGGATGGTTAGCTCCACAGGAGGTTACTCATTCCCGCCACCCCTAAACTGCGCGCCATTCCTCTGGGAGGGTTAGGCGAGTTCGGCATGAACATGATGGTCTTCGAGTACGGCGAGGACCTGATTGTAGTGGACTGCGGCGTCATCTTTCCAGACGTCGAGCTGCTCGGGGTGGACGTGGTCATCCCCGACATCGCTTACCTGCGGGAGAACCGCGCGCGCCTGCGAGCCATCTTGCTGACCCACGGCCACGAGGACCACATCGGTGCCTTGCCCTACGTTCTGGACGAGATCGACGTGCCAGTGTACGGCACGCCGTTCACCCTGGCCCTGGCGCGCGCCAAGTTGCAGGAGCACGGCCTAGCGGAGCAGACCACGCTGACCGAGATGGAGCCTGGCAAGCCCTTCGACCTCGGCCCCTTCCATATTGAGTTCATTCATCTGACCCACAGCATCATCGACTCGGGTGCACTGGCCATTACCACGCCGTTGGGCGTAATCATTCACACCGGCGACTTCAAGCTGGACCCGACACCGACGGATCAGCGCGTGAGCGACCTCCATACCTTGGCCGACTACGGCCGCCACGGGGTGTTGGCTCTCTTCTCGGACTCCACTAATGCCGAGCGCCCAGGCATGACACCCTCGGAGCGTGCGGTGCGCGAGCGCTTCGCCGAAATTATGGCCGAGAGCCGGGGGCGGGTGCTGATTTCGTGCTTCTCCACCTCGCTGCACCGCATGCAGATCGTGGCCGACCTGGCGCGCGAGCATGGGCGGCGCCTCTGCTTTGTGGGGCGCAGCATGTACCAGAATTCGGAGATTGCCTTGCAAATGGGCCGGCTCCAGATCCCCGAGGGACTGCTGGTGCCTCCCCAGGACATTCGCAAGCTGCCGCCGCGCCAGGTGGCGCTGGTGATCGCGGGCAGCCAGGGCGAGCCGATGTCCGCCCTGGCGCGGGTGGCCGTGGATAGCCATCGCTGGGTCTCCGTGGAGCCGGGTGACGACGTGGTGGTGTCCGCGCGGCTGATTCCTGGCAATGAGAAAGCCATCTTCCGCATGATGGACCACCTCTACCGCCGCGGCGCCCACGTCCATTACGACGACGGCAGCCAGCCGCCGGTGCACGTCTCCGGTCATGCCAGCGCCGAGGAGCTCCGCCTGATGCTTAACCTCGTGCGCCCCCGCTACTTCGTCCCCATCCACGGCGAGTACCGGCAGCTCTGCCGTCACCAGGAGCTGGCGCGCGAGCTGGCCGCGGTGAGGGGCGAGACCTTCCTGCTGGAGAGCGGTGATGTGCTGGAGTTTGATTCGCAGGGTGCGCGCAAGGCCAACCGGGTGCCTGTCGGCCGCGTCTGCATCGATGTGGGGACACTCGACGAGGTGGGTGACGTGATCCTCAAGGAGCGCCGCCGCATCTCCGAGGATGGCATTGTCGTGCCCATCCTGGCAATCAACAAACGCACCGGTCAGCTCGAGGCGCCCCCGGAAATCGTCTCGCGCGGCTTCGTGGCCCTGGAGGAGGCTACAGACTTGGTCCAAACGGCCCGCGAGGTCATCCTGCGCACCATCGAGAAATCCAACCCGGAGGAAGTGACTGACTGGGGCGTGATCAAAGACAAGATTCGCAGCGCCCTGCGCCGCCACTTCGACGAAGAGACCGGCAAGCGTCCCATGGTGCTGCCCGTCGTGCTGGAAGTGTGATTGCGCAACCTTGAATTTCGCCTGCCATGCCAGTCTGAAGGCTTGGAACTCGCATGAGCGCTGCCGTTGGCCAGGTTCGAGTGCGTTTCGCCCCGTCGCCCACCGGCTACCTGCACGTAGGCGGCGCGCGCACCGCCCTTTTCAACTGGCTATTCGCTCGGCATCACGGCGGCACCTTTATCTTGCGCATCGAGGATACGGATGCCGACCGCTCCAAGCCTGAGCTGACCAGCGCCATCCTGGAGAGCCTCGAGTGGCTAGGCTTGACTTGGGATGAGGGTCCGTTTCTGCAGTCGCAGCGCCTGGAGCGCTATCGTGAGGTGGCCGCGCAGCTCGAGCAGCGCGGCTATGCCTACCCTTGCTTCTGCACCGCGGAGGAATTGCAAGCCAAGCGCACCCAAGCCGAGGCCGAGCGGCGGCCAGCCAAGTACGATGGGACTTGCCGCCGGCTGCCGGAGTCAGAACGGCAGCAGCGGCGTTCCGAAAACAAGCCATTCGCCATCCGCTTTCGGGCGCCGGAAGCAGGCGTGACCACCTTCCACGACCTCGTTTTCGGCGACATCAGCTATGACCATCGTGAGCTGGAGGATTTTGTACTGTTGCGTTCGGACGGAAACCCTACTTACCACGTCGGCGTGGTCGTGGACGACCTGGACATGCGCATCACGCATGTAATCCGCGGCGCCGATCACCTCTCGAACACGCCGAAGCAAATTCTGATGTATCAGGCGCTCGGCGCCCCGGTGCCCGCCTTCGCTCACCTGCCCCTCATCTTAGGCCCGGACAGGCAGCGGCTCAGCAAGCGCCACGGGGCGATCGCCGTGAGCGCGTACCGCGATCTGGGCATCCTACCCGAGGCGCTGCGTAACTTTCTGGCGCTCCTGGGTTGGACGCCGCCCGGCCAGCAGGAGATCGTCTCCCTGGACGAGATGATCCGGATGTTCGACCTGCAGAGCGTTTCCCGCTCGAATGCGGTGTTCGATCCGGAGAAGCTCGCCTGGATGAACGCCGAATACCTGCGGCGTTTGCCGCGCGAAAGGCTGGTTCCCCTCGTCGAGGAAGAGCTGAGATCGGCCGGAGTGCTGGGCGCCTCCAGCGCTTTGGACCGGGACTACATTGCGCGGGCGGCCGTGCTGCTGCAAAGCCGAGCGCGAACCCTGAAGGATTTTTCCGGGGCGGGCCGCGCCTTCTTCTCCGATGATTTCGCATACGATCCCGAAGCCATCAAGAGATTCTGGAAGGAGCCCGGGCTGGCAGAGCTGCTCGAAGCCTTGCGCCAGCGCTTGGCACACGCTGAGCCGTTCGACGCCGTGCAGACCGAGCGCCAGCTGCGCGCGCTGGCCGAGGAGCGCGGGGTTAAGGCGGCGTTACTGATCAATGCGACGCGTGTTGCTCTGACTGGCCAAGCGGTTGCCCCCGGACTCTTCGACGTGATGGCCGTTCTGGGACGCGAGCGCGTCCTCGAGCGTTTGCGGCGCGCCGCCGAACACCTGGCTGCCGTCAACGTCTAAGCGGGCCTTCGGAAGCCGCCTGGCGATTCGGTGACACGGCGCCATGCGAGGGAGAAATGAGATTACGACTGTTTCTGACCAGCCTTGCCGGGCTGGTTGCTCTCGCTGCCCTTTGCCTGAGCCACACACAAGGCCAAGCGGGCCGCACCGTGATTCCGCTGCCCACCAGCAAACAGCTTCTGCTACCTGTGCCCGGCGAACCACAACCAACCAACGGTTTTCCGGCGGCCATCGCGCTGAGCCCGGACGGCCGCTACGCGGCGCTGCTCAACAACGGCTACGGCACCGAGGAGTCGGGGTTTCAGCAATCGATCGCCGTGCTTGACTTGGCTACCAGCCACCTCTCGGATTTTCCCGACGCTCGCCTCGGTCTGCACGCCCGCCAGACTTATTTTCTCGGCTTGGCCTTTAGCGCCGATGGAAAGCGCCTCTACGCTTCGATGGCTTCTTTGACCGATCCTGGGGGCCAGCAGCCTGGGGACACGGGGAACGGCATTGCAGTCTACGCCTTCCATGAAGGCCGCGTGACGCCGCAGCGATTCTTGCGAATACCGCTTCAGACCCTGGGACCGGGTCACCGGGCTCTGAAGGTTTCCCATGCCCTGTCGCCCGGGAAGGCTCTTCCTTACCCAGCGGGTCTGGCGGTGGTCGAGCAGGGAGGGCGGGAGCTTCTGCTGGTGGCGGACAACCTTTCGGACGATGCGCTCTTGCTGGACGCAGCCAGCGGCGAGATCATCCACCGCTTCGACCTGGCGACGGAAAAGGATGTGCCCGGCTCTTACCCTTACGGCGTCGTAGCAACCCGCGACGGCAAGCGCGGCTACTGCAGCTTGTGGAACGCCTCGCGCGTGGCTGAGCTGAACTTGGTGACGGGCGAGACATCGCGTATGCTCCAGTTGCTCCCCCCGGACTCCCCTACCGCTGCCGGATCCCACCCGTCAGCGCTGCTGCTGAGTCCAGACGAAAAGCGCTTATATGTCGCGCTGGCGAACCGCGATCGCGTGGCCATGGTCGATCTTCTGGGGCTGCAACCGCCGCGTTTCCTCTCCACCGAGCTTCCGGGTGAGCGATACGGCGGAACGTATCCCAATGCGCTCGCCCAAAACCGTGACGGCACGCGCCTCTTTGCTGCGGACGCGGCCGCCAATGCGGTGGCCGTCTTCGACATCACGCACCTCGACGCGGCCTCTCCACCACCTGATCTTCCGCAGCCGGCCGCGGGGTTTATTCCGACTGAGTGGTATCCCAGTGCTCTTGCCGTTCACGAGGACGAACTCCTCATCGCGACCGGCAAGGGCGAAGGCACGGGGCCCAATTCTGCAAGGGCCCCTTCCAGCGGGACGAGCGCTAGTGCTCCCCAGCGGGACCATCACCCATACATCGCGACGCTACTTCACGGTTCGATCGCGCGGGTGAAGCTCAGCGCCATGCAAGAGGAGTTGGCCGCCTGGACGCGGGAGGTCACCCTGATGAATCGAAACGCGGCGCTCGTGCAGATGAAGGCACCCACCGCGCGGCCCCGGCCTATCCGGCACGTGATCTACATCATCAAGGAGAACCGCACCTACGACCAGATCCTGGGCGACCTCAACCCTGGCAACGGCGATCCCTCGCTGACTCTCTACGGCGAAGATATCACGCCCAACCAGCACCAGCTGGCCCGCCAGTTCGGCATTTTGGACAACTTCTATTGCAGCGGCGAGGTTTCCGGCAACGGCCACGTCTGGTCAACCGCCGCCATTACCAGCGACTACACGGAAAAGACATGGCCGATCGGCTACCGGAGCTCCGAGCGCCTTTACGACTATGAAGGGGAAGTCTCGAATGGCATTCCGCTTGAGGAAGGCCAGCCGGATGTCGATGAGCCGGGGACGGGCTACATCTGGGCCAGCGTGGCCCAGCATCATCTCAGCCACCGCAACTATGGCGAATTCATTGCATCGCGATGGTGCAACGACGTTGACGCCCCGGAATCGCCCCTGCTGGGGACGCCGCACCCGCCGGGAGCGTCTTGCACCCAGACTGCAATACTGCCGGGCCAGCCGCTACCCGCCAACGTCGGACAGCCACATGGTTCTCGCAGTCCCTGGCCCTGGCCTGTACCCGTTCTGGCCGAGAACGTCGCCACCAAGCCGGAGCTGCGCGGCCACTTCGACCCGCGTTTCCCTGACTTTAACGTGATGTATCCCGACCAGTTACGCGTCGACGAATTCCTGAACGAGTTCGCCGAGTTCGTCCGCGCCCGTGGAACCAGCCAGGAACTGCCTCAATTCATCATCCTCCGCCTTCCCAATGACCACACCGCTGGGACGCGCCTGGGCGCGCCGCGGCCCGCAGCCTCCGTGGCGGATAACGACCTAGCCGTGGGCCGGGTGGTGGAAGCTGTATCCCATACTCCCTACTGGGACGATACGGCCATTCTGATCGTCGAGGACGACGCCCAGGACGGCCCGGATCATGTCGATGCTCACCGCAGCATCGCGTTTGTCATCAGCAAGTATGCGCCGGGCTCTCGAGAGCATCCCGCCATCCACAGCCGCTTCTATACCACCGTCAACATGGTCCGCACCGTTGAGGAGCTCCTCGACCTTCCGCCCATGAATAATAACGACGCTCAGGCGGACGTAATGACCGAAATGTTCTCCGGACCTGGTACCCAGCCTCCCTACAACGCCGACTACCGCAACCGCGACAACGGCCTGATCTACCAGGTCAATCCGCCGAACGCTCCCGGATCACGTGAATCAGCCCGAATGGATTTCTCCCGCGCTGACGCCGCTGATTCCGCTGAGTTGAACGCCATCCTGTGGCGGGATCGCAAGGGCCATGTGCTTTTGCCCACCCCTCAGCACCGGGTGATCCAGGGGGACTGACGGGCAGGCCATCAAAACTTCCAGTCCGTCTCCAGCCGCACGGCGTTGCCGCGGACCGTGCCGAGCGTCTGTGCGGAATTGTAGTAGGTATATCCGATGGCGAACGAAAGGCGAGAACTCTTGCGCAGCGAAAGGGCGGGGCTGAGGATTGCCGCGCGGGTGAGGGCCTGGCGGCGCTCGACCTGCTGGATACCCACACCGCCCTCGAACTGGTAGGTCAGCGGTCCCCACGACTTCAAGTGCACTTGCACAGTAGCCAGGTGTCGCTGATAGACGCCAGGGTTGAAATACCCCAGGAAGATGCCGCGCTTGTGGCTACGGAAGCCGTAGGCCAGGCCTGAGTAGCCGGCACTGAGAGACAGGCGACGGCGCTGGATGACTTGGTAGTTGAAAACGATCGACCCGCCGCGTGCGTGATCGCGATCAGCGTGAGTGTTCGTGCCGATTACGAGTTCCTCTGAGGACTGACCGTTGCGGATGGTGTTCAGAGTAACATGAAGGTAGGGCTGCGTTCCCAGGTTGCTGTTGAAATAGGCAAGGTGTAGATCAGTACCCGCTACTGGCCGCCAGTTCAGCCCGCATTCCTCCCGTGTTTCGACTACGCCTAGTTTAATGGTGGCGGGAGTATAGGTTAGCGCCGATCGCGAAAGCGAGAAATCAAGGCTCACGCGCTGCTCCTGAAAAAGGCTGAACCCGGCGTACGCCACGGGGGTGGTCCGGGCAGCAGCCGGAAGGGGACTGGGTGCGTTGACAGGAATCTGGGGTGCTTGCCAGTCCAGCCGCTCCAGTGCGGTAGTCTGCGTGCCGTCGAGGTTGAGGGTGTGGACCGAAACCAGGTCTAGCGGCGCGCGGGGACCGAGACGGGTGAGGCCAAGACCGCCTCGTACCGTCAGCCACGGCGCGGCGTGCGTACTCTGCCGATACATGAATGCGGAGGGAGCTGCGGCGCCTCCGATCGCTCCGAACGGGCTGTTGATAGGAAAATAGCCCAGAACCAGAAAGGAATCGCTTCTCGGCAGCAGCGTAAAGCTCCAAGTCGTGCTAAAGGCCGCGGCGCGCAGGTCTTCGGCAGCGGTGGCTGAGTGAGGATTGCCGAGTCCGATTTCTCGAGCGTAGGACGACACAGTGTGGAGCTTCAAAGGCGCTTCGGCATTGATGCGCTCCCGCAGCTGCTGGGCCTCGGGATTGTCCGGACTAACGCGGTCGGCGCGGTCCAGCCACGCGAGCGCGGTGTGCTTGTGCCCCCGGGCGTGCTCGACGCTGGCAAGAAGCAGAAGGACGTCGAAATTGGCGGGTTGCTCCTTCACGAGGGAATTCGCTTCGTCGAATGCCAGACCCAGCCGCCCCTGGTAGTAGTCCAGCTGGGCGCAGCCGAAGCGGGCTTCAAAGTCTGCGGGGCGGTTCTTGAGCACCAACTCGTAGTGCCGGCGGGCCTGGCGGAAACGGCGGTGACGGACGTCGATCTGAGCTAGCAACACGTGAGCCTCACGATTCGCCGGTTCTACAGAGAGAATCGAAAGCAGCAGCTCCCGCGCCTCGCGGTAACGCTGGAGGTGGAAGTCGTGGCGGGCCCGCTCGAGCTCCGCGGCAACATCGTCGGGATGGTCTAGGGAAGCGAACAGCGAACCGAGCGAGGCCAGAGCCAGGCAGGCCGTGATCACAGCCCCGCGACAACGTGTCGTCTGCCTTGAACCAACCATAACCGCAGAGCAGGCCGGGCCGCGATTTTTCTGAGGCGCGCTCGCAACGCGCCGGAGCCTGTAGCGTCCTGGCCAGAACTGGTTGCCCGGATACCCAGGGGAGCGGAGTTGGAGATTCCTCCGAAGTTCCTGTATAACTTGCCGGCGCGCGCAGCCTCCGATCATTTACGTCCAGCCGAGTTTTAGGGGCCGAGCGAGAGAAGACGAAGGGTCTTCACAATTCAAATGGTATCCCTCATGCCTTAACGGGAAGCTTGCCTTCAGCGCCTCGCTCGACAATGTGGTCCGCACCGTGAACAACCCTCTCCCACTTGTGAAGTCCAGCAATAAACCGCAGGACGCCCTGCAGCCGGTACCACACGACGACCTGGCGATAGCCAAAGTTCTCCCACAAGGCGTACCACAAGAGTTTTCTCAGGTCATCGGGCGCTGGATAGCGCCTGTAGGTGAACTCCTCGAGCAGCACGGCGCCCGCACTTAAGAGCGCAGCGTAGCACAGGCTTAGAAAAATGAATGCCAGATATAACCTAGGCGGTGCCAGGCCAAACAGTAGTGCCAGCGGCGCCATCAAGTAGCCGGCGACCTCGACCGGTGCGCCAAGCCCTTCGACCAAGACGTGGAACGGATAGCTCAGCAGGCCTACTGTGCCATAGCGCGGGTTGAAGAGCATCTCGGAGTATTTCCAAAGAGTCTGACACAAACCAAGCTGCCAACGACGCCTCTGCCGGGCCAGCATCGCGAAGGACGAGGGGCCCAGCGTCCAGCAGATCGGGTCAGAGGTGAAGGAAATCCTGATTCGACGCCGATGCTTCGCGGCCCAATGATAAAGACGGGCAATGAGTTCCATATCTTCCGTCACAGTATCGGCTTTGAACCCTCCTGCTTCCGTCACTGTTTCGCGGTGATAGAGAGCGAGGGCTCCCGAGACGATGAGGGTGCCGCCCAGGAGGTTCCAGCCCGTTCGCCCAAATAGAAAGGCTCGCAGGTACTCGACTACCTGGAAGCGCTCGAGGTGACGGTGGGGAAGCCTGACTTCGACCACGCGCCCATCCTCGAGATGGCAGCCGTTCAGAATCCTCACAATACCACCGCTTACCACGGTATTAACGGGCGACCCCAAGACGGGCCGCATCAAGCGGAGGAGCGCATCGCGCTCCATGATGCAATCGGCATCCAGCGAGCAGAAGTAGGGTGAGCGGCAACAGTTAATGCCAGCATTGAGCGCATCAGGCTTGCCGCCATGCTGCTTGCGAACGACGAGCAGGTTGGGATAGTCGGCGCTGAGGTAGCAGCCCTCCACGCAAGCGGTGGGCAGGGCAGCGCGATAGATAAGATTGACGCGCGCTAGACCAAAGGCTCCGATAAGGCGCTCCAGCGTAGCATCCGTCGAGCCATCGTCGACCACCACCAGCTGCATCCCCGGATAATCCACCTGCAGCGCGGACCGCACGGAGCTGACGATGATCTCCTGCTCATTGAATGCCGGCATGATGATCGTAACCGGGGGAGTGGTGGGAGAATGCCGGATGTCATCCAGGTTCTGGGACATCGGGCAGCGGTTGTGGATCCACACGGCGGCGAGGGAGATGGACATTAAAAGCGTGTAGATACCGTTGCCAAGGAAGAAATACGCTACGATCAGGAGATTGAGAGTGTTGGCGGTGTGGTACAGGACCTGGTGGAACATTTCCATGAGGATTCCCTCCCCCGTCTGGAAGCGCGAGACTCAAGCTGCATGGTTCTAAGCATAAGGCCCAGGGGGCGAGTCTCGATCCGTATGCTGGCGAACGCCTTCAAGCAGCATCCGAAGGACTAACGTCGGATTTCCCTTGGCCGACTCAGTCGCCGCGGGCGCTTTAAGACTGCACCGTTCTATTTCTTCGGCGATTTGTTCCCGGCTATAGCGATCTTGCGTCACCCGAAAGTGATTGACGAGCTTCTGTAGGCCCCGTTGGCCCAGGCGCACGCACCCTTTAACGGCAGCTTCGCGAACCCGCCAGTGTGAGTCGGTAAGGTGTTCAACTAGGATTTCTTCGGCTCCTGCCTCGCGGCGCCCTGCCGCGGCGCGCACGGCACGTAGGCGGACAAACCAGGTTGAGTCTTCCGCCAGCCTCTTCAACGCCGGCAGGACGCGCGAATCCTCCAAGTAACTAATCGCTTCAGCCGCCCGGGCTCGTACGTCGGGGTTGTCATCCCGGGTGAGGTCGAGCAGAGCTTCCGCAACCTGGGGTGGCAAGTTGGGCCGCTGTGACTCCTGGGAATTAACATCCCGCTGGGCCATGTCGCAAATGATGCTCACTGCCAAAAATCGAATCCGCGGATTCCGATGGTTGAGGGATGGCAGAAGGCCTGCCGTTAGCTCTAGCGGAAACCGGGCTAAAGCGGCCTTCAATGTCCGGACGGAGACCAGCGTCTGGTTGGAATTCAGCACAACTTCGTGCAACCGCTGGACGAGAAGTGGGAAGCTGTCCGGTTCGCCAAGCGCGCCTAAAGCGCGGATCACTACCGATTGAACTTCAGGGTGAGGGTCCGAGAGAGCTTCGGCCAGCAGGGGCCAGCTCCTGCGGTGACCGACCCGGCGGAGATTTTCGGCCGCTCGCGCACGAACGATGAACTGTAAGGCCTTCCGCTCTTCAAGCCAATGCTCCGGCTGAGTCGATTCGTCGCGAACGCGCATTCGAGGCGCCTCGCCGCGCAGCTGGCGCTGCCAGCGCGAGACCAGTCCCAGGGCTTCCGCCACATCGGCGGCGCGTGCCACTTGCCCGCTGTTTTCCAAAGCGGCCGGGAACAGCCTCTCCAGGGCGTGGAAGGCCTCAGGCGGCCACGCCCGCCGGAGTTGATCGGCACCAGTGCGGCAATCGACCTCTCCGTTCAGCAAGGCTCGCAGAAGCGGAGCGTAGCGGTTTCGGATGTCGTCCAGCTCTTGGAGATAACGGGATTGCTTCGCCCGGCGCTGGAGGGTGAGGAAAACGAACGCCGCCGTGACTAGGAGCACAGCGAGCGCCATACCTACCGCAGCACCCACAATGTGCTGGCCGGCCCAGAGCATTTGGTATAGCTGAACGCTATACCCACTCTGGGATTTATGTCAATAAAGTCCACGACGGTCGATAAGGGAACCCTGCCGCCGCCTCCGAGTGATCATCTTTGCCGGGATTGCCCCCGGTCATCTAATGTCCTCACGCATGGCGCGTTGAGATTTGGACTATACTCGGAACAGAAATGGCAACCTTCGCAAGTATGCGTTGGATGATCAAGCCGGCCGATTCACAAGAGACGTCGAGACTGGCGGCCGACTTGGGTATACCACCTCTGGTAGCGCAGCTCCTGGTTCAGCGGGGGATCGGGCAGTCTGAACAGGCCCACCGGTTTCTGCATCCCAGCCTCGCTCATTTGCACAACCCTTTCCTAATGGCGGGCATGCGCGATGCCGTGGAGCGCATCCACAAGGCCATCGCTCGGCGCGAAAAGATTCTGATTTACGGTGATTACGATGTGGACGGCACAATGGCTGTGGTGATCCTTCTCACAGCCCTCAAGTCGCTAGGTGCCAACCCATCGGTGTACATTCCGCACCGCCTCACGGACGGCTACGGCATGCGTGCGGCCGTCGTGCAGCAGGCTGCTGCCGAAGGCGTTCGCCTCGTCATTAGCGTGGACACCGGCATCCGCGAGCATGACGTCATCACCCGGGCTCGCGAACTTGGAATTGAGACAATTGTTACGGACCACCACTTGCCCGAGGACCGGTTGCCGCCGGCCGTTGCCGTTCTTAACCCGCATCGGCCGGATTGCCCCTACCCGGAGAAAAACCTCTGCGGGGCTGGTGTCGCATTCAAGCTCGTGCAGGCGCTGCTTGGCGCCCGGATGTCGGAAAAGGTCCTGCGCTCCTATCTGAAGGTGGTCACGATCGGCACGGTTGCCGATGTAGTCCCACTGCGTGGCGAGAACCGGGTGATAGTACGCTTCGGGCTCGAGGGGCTTAGCCTTCCGGCACGCGGGGGGCTGGCATCGCTGTTGGAAGTGTCAGGCCTGACAGGCGGGGCGGTGACAGCTGGAGCGGTCGGGTTCCGCCTGGCACCCCGGATCAACGCTGCCGGCCGCATGCACAGCGCGAAGGAGGTGATTGAGCTCTTCACGGCCGTCGAGCCTGCGCGGGCGAGGGAAATCGCCCAGCGGCTGGACGAGCTCAATCGCGAGCGCCAGGATATCGAAGAACGTATCGTGGCCGACGTCGCTCAGACCCTTGATCAGCGCCTGCGAGACGAATCGAGATATACCTTGGTCTGCGCGAGGGAGGGCTGGCATCGCGGCGTGATTGGGATCGCGACGCAGCGGATCGCCGAGCGGTATCATCGCCCGACCCTCGTGATCACGCTGGAAAACGGCGTGGGATACGGCTCCGGGCGATCGATTCCCGGCTTTCATTTGCTCAAGGCGCTCGCGGCGAGCGGCGAGCTCTTCGAGCGCTACGGCGGCCACGCCCAGGCGGCTGGCTTCACCATTGCGGCTGACCGCGTGCCAGAGCTCGAAGGCCGCTTCGAGGCTTATGCGCGCACCGTCCTAACCCCGGCCGACCTGGAACCGGTCCTGCGCGTGGATGCGGAGGTTCGCCTACGTGACCTCAACCGCGACCTGTACCAAGGTCTGTGCCGGCTCGCGCCGCACGGGATCGGTAATCCGACCCCGGTGTTTGCTGCTCGTGGACTCAGGCTCTTAGAAGCCCCGCGGCTGCTCAAGGAGAAGCATCTAAAACTAAGGGTGGTGCAGGACCCTGGCGGGCGTGATCGCATGGATGCCTTAGCGTGGCGATGGCGTGACCGGGGGATGGAACTGGCGGCGGGTCAGGAGATCGACTTAGCGTTTGAGCTTGAGGAGAGCGTGCACGAAGATTTGTGCAGCTTGCAGTTGGTGGTTCGGGATATCCACCCGCGGACCGCTCCCGCCTGCAGGATGGCCGAGCGTGAGGCTTTCCTTGCTACCGAAGAACCTCTCCGGTCCGATGAATGATTCCGCTCGTCCACATGTGGCCCTGCGCTCGTACCGACGGTGGCTGCGGATCGTTGGCTCTGTGCTCATAGTCGCTGCGGGGGTCCTCGCCGGAGTCTGGGTACGGCGATTTCACCGCCGGGAGCCAAGGTCTGCACCGCTGCCGCCGCTTCCAGCGAACGTAAATCAGCAGCTGTCTGGCTACACGTTCACACGATCCGAGGGTGGCAAGCGTATCTTCAGCATTTATGCATCTCGCACGGTCGCCTTTGGCAAAGCCGAGGTGACGATGCTGGAGGATGTTACCGCGGAGTTGTTTGATAAGACCGGGAATAGGTGCGATGTCCTACGGGCCGACAAATGCCTATATTATCCTTCCTCGGGTGCCTTTGCCTGCCCAGGAACGGTGACCATCGAGTTGGATGCCTCGCCGGACGGCCCGCTGGCCGCTGCCGGTCAAGGAAGTGGAGTCGCCCAATCGGGGCCGCTTCGTCTCAGGACTTCGAAACTGGCTTTCGATCCGTCTAAGTCACAGGTTGCCACCCCAGAAACCGTTCAACTGACCTTTGGCCCGGCTCAAGCGGCGGCCGTTGGCGTCGTTTACGCCACGCGGGATGGCTGGTTAGAGTTGAAGAACAATGTTAGCTTGGAGTGGCCTCTTGGCACTGCGTCCGGCAGTTCTGAGGTAGCCAGTCGTAACAAGTCAGCTGCTAGCGGACCAGTCCGCTTGCCGCCTTCAGGCGTCGGCGATCGGCTGGTCGTAAAAGCCTCCCGTCTGCGCTATGAGCAGTCAAGTGGGCAAGTGCACCTCACCGGACCGCTCGAAGTCACCGAAGCAACAAGGCACCTTACAGCAGCAGCAGGAACTGTCTTCCTGGATCGCCAGAGGCGTGTCGTCTCGGCGGCCCTCGAAGGAGGCGTCCGGGCACGTGATACATCACCCGTAAACCCGCTAGAGGCAGCCGCAGACTGCGCGCTGGGCACCTTTGACCCGGCCAGCGAACAGCTTAAAACCCTTACTCTAAAGGGCAACGTTATGGGCGAAAGCCGCCGACGGAGCGCCGGAGTTAATGATCGCGATCAAGCCGCGATCCGGCTGGCGGCGGGGCAGGTAGAGGTTGACTTCATCGCTGACAGCCGGAGCAACGTGCCTGCGAGCGGAGGTAGCTCTTTTAGACCTGTGGTCCCTCAGAAAGCTCGTGCCAGGGGTGATGTGCACATGGCCCTGGAATCCATTGCTATGACGTCAGCTGGAATGCGGCCGCAGCCCGATCGTGTTCGGCGCGAACTTATGGCCCCGGAGGTTCTATTGATCTTTCGTTCCCAGCCAGTGAGTCTATGGCGCGTCTCAACCAACGGCACTGGGAGCCTGGTGCTGGCATCGGGCGAAGCCGGAAAGCGCACCATCACTGCCGATCATCTCTCGATCACGTTCGACCGTCACAGCCGACCGGAGAGTCTACAGGGCAGCGGGCGGTGTCACCTGGTGTTCGATCCTCCGCCAGGGCCATTCAAGGCCCTGCCCCAGGAGACCTTTTCGGAGGAGCTCGAAGCACGCATCGACTCTTCCACGCAACAGCTGGTTGAAGCTAAGCAGAACCGCGGCTTCGAATTCCATCAGGGAGACCGTCGGGCGAAGGCGGACCGGGCATACTATTCAGCCCCAGACCAGGAACTCACCCTGGCGGGCTCTCCCTTGCTTTGGGACTCGGAATCGCGGCTTCGAGCAGAACAAGTGATGCTTCATGTGGGAACTGGCCTGGCCGAGGGGCTAGGTAAAGTAGAATCCACATACGCGCCGCCGCGTGCGAGGGGACCTGCCCAGCCAGTCGATACTCTGAACATCATCGCGGACAGAGTCGCCGCCGACCGCGGTCGGCAGCTCGCGCACTATGAAGGCCACGTCAGGGCCTGGCGCGGCTTCGACGTGCTGGAATCACCTTGGCTTGATCTGTATCGAGGCCAGCGCCGTCTTGTCGCCGGGGGCGGAGTGGTGGCATCGCTTTTGCAACCTAGTACCGCGGTCTCGGGAAATGGAACCACCGTGCCTTCAGGGCGACGCCTCAGGCCCCCCGGTGCTCCCCCGGTGGTCATCCGCGGCGAGCACCTCATCTATCTGGATGACCAGCGGCAGGCGCAATTCGATGGTCATGTCCGCGCCGATGCAGGCGATATGACCCTGACGGCTGACGGACTGGTCGCCTACTTCTCTGCACCCGCGGCCGGGCCGTCCGCATCCATGAAAGACGGAGACGCCACCCCGCTCATCGAGCGGCTGGTCGCGCGCGGCCATGTCGTGGCTACGGACTCTTTGAGACGCGCCACGGCTGATCAGGCAGAATACTGGAGTGCCGAGGGTAAGGTGGTTTTGAGTGGGGGGCCTCCTGTTCTTTACGACGCAGAGAAGGGCTTTACGACCGGGCATTGTTTGACATTCCTGACTCGCGATGATAGCCTGCTCGTCGACGGAGGTGACCAGTCTCCTGCCGTGTCCAAGCGCCGCATCGCACGTTGAAAGACCATGCAGATTCTGTCGACCGTCGATCTCACCAAGTCTTACAAAGGGCGCAAGGTCGTCGACGGTATCAGCATTCGGGTTAGCCAGGGTGAGGTGGTAGGTCTGCTCGGTCCCAATGGGGCAGGCAAGACGACCACCTTTTACATCATCGTCGGCCTGACGTCGGCCGACGCCGGCCAGGTGCTGCTGGACGGTGTGGACATTTCCGACTTCCCTATGTACCTGCGGGCACGGAACGGTATCAGCTACTTGCCCCAGGAGCCCTCTGTATTCCGCAAGCTCACCGTCGAGCAGAATCTGCTTGCGGTGCTCGAGACTCTACCCCTCAGTCCCCATCAGCAACGCGAGCGGCTGGAGGAGCTGATTGAGGAATTTGGTCTGCAGCACGTACGGCGCAGCCAGGGCTACATGCTTTCAGGAGGCGAGCGGAGGCGGGTGGAAGTGGCTAGGTCCCTAGTGATCTCCCCGTCGTTTGTACTGCTGGACGAGCCGTTCTCCGGCATCGATCCTCTGGCCGTGCAAGACATTCAGAAGATCATTCTCCAACTGAAGGCATCCGGCATTGGCGTTCTCCTGACTGACCATAATGTGCGCGAAACTTTGCAAGTGACTGACCGCGCGTATATCATCAGTACGGGGAGAATTTTCCGCTCCGGGACGCCGGAAGAGCTGGGTAACGACGCCGAGGTAAAGAAGATTTACCTGGGGGAGAATTTCCGGCTGGCGATTTAACGTTAGGCAGCATGACGGATAATTAGCAAGGAACTGAGCGGTGTGGCAGCCCCAAGCAATGAGTCCATGAGTGAACAGCAAGCCAAAATCGGGCTAAATCTGCGTGTGGCGCAGAAGCAGATTCTGACGCCCGGACTCGTTCAGATGGTGACGGTCCTGGCGCTGAACAAGCTCGAATTGCGCGAGATGATTAACCAGGAGATGATTGCCAATCCCGTGCTCGAGGAGCTCCCCGAGGGGGTGCCCTCGCTCGACGATGTCCAAAAGCAAGAGGCCGACAAGCCCCTGGTTGGCGCCAACGGTCAAGACGCTTTGGCTGCTAACGGCCACGATGCCTTCCAAGAGGTTGACTACGGTTCCTTTTTCGATGATTATCTGGATCCTGGCTTCAAGTCACCGGCTTCGGAAGTGATTGAGAAGCCTTCCTTTGAGAACTTCCTTTCCAAGCCAACTTCCCTCGCTGACCACCTGCAGTGGCAGCTGAGCCTTTCCATCTGTCCAGAGGAGGTACGGGCCGCAGCTTACTCGATTATCGGCAATCTGAACGAGGACGGGTACCTGACAGCGACACTCGAGGAGATCGCCCAGAGCGGCGGCCATTCGGTGGAGGACGTGACCAAGGCGCTCGAATTGGTGCAGGAATTCGACCCTCTCGGGGTGGCAGCACGCGACCTTCGGGAATGCCTCCTTATCCAGCTTCGTTCCTTAGCTCCTAACAACCATTTGGCAGCTCAGATTGTCTCCGATCACCTCGCCGAACTCGAAGGAAAGCGCTACAAGGAGATTGCGCGGGCATTGGACCGCCCAGTGGAGTTGGTGGAGCGCGCTGTTGATCTGATCCGCCATCTCGATCCTCGGCCGGGCCAGCGTTATAACGCCACCGAGCCCCGTTTAATCGAGCCGGACGTGGTGTTCGTCAAGATCGACGACCGCTACCAGGTGCTGATGAACGAAGAGGGGCTTCCCCAGCTGCGACTGAGCCGCCAGTACCGCCGGTTGCTGCAGCAGGACAGCACCAGTCGCGACGTTCGCAGCTACGTCAGGGAGCGTTTCAATTCGGCGCTGCAGCTCATCAAGAACATTGAGCAACGGAAGCAGACCATTATTCGAGTGTGCGAGGCTATCATCCGCCGGCAGACGGAGTTCCTGGATAAAGGTCTGGATTACTTGCGGCCGATGATGATCAAGGAGGTAGCGGAGGAAGTGGGCGTTCACCCTTCAACGGTGAGCCGCGCCGTCGCCAACAAGTATGCGCACACACCACAGGGGGTGTATGAATTGCGGTTCTTCTTCTCTGAGGCGGTGCAGGGACCTTCGGGTGCTTTTATCCCGCTCGTCAATTTGAAGCGGTTGGTGATGAAGATGATCGAGGAAGAGGACCCTGCGCACCCGCTCACCGATGAGCAGCTGATGCTGCGCCTGCGCGAGAAGGGGATTGACGTGACACGCCGCACGGTGGCCAAGTATCGGGAGGATATGCGGATTCCCAGCACCCATCAGCGGAGGAAAAAGAATTGAAGCTTTCCCTGCCCTCTACCCCTCCTCTCACCGCAACAGGCAGGAGGTCTGCGCATGCGCATCGACTTCACGGGAAGACAGATGGACATTGCCCCGAGCCTGCGGCAATACACCGAACAGCGCCTCCACAAACTCAGCCGGTTGCTGCGCGACCGGTATTCCGCCCACGTGATCCTGACGGCGGAAAAGCACCGCCGTATTGCTGAGATTACCCTCAAATTCCGGGAACACACGCTGGTCGGGCTGGAGGAGACAACCGACCCCCGCACATCGATCAACGGTGCCTTGGACAAACTCGAACGGCAAGTGGTGCGCTTACTCGAGCGGCGCCGCAGACGCAAGCGTCACCCCAAACCCATGTCGGCCATTCTGCTGAACGTGCTGGGGCCCAGCCCGGTGGATCACGAGGAGCGCGCCATTCTTGAGACCGAGAGGATTCCCATTAAGCCGCTGGCCATGGAGGAGGCCATCGAAGAGCTCAACGGGAGCAAGAGCGGTTTGGTGGTCTTTCGAAACAGCCGAACCGAACAGGTGAACATTCTCTACCGTCGCCCGGACGGCAATCTGGCCCTCATTGAACCTGAATCGTGACCGGCATTCTGGACGGCGAGACGGAAGTCAGGACGGGCAGGCGTCACCCCCTTCTAAGAAGCTTGCAGCACTCCGGGATGGCAGGACTTGCTGGTCCTCGTGAGGGCCCATGGCGCGCGCATCTTCCGGTAAATCTGGACGGCAATTCGTTCTTATTACCGGCCTGAGTGGGTCTGGAAAGGGCTCGGTGTTGAAAGCCTTTGAGGACCTCGGATACTACTGCGTGGACAACCTCCCGGTGAACCTCCTCCTGAAGTTTGCCGAGCTTATGGATCAGCCGGGGGGCCACGTGACCCGAGCGGCCGTCGTGGCTGACATTCGCGAGGGGGAGGCGCTCAGTGAGTTGCCGGCCGTCTACGCCAAGCTAGCCGAGCGCGAGCCCAAGCCGATACTCGTCTTTCTCGAGGCCTCGGACCAGGCGTTGATCCGCCGCTTCGAGGAGACCCGAAGGCCGCACCCCTTGGGTCCTCATCTGCCCGTCCGTGAGGGGATTCGCCTGGAACGCGAACTGCTCAAGCCCATGCGCCGCCTGGCGGACCTCATCATTCCTACCACCCGGATGACCGTCCACGAATTGCGCGACTTCATCCAGGCGCGCTTCGGGGAAGCCAAGAACCGCAAGTCGATCCTTGTTTCCGTTGTATCTTTCGGTTTTCGCTTTGGCGTGCCCGCAGACGCCGATTTAGTGTTTGACGTCCGCTTTCTGCCCAATCCCAACTACGTCCGCCGCTTGAAGGGCAAGACCGGACGGGACCGTGCGGTGCAAACATTCATGGATGGCTATCCGCAGACCCGCGAATTCACTCGCCGGATCACGGACCTGTTGCTCTACCTCTTGCCCCACTATATTCGCGAGGGTAAGACCTATCTCACGGTGGCGCTAGGCTGCACGGGGGGCCGCCATCGCTCCGTCGCTTTGGCCGAACGCCTCGGCCAGGAGCTCGCTCACGAGGGGTACAAGGTGCGCGTTACCCATCGTGACATCGGACGGGCCGCCGCCTGAGCCGGGCGCGACAAGGAAATCGCGTAACCCCAAACTGGGTTCGTAGGAAAGAAACTCCGGCCGCGCGGCACGCCCCCAAGGCGAAAGCAGTTTGTCCCCTGCGGCCAAAAAACTTACTAAGGCCGCTGATTCCTAGCGATGATCACGCCTCCCGTGGGGCACGCCGCCCTGCATGCCCGCACCGATCAGTGAAGTTCGTGTCCGCCGCAAAACGCATCGAGACGCTGAGAGGGAACTTCCATGGCTGATCTTCTGTTCCACCCACCGAAGATCGACCTCCGGACTATCTTCACCGCCATCACATCCGCATGAATACTGATGCAAGCGACGATCCTACAATTCGCCATTCGACTGTAAAATGGGAGATGCGCGTTTCAACCTCGTCAAACTCATGTCTCTCGTTTTGGCCATTGACATTGGCGGCACGCGATTCCGCCTGGGCATCTTTGCTCCACAAGGTAAGAAGCTATCCTTCTTTGAGGGGCAGACGTCGCGTGCAGGGGGGCGCGAGTGGATGCTGGAGGAGCTTCGGCGCAGCAGCCGCACCCTCCTGGCCCCTTATTCGAGCGAAGTGCGAGCCTGCGGTATCAGCTTCGGAGGGCCAACAGATGCTAGCGAAGGGTGCGTGACGTCGGTGCATGTGCCGGGCTGGCAGCGTTTTCCCTTGGGCCAGTGGGTGGAGCGTGAACTGGGCTTGCCGTGCTCGGTCGAAAACGATGCCAACGCCGGCGCGCTGGGCGAGTATCACTTCGGCGCCGGGCGCGGAACGCACTCTCTCTTCTACGTGACCCTGAGCACGGGCATCGGAGGCGGGTTGATCCTGAATGGTGCCGTCTTCCACGGCGCTGATGGACTGGCGGGAGAGATTGGCCACGTTCCCGTGTTGGAAACTTGGCCGCTGGCGTGTTGCTGTGGCGTGACCGGCTGCCTGGAAAGCATCGCTTCCGGCACGGCCATTGGTCGCTTCGCCCAAGAAAGGGCGGCCGGGCGGGTGTCGGGCCCTGGCGCGATGGACCGAATTATCGAGCTCGCTGGGGGCCAGGTGGAGAACATCACCGCCAAAGCGGTCCTTCAGGCTATGGCACAAGGTGATGAGGCCGGTGTCTCGATTGCTCAGATCGCTGCCGCCGCACTCTCCCGTGGTCTCGTTGCCGTCATCCGTCTCCTCAGCCCCGATAGGATCGTTCTGGGTGGCGGCGTGGCCCAAGCGGGCGAACCCTTCCTGTCTCTGGTGCGGGGCTCGCTGAGTCAGTTCGACACCGCAAGCTTTCCTGCCCGGACTCCTGTCGTCCTGGCTGAGCTCGGGGAGGATTCACCTTTGTATGGAGCCGCGTGGATCGGAAGGGCTCTTCTGGCACCGTAGCGTGCCCTTCCTCTGCCTGCTCCGGTACGGCGCTGGATTCGCCCGAGCTCACCGCAGCGAGCGCACCGCTTTGCGATCACACCACCAGATGTAACTCGAGAAGGTTCGGGCTACACTGAAAAGAGTGCGCGGGTGGCCCTCGGGGACTCCCTGTAGGCGGCCTGCACCGGGCCTTCAGGAGGTTGTGATGCAGTTCTTTCGCGAGAGCATGTTGGAACTGATCATCCAGACCAGCACCAACTTACCGCCGGACGTCCGGCAGGCCATGAGTCGGGCCCTCCGAGCTGAAGACCCGAACACCCAGGCCGGTCAAGCTCTGGCGATCATTGGACAGAACATCGACATGGCCTACGAAAACGAGGGGCCCATTTGCCAGGACACAGGCTTTGCCACCTTCGAAGTCAGGACGCCGGTCGGAGTCAACCAAATGATCCTGCGACGCCAGATCGAAGAGGCGATAGCTGAAGCGACTCGGCGTGGGAAGCTGCGGCCCAATTCGGTAGACCCCCTCACAGGTAAGAATACGGGAAATAACCTCGGTCCCGGTATGCCCGTGATCCACTTCGAGCAGTGGGCTGAGCCGGACGTCGAGGTCCGGCTGATTTTGAAGGGGGGCGGGTGCGAAAACAAAAACATCCAGTACTCGTTGCCGGCCAACCTGGATCACTTGGGCCGGGCGGATCGCGACTTGGAGGGCGTGCGCAAATGCATCCTGCACGCCGTTTGGCAGGCTCAAGGCCAGGGTTGTGCGCCCGGCGCCATTGGAGTTTGCATCGGCAGCGATCGCGCCCAGGGTTACGTGCTTGCCAAGCAACAGCTCTTTCGCCCGCTGGACGATGTGAACCCGGACCCGCGCCTGGCCAGGCTTGAAGCCGAGATTATGGAGGAGGCGAACAAGATCGGTGTCGGGACGATGGGGTTCGGGGGCAGGGTATCCCTCATCGGCTGCAAGATCACTGCGGCCAACCGCCTGCCAGCCAGCTTCTTCGTCTCGGTGGCCTACGACTGCTGGGCTTTTCGCCGCTTGGGTGTTCTGATTGACACGGAGACGGGCGCGATCAAGCGCTGGCTCTACCGCGACCCGAACCGTCCCGTCGAGCGTCTGGTGGGTGAAGGCGCCGGCTTCCAGTTGAGCGGGCGGGAGATTCGCCTCGAGACGCCTTTGAGCGAGGCCCAGGCTCGCGCCCTGAGGGTAGGCGACGTGGTCCTGATCAACGGACCGCTGGTTACGGGGCGCGATGCCTTGCATCATTACCTGCTGCATCATGAGCCCCCCGTCGACCTGCGCGGTCAAATCCTCTACCACTGCGGACCGGTGATGATCAAAGAAGAGACAGCGTCAGGCGTCCGGTGGCGGGTGGCGGCTGCTGGCCCTACTACCAGTATGCGCGAAGAGCCCTATGAAGCCGACGTCATCCGGAAGTACGGCCTGCGGGGGGTGATGGGCAAGGGCGGGATGGGCAGCAAGACCTTGGCGGCTCTTCAGGAGTGCGGGGCTGTCTACCTGCACGCCATCGGCGGGGCAGCACAATACTACGCGCGCTGCCTCCCCAAAGTCCTGGGGGTGGAACTGTTGGAGGAGCTCGGCATTCCCGAGGCTATGTGGCGGCTCGAAGCGCGCGATTTCTTGGCCATTGTTACGATGGACTCCCACGGTCACTCGCTGCACCGCGTGGTCGAGGAGGAAACCGCCGCCCACCTGGCTGCGGTCGGCGTGGGCGGGGGATAGCCGGTCGAAACCAGCTTCCGGATATACTGGGTGGTCTGGCCCAGTGATCGCCAGGCGCGAGGTTTCTGCATGCCGCCCCCTACGGGCAATGTCCTGGAGGAAATTGTTGCTGCTCGCCGACAAGCGCTCAAGAAGGAACGCGCGCGCGTACCCCTCGAGGTTCAACAGCAGGCAGCCGCCAGGCGGGTGGGCCGGAGGGATTTTGCTGCTGCGCTTTGCGGCGGGCGGCTCGGCGTCATTGCGGAAATGAAGCAGGCTTCTCCGTCCGCCGGTACGCTGCGCACCCCCTATCGGCCCCGCGAGATCGCCCAAGCCTACGAGGCCGCGGGCGCAGTGGCTCTTTCCGTTCTGACGGAGGTGGACTTTTTTCAGGGTTCCCTGACTGACCTCATCGACGCGCGCGATGCGGTCGGACTGCCGGTGTTGCGCAAGGACTTCATTGTCGATGCCTACCAGGTGTATGAATCGGTGGCAGCTGGTGCGGACGCCTTGTTGTTGATCGTCGCCACCCTGTCCAACAATAGCTTGCGCGAGCTCGTCGCGCTTTCGGAGCGCCTTTCCATTGCCGCGCTCACCGAGGTTCACGACGAAGACGAGCTGGCGCGGGCCCTGGAAGCGGGGGCACGCCTGATCGGCGTCAACAATCGCAATCTGAGGACTCTGGAAGTGAACCTCGAGACCTCGTTGCGCTTGCGCTCTAAGATTCCCTCGCATTGCATCGCCGTGAGCGAAAGCGGCATCAAGACCTCAGCCGACCTGGCCCGGCTGGAAGAGGCAGGGTACCACGCAGCCCTGATCGGCGAACATTTGATGCGAGCCGAGGACCCAGGGCAAGAGCTGGAGGTATTGCTGCAGACAACAGGCAGGCGGTAGGCGGTTTTCGATGCGGACAAGAGTCAAGATCTGCGGCATCACGAGACTCGAAGATGCCGAATGCGCGGTGGAGCTCGGTGCGGAGGCCCTGGGCTTTAACTTTTTCCCGCCTTCACCGCGCTATATCGATCCCGCTGCCGCCCGGAGCGTGATCAAGAGGCTTCCGCCCTTCGTCACGCCCGTCGGAGTCTTCGCCAACGAGGGCGATGCGGAAAGCATCGCTGCGACGGCCCGGCAGGCCGGTGTCCGAGCCGTGCAGCTGCACGGCCTGCCGCTCCCCTCTTCCCTGGCACCGTTAGCCGGCTTGGCGATCATTCGCGCGGTCTCCGTGGGTGCGAGGCTTGATCTGGCGGAACTTGCGCGTTATAAGGTGGACGCTCTTCTGCTTGACAGTTACGATCCCCATCTGCCCGGAGGGACCGGCCGTCAGTTTGCGTGGGAGCTGGCGGACCTGGCAAAGCCGTTCGGCCGCATTATCTTGGCAGGAGGGCTGACGCCCGACAATGTGGCGCAAGCGGTCCGCGCCGTGCGGCCCTTCGCCGTCGACGTGGCCAGCGGTGTCGAGTCTGCGCCTGGGATCAAGGATCTGGCCAAACTGCGCGCCTTTTTTGAAGCTGTCGAGGACGCCGACCGGGCGCTGAGGCAAGAGCGCCCGGTCGCCTCTGCCGAGTGCTAAATGTCGAATGCTGACCCTCTAACCCGTTCACCCGCCAGTGACTTACCAGCCCTGGCCGGCGGCCGCTTTGGCGAGTTTGGCGGGCGCTTTGTTCCGGAAACGCTTGTTCATCCCGTCGAAGAGCTGGAGCGAGCGTTCGAAGCGGCACGTCACGATGAAGGTTTCCGTGACGAGCTGAACCGTTTGTTGGCGGATTTCGCCGGACGCCCCACACCGCTGTTCCACGCCCGCCGCCTGAGCGAGCATTTAGGGGGAGCGCAGGTCTTCCTGAAGCGGGAGGACCTGCTGCACACCGGCGCCCACAAGATCAACAATTGCCTCGGCCAGGGTTTGCTGGCCCTGCGCATGGGCAAGACCCGCCTGATCGCCGAGACGGGAGCCGGGCAGCACGGCGTGGCAACTGCCACCGTCGCCGCCCTGCTAGGACTCGAGTGCTGTATTTACATGGGCGAGGAAGACATGGCGCGGCAGGCGCCGAACGTCTTCCGCATGCGGCTGCTGGGCGCCCAAGTGGTGGGCGTTGCTTCTGGCAGCCGGACGCTGAAGGACGCCATCAATGAGGCCATGCGCGACTGGGTGACCAACGTCGCCAGCACGCACTACCTTCTGGGTTCGGTGCTGGGTCCACATCCTTATCCGCTTATGGTGCGCGAATTCCACCGGGTCATCGGCCAGGAGACGAGGCGGCAGGTTCTGGCGGCCACCGGACGCCTGCCGGACTTGCTCGTGGCCTGCGTGGGCGGAGGCAGCAACGCCATCGGGCTCTTCTACGACTTTCTCGCTGATCGCAACGTCGGGATGGTAGGCGTCGAGGCCGGCGGGCGGTCCCTGCGCCTGGGCGACCACGCGGCGCGCTTCGCGGCTGGAAGTCCTGGTGTCCTGCATGGCGCCTACACCTATGTCTTGCAAACCGAGGATGGCCTGATCGCCAGTACCCACTCGGTCTCGGCCGGGCTCGACTACCCGGCGGTGGGGCCCGAGCATGCGGCGCTGTATCGCGCCGGACGCGTGCTGTACACCCACGCCACTGATGAAGAAGCCCTTGAAGCGGCGAGGCTGCTCGCCCGCCTCGAGGGGATCATATCCGCCTTGGAATCGGCGCACGCCATCGCCGAGGTGATGAAGCGCGCGCCCAAGATGCCACCCGAGGCGATCATCGTGGCCAATCTCTCTGGCAGGGGCGACAAGGACCTGGCCATTTTTCAGGCTGCGGGTATCTTGTGAGTCTTAGCCGCTTGCGCTGGGGACAACGCGTGATTTCACATGTCCGTTACAGCCACAAACCGCATTGAAGGCCGCTTCCGAGCACTTCGCCAGCGGGGTGCGAAGGGGCTGGTGGTTTACCTGACAGCTGGTGACCCTTCGCTGGACGACACCGGCAAGCTCCTGGTGACGCTTGAACGCGGCGGGGCGGACTTGATCGAGTTGGGCGTGCCCTTTTCGGACCCTCTGGCGGATGGTCCGGTCATCCAGCGCGCTTCCGAGCGAGCTCTACGCTCCGGCACGACCTTGCGGAAGATTTTCGAGCGGCTTCCCCAGTGGCGCCAGGCGGTCGAGGTTCCGCTGATTCTCTTTACCTATTACAATCCGGTACTTCAGTATGGCATCGAGCGCTTCGCGCAGGATGCCAGCACCGTCGGTTTGGACGGTGCATTGGTGGTGGACCTGACGCCGGAAGAGGCGGATGGCTATGTGGCCGCGATGCGCAGCCGGGGGCTGGACACGATTTTTCTGGCCTCGCCCACTTCGCCGGATGACCGCCTGGAGCGCCTGGCGGACCTCTCGACTGGCTTTGTTTATCTTATCTCGCGGCTGGGGGTTACGGGGGAGCGGCAGGAGCTTGCCGCCACGGTCGCAGCGTTAGTCAGCCGCGTCCGCCGCTGGACGCCGCTGCCGCTGGCGGTTGGCTTTGGCGTTTCCAACCCGGCACAAGTTCGTCAGGTGCAATCGCTGGCGGATGCCGCGGTGGTGGGCAGTGCGCTGGTCCGCGCCATTGAGGACCGATACGCCACGGAAGGAGTGCAAGGCGTCGAGCGGTTCGTCCGCTGGCTGCGGGGGGATTAAGCGCTATGCGTGACATCGAATATTGGCGCCGCCGCATTGACGAAATTGACCGCCAGTTGGTGGAGCTGCTCAACGAGCGTTCGCAGTGCGCGCTCGAAATCGGGCACCTCAAGAAGGCTCTCAACCAGGCCGCCTGGCAACCGGAGCGCGAGGCCGAAATCTTGCGTAACGTTGTCCGGGCCAATCCGGGGCCGCTGGATGACGCGGCCATCCGCCGCCTCTTCGAGCGGATTATCGACGAGGCCCGGTCGCTCGAACGCCACGCGGCGGAAGGCTGGGAGGGCGCAGCCGCACCTCCCAACCCGCAGCATGACAGCCAGGAGTAGCGTGGAATGGTTGTGGTGATGCAAGAGGGCGCCACGGAGGAGCAGATCCAACGCGTTATCAGCAAGCTGATGGAGCTGGGCTTTGACATTCACCGCTCCACCGGTGTCGTCCAGACGGTGCTCGGGGCGGTGGGCGTGAAGCCGGACTTTGACCATCGCGACATTGAACTGCTCGACGGCGTGCAAGAGGTGCACCGCATCTCCAGTCCTTACAAGCTTGCCAGCCGCCACTTTCGGCCCCAGGGCAGCATTGTGACGCTGGGCAAGGATACGGCGGTGGGTGGCCAGCAGGTGGTGATGATGGCTGGCCCTTGCAGCGTGGAAAGCGCTGACCAGATTGACGAAATCGCTCACTGCGTCGCCGGCCAGGGCATCCGCGTCCTGCGCGGCGGCGCCTTTAAGCCCCGCACCTCCCCTTACACCTTTCAGGGCCTGGGTGTGCCTGGCCTCGAGCTGATGCGGCGCGCTGCGGACAAGTACGGACTGCTGGTAGTCTCCGAAGTGATGGACCAAACTCAGATCCCCGCCATGATGGATTACGTGGATATCTTCCAGGTGGGGGCCCGCAATATGCAGAACTACAATCTGCTCAAGGAACTGGGCAAGGTATCCAAACCGGTGCTCTTGAAGCGGGGCATTTCGGCCACCATTGAGGAACTGCTGCTTTCGGCCGAATACATCATGGCCGGCGGTAACTACCAGGTGATCCTCTGCGAGCGCGGCATCCGTACCTTCGAGAACGCGACGCGCAACACGCTGGACGTCTCGGCGATTCCGGTGGTGCACAAGCTTTCGCACCTTCCCATCATTGCGGATCCTTCGCATGCCACCGGCCGGCGTGACAAGGTCGCGCCGATGGCGCGCGCGGCGGTCGCCGCCGGCGCCGACGGCCTTCTGGTGGAAGTGCACGGCCATCCGGAGAAGGCCTTGAGCGACGGCGCCCAGGCCCTGGACTTTCCCCAGTTCGAGCAACTGATGCGCGAACTGCGCATGATTGCGGCTGCCGTGGGCCGCACCATGTGATGGACCATGCGTTTCAACGGCTGGCTGGCCAAGCTCAAGCGCCTGGCGGCCGGCTTAAGAGGGGAGAGCTGGCTACCGGCAGCTAGCCTTTTGCATGACAGACTTTTTCCACCGCGTCTCCATCATCGGGCTGGGTCTGATTGGCGGCTCCTGGGGACTCGCTCTGGAGGACCACGGCTTCGCGGGCGTAAGGCTTGGTTATGATCAGCCGGAGGTACTTGGCCGCGCTCTCGAGCTCGGCGCTATCGATGAAGCTTGCGACAGCGCAGCGGACGCCGCGGCGGAGGCTGACCTGGTAATTCTGGCAGCGCCCGTCGGGGTGATCGTCGACCTCCTGGTGCAGGTTGGCCGCGCCGTTTCCCCGCGCGCCCTGGTCACGGACGTTGGCAGCACCAAGCGCCTGATTTGCCAGCGGGCCGCGGAAACTTTCCCCGGCGACCCTCTTTTCCTGGGCGGACATCCCCTGGCTGGCAAGGAGCGTTCCGGCATTGAAAACGCTGATGCCCGCCTCTTCGAGGGCGCTTGCTATGTGCTGACGCCGCTCACGCCTGACCACCTGCGCGAACCTCGCGTCCGTGCCTTCTGCGAGCTGGTGAGTACCATCGGCGCCCGCCCGTTTCCCACCGACCCGGTGGCGCATGACCGCGCCGTGGCTTATTTGAGCCACCTGCCCCAACTGGTCTCCACCGGCCTGGCCAGCCTTGTCTTCGAGCAGGGCGATTCGAACTTTGCCCCCTTGGAATTGGCCGGCACGGGATTTCGCGACGTATCCCGGCTGGCTGAAAGCCCTTACACGCTGTGGAGGGACATCTGCCTGACGAATGCGGAGAACGTCCAAGCGGCGCTGAACACGTTGATCGAAAAACTCGAACACATTCGCGATCACTTGACTGATCGCGAACTCGAGGTCGAGTTTCGCCAGGCCTTGGCGCTGCGCAAGCGATTGCCGGGTACACTATGAGGGTGCTCACTCACGCCCCTCCAGCCGCACGGGTGGCAAATCGGCCCAGAAGGAGAACATGGCATGGCGCTCAAAGATGTGTTTGCGATCCTTGAATCCACCCCGGCCAAGCTGCGGCGGGAGCTCGCTGGGCTTGGCGCGAAGCAGCTGCGGGCCCGGCCCGCGCCCGGTAAGTGGTCGATTCAGGAAATCCTGGCTCACCTCGCGGACGTCGAGCAGTTGATGCGCGGCCGGGTAGAAGCGATCCGCACTCAGGATATGCCCCATTTTGAATCCTTCGATTAGGACCAACGGGCCATCGACAGGCGGTATGACCGCATCGATCCTTGGGATTCACTGGCATCGCTCATCCGGCAGCGTCGCGCCAACCTGAGGTGGCTGAGAAAGCTGCGTCCGGCGCAGCTGCGTCGCAAAGGCGTTCATGAGCGGGTGGGCGAAGTGAGTGCCGGCGACTTCCTCTATGAGTGGGCGTTTCATGACCTCGGACACCTGCGGCAGATCATGGAAGTGAAGCGCTATTGGCTTTATCCTTATATGGGCAACAACCAGAAGTTCTACCAGTTCGGCCAGTAGCCAGGCCCTCAGCTGCCGCTTCTCGCCCCACCCGGGTTCCCAGGGCCGAGCGAAAGGCCCTCTGCCTTTGGGTTGCACTGGCGGCTCGAGCTTGGCGGCTGGAAGGGGGATGAGAGGCCGCGGAGTTCACCCATGAACAAGGTCTTCGCCAACGCGGACGCTGCCGTGCAGGACATCACGGACGGTGCCACCATCATGGTTGGAGGCTTCGGCCTTTGCGGCATCCCTGAAAATCTGATCGAGGCCATCCGCCGCAAGGGCGTCCAGAACCTTACGGTCATCAGCAACAACGCTGGCGTTAACCACTTCGGCCTAGGCAGGTTGCTCGAGACGCGCCAGATCCGCAAGGTGATTGGCACGTACGTGGGCGAGAATAAGCTGCTCGAGGAGCAAGCACTGAAGGGTGAGATTGAGCTTGAACTGATCCCTCAGGGCACCTTCGCGGAGCGGATTCGCGCCGGCGGGGCAGGCATTCCTGCCTTCTACACGCCGACCGGCGTGGGTACTGTGGTAGCAGAAGGTAAAGAGGTGCGGGAGTTCGAGGGGCGGCCGTACGTGCTGGAACGGGCTCTGCGAGCGGACTTTGCCTTCGTCAAGGCCTGGAAAGGCGACCGGTGGGGTAACCTGATCTATCGCAAGACAGCGCGCAACTTCAATCCCATCATGGCGACGGCTGCCCGCATCACCATTGCTGAGGTGGAACAGCTCGTCGAGTTAGGAGAACTGGATCCGAATTGTGTGGTGACGCCGGGCATCTACGTCAAACGAATATTCCAGGGATCCAACTATGAAAAGCGTATCGAAAAGCGAACCGTGCGGCCTCGCGCTCCCAGCACCAACTGAGGGATTGCAGTGCGGTCAAGGCCCAGACCAGGCTTCGGCCTTCAGGTTCGCGTGGGTTCGCCGTCCGGCACCGAAGGCCCAAGGGTCGCGATTCAGGCGTTTTTCGACAAACAAAGCCGTAATGTTACCTGCAATCAATAGGATACATTTTATGGAAAAATCCAGGTGCAGATCGTGGTGCTTGGCGCCACGGGACGGAGACACTCGGGACTTAGAAGGGCAATGGAGCTCCTGCTGCCAGAGCATGGGTGGCGGGGCGTTGAACAAACAAAGCCGTAATGTTGAATGTAATCAGATGGTTACATTTTATGGAAGGTATCCATCTGGACGAGCGGCCCTGATTCAGAGCAGGGCACGGCGGCAGTTCGCCTGAGCCAGCAACCTGTTTCTTCAGCGAACAAAGCCGTAATGTTTCCTAGAATCAGTAGATTACATTCTTTGGAAGACAGGCCCGGCAAGTAAAGCTTACCAAGCCAGAAGTTGATAGACCGGACCTGATGAGCGGGACCGACTATGGAGAGTCAGTGCCTGGACTGACTCAGGTCTTGGCGTATGAGCACGAGGATGGCTACATGAGCGATGCATCGGACAGCACGCGGCGAGATTTTCTTGTGCTGGGCAGTGCTGCTGGCCTCTGGTCGGCTGGCACCCGGTTGGGTGTAACGGACTTTGCGGCAGAAGGCCGCCGGTCCCGGGCGGTCACCCCGGACGAAGCCTTGCAACACCTTCTTGACGGCAACGCTCGCTTTGTGAAGGGCCAGTCCTTGAGTCCGCGACGCAGCCCCGGTGATTTCCGAGCCCTGGCGGCGGCACAGTACCCAGAGGCGGTGGTGGTCGGCTGTGCCGATTCACGGGTGCCGCCGGAAATTATCTTCGACACCGGCCTAGGCGACCTGTTCGTGGTTCGCGTCGCGGGCAACGTGATCAGCGGGGCGGGTGCGGCGGTGAAGGGCAGCATTGAATACGCTGTGGCGGAGCTGAAGGTGCCATTGATTCTGGTTCTGGGACACAGCGGGTGTGGAGCGGTGAGGGCGACCTTGCAGCGTCTGGATGCGAAGCAGGTGTTGCCGGGTGCCATCGATGGCCTGGTAGAACTTGTCGAGCCCGCTGTGACCGCGAGTAAGGAGATGCCAGGGGATCCAGTCGAGCAGGCCGTGCGCAAGAACGTCGAACTTGGCGTCGAGCACCTGCGGACTCTCGAGCCGATCCTCGCACCGCGCATCAGGCAGGCCAAGCTCCGGGTGGCCGGGGCGGTCTACGATCTGAAGACCGGCGCGGTTACCCTGGTCGAAGAGCAGGCGTAAAAGGAAGACCTCGGCTGCATGGACAAACGCGAATTCATCGCCCGGCGCATTGCTCAGGAGCTCCGCGATGGCTACTACGTCAACCTGGGCATTGGGATTCCTACCTTGGTGGCCAATTATGTTCCTCCGGGCATCGAAGTCATCCTGCAGTCGGAGAATGGCATGCTGGGCGTGGGACCATTTCCCTTCGAGGGCGAAGAGGATCCCGACCTGATCAACGCTGGCAAGGAGACCGTCACCGAAATTCCTGGTACCTCTTACTTTTCAAGTGCCGATTCGTTTGCCATGATCCGGGGTGGGCACGTTGACCTGACGGTCTTGGGAGCTATGGAGGTCGACCAGCACGGAAATCTGGCCAGCTGGATGATCCCCGGTAAGATGGTGAAGGGCATGGGCGGCAGTATGGACCTGGTGGCTGGCGCCAACCGGGTTATCGTCGCCATGGAACACACGACGAAAGACGGCCGACCCAAGATTCTCAAGCAGTGCACCTTACCCCTGACGGGCGCCGGCGTGGTGGACATGATCGTCACCGAGCTGGCCGTCATCGAGGTGACGCCACAGGGGTTGGTGCTAAAAGAAATTGCGCCCGGCACTACGCCGGAAGCCGTGCAGAGCCTGACGGAAGCGCCGCTGCAGGTGGCTTCTGGCCTGAAAACCATTACGGTGTGAGCAGAATCTAAACGATAGGTTTATGCTGGCCGCCGTTATCGCGCTAAGCGCATCTGGACTTGTGGGCAGTCAACCTGCCAGGCCAACTGCCGAATCGGCTTACCTAGCCGAGATCAACCAGTGGCACGCCGCCAGGCTTGCTGCTCTGACGGCCGACGACGGCTGGCTGACGGTGGCGGGTCTCTTCTGGCTGAAGGAGGGCTCAAATACCGCCGGTTCTGACAAGGGGAACCGCATTCTTTTGCCGGCCAGTGCTCCAGCGCGCCTGGGAACTTTCGAATTTCACCAGGGCACCACCGCCTTCCATGCGGCGCCGGGCGTCGGCGTCATGCTGAACGGACAACCGGTGACCGATGCCGTGCTGAAGCCTGACAGTTCAGGCGAGCCAGACGTGCTGACCTGGGGCCCTCTCAGCCTTTTCGTCATCCAGCGGGGCAACCGCTACGCCCTTCGGCTACGCGACAAGCTGGCGCCGCAGCGCCAGCAGTTCGCGGGGCTCCGCTATTTTCCGGTGGATGAGCACTACCGCGTCAAAGCCAAGTGGGTGCCCTACTCGCCGCCCCAGAAGATCCCAGTGCCGAATATCCTGGGCGAGATTGAGGAAGAACTCTCGCCCGGGTACCTGGAATTCAGTCTCCAGGGCCATGCTTGCCGGCTGGATCCTCTCGTCGAGGACGGTCGGCTGTTCATTATTTTCAAGGACCTCACGGCTGGCCGCGAGACCTACCCCACGGGCCGCTTTTTATCGGCGGAGATGCCCCGGCCGGGTCAAGACGAAGTGATCCTGGATTTCAACAAGGCCTACAATCCCCCCTGTGCGTTCACTCCCTACGCCACGTGCCCGCTGCCGCCGCAACAGAATGTGCTCTCCGTTCGTATCGAGGCAGGGGAATTGCGCTATGGTCATTAGAGCTTCAAGGCAAGGAGAACGAGGTGGCACGCATCGCAGGTGTTCCCGAAGACCGGGGAGGTTGGCTGAGCTGGCTGGCGTACCGTTTCAGCCGCAAGCGCCTTGGCAAAGTGGCTGAGCCGCTAGCCGTCAGTGCGCATCACCCGTGGATCATGCGGGGATTGGTGGCCTATGAATTCGCGCTGGACCGCTCGCGCCGCATCGACCCGCGCCTGAAGGCCCTGGCGGGCTTGAAGGCTGCGACGCTAGTGGGCTGCCCGTTTTGAATGGACATCGGCTCTGCCGTCGGCAGAGGCCTGGGAATCACGGACCAGCAGCTGCGCGACCTGGCGTCGTACCAGGAGAGCCAGGCATTCTCGGACCTGGAAAAGCGAGTTCTCGAATACTCTGAACGTATGACGCGCACCCCCGTTGACGTTCCGGACGAACTGGTGGCGCGGCTGCGCGAAGACTTCGATGAGGCAGAGTTAGTCGAGCTGACGGCCGCGATAGCCTGGGAGAACTACCGCGCGCGCTTCAACCACGCGCTGGGGATCGGGGCGCAAGGATTTTCCGAGGGCGCGTTCTGTGCTCTGACTGAAGGTCCGCGAGCGCCCGCGGCGGCTTCGCTATAGCGACAGGAGCGACGGCTATGGAAAGGGCGGTCATCGTCAGTGGAACGCGTACCGCCATCGGCAGCTTCGGCGGCTCGCTGCGGGAAGTGTCGGCTGTCGAACTCGCCCGGCATGTGATGGAGGAGGCGGTACGCCGCGCGGGCCTGGCCAAAGACCAGATTGAGGAAGTCATTTTCGGTAATGTGCTCCAAGCAGGCTTGGGCCAGAACCCGGCGCGGCAAGCGGCCGTGCGTGCGGGCATACCCAGTTCAGTTCCCGCTTATACGGTGAACCAGGTATGTGGCTCGGGTCTGAAGGCGGTTGCGCTGGCCGCGCAGGCCATCGCCTGCGGCGACGCCGAGGTGGTCGTTGCCGGAGGAACCGAATCGATGAGCCAGGCGCCGTTCCTGCTGAAGAGCGCGCGGTGGGGTCACCGGCTGGGGAACGCTGAGATCCTGGACGCGATGCTGTCCGACGGCCTCACCTGTGCGCTCAGCGACGGCGTCCACATGGGCGTCACGGCCGAGAATATTGTCGAGCGTTACGGCATCAGCCGCGAGGATCAGGACAATTTCGCCCTGGAAAGCCAGCGCCGCGCGCAAGCCGCTATGGAGGCCTGCCGCTTCGGCGAGGAGATCGTGCCGGTTCCCCTGCCAGCTACGAAGGGGGAGCCAGCGGTGTTCGCGCGCGATGAATTCCCGCGTTTCGGGACCACCTACGAGCTGCTGGCCCGGCTCAAGCCGGCGTTCAAGAAGGACGGCACGGTGACGGCGGGCAATGCCAGCGGCATCAATGACGGTGCCGCCGCGCTGGTGGTGATGTCCGAAGGGCAGGCCGAAGCGCGCGGGATCGAGCCGCTGGCGGCGATCCGCGCCTATGCCGTGGCGGGTGTGGACCCGCGCCTGATGGGTATGGGGCCAGTGCCCGCGATCCAAAGGGTGCTGGCGAAGGCCGGGCTGCGGCTTCAAGAGATCGAGTTGGTCGAGCTGAACGAAGCCTTCGCCGCCCAGTCGCTGGCCGTCATGCGCGAACTGGGACTCGATCCAGCCATCACCAATGTCAATGGGGGTGCGATCGCCCTGGGCCATCCGATTGGCGCGAGCGGCGCTCGCATCCTCGTCACGCTGCTCTACGAGATGCGGCGGCGCAACGCCCATCTGGGCCTCGCGGCGCTCTGCATCGGCGGCGGACAAGGGATCGCCATGGTGGTGGAGCGCTGATCGCCCATGGGACTCACTGCTCATGACCCGGGAAGGGACAAGGAGGCGGCGCGGCCCTGGTATGCCCACGGGATGCCGGGCGCGTTTTCGCGCACCCTCACCGTAGCCAACCAGGTCACCATTCTGCGGCTGGTGTTTGTCCCGGTGTTTGCTATCCTGGTGGTGGGGCGGCATTACCGACTGGCGCTGGCGACCTTCGCGGCTGCGGCTGCTTCCGATGGGATCGACGGTTTGGTGGCACGCGCGCTTCATCAGCAAAGCGCTTTGGGCATTGCCCTCGATCCCATCGCCGACAAAATCCTTATGACCACCGCTTATCTGGCTCTGGCCTTCCGCCATGTGCTCCCCGGGTGGATCACCATTCTGGTTATCAGCCGCGACATCGCGTTTCTGGCTGTCGCCCTCATCATCATTCTCGTGGCTGGTTATCGTCCCTTTCCCCCGACCATTCTGGGGAAGTGCTCGACCGCCTCCCAGCTGGCAACTGTCCTGGTGGCGCTGGCGGGGGTTGCTGGCCTTCCCCTAGGAAACTCCAGTCTGCTCACCGCCGTCATCGACGTAACGGCGGCTCTGACGGTCGCTTCAGCTATGCATTACTTGATGAATCTCCGGAGCCGGCCTGGTCCCCAAGCGGCCCCGGCGCGAGCGAGCCAGGAAAGCAGGGTGGATCATTAGCACCCGGTGGCGGCGGGGGAAGGTTGGCTGGCTTGGGGGAAGGCAAAGTCCATAAACCTTTTTTTGACGTTCTCGAGACAAACTACGTACAATCCGTCGTCCGCTGGATTCTCCCAGGGCATCCAAACAACTATGACTTGCAAGAACAAGGCTGGGAGACTTGTGTCTCTCACTCTTCTGGCTGCCATGGCGCCGCTTAAGCTTGCCGGCCTGCCACAGATGCAGGACCTTAAAGGTGAGGCGGTGACAGAGAAGAATGAGCCCGTCCCCGGCGTTACCTGCACCCTCACCGGCGGCGTCTTGCTGCCTGAGAACGGGCTTTCCGTGACCACGGGTGAACACGGCGAGTTTACCTTTCCGGGCCTCGCCCCGGGAACCTATAACCTGGTCTGCGCTGGCTTGGGTTATCAGCCGGTAGTTAAGCAAGGGCTGGAGGTGACGGCGAGCGGCGCACCCTTTGTCCAAGTGGTGATGGTATTCGAGCAAGTGCTGAAACAGCAGGTGGAGGTGAAAGGCCAGGTATCCGGGCTGGCTCAACAGGCTACGGCTCCCCCTGCTACCGTCACCGCGCCGCAGTTGACCACCCTGCCGCTGGTGGAACAAAAGTTCAAGGCGGCTCTGCCCCTCCTCCCGGGAGTGATCCGCACCCCCGATGGCAGGATCAACATCAAGGGCATTGGCGAAATGCAGGGACTGCTGCTGGTTGATTCGGCGGAGATGGTCGACCCGGTTACCGGTAGCTTTGCCATCGAGATACCGCTCGACGCCGTGCAATCCCTCGATGTCTTTAAAAGTGCCTATCGCGCCGAGTACGGGCGCTTCTCGGGCGGCCTGACCAGCGTTGAGACTAAGCCCCCCTCGGACCAGTTCCATTTCGAGATCAACGACTTCCTGCCCACGCCCCGCATCAAGGGCGGACACATTATCGGCATCGCCGATGACGAGCCCCGCGTCTACCTCACCGGACCGTTGGTGGACGGCAAGCTCAGCTTCTCCGAAGCAGCCGAGTACGAGCTGAATAAGCAACCGGTGCGCGGCCTCGCTTATCCGCACAACGAGATCAAGACGCAGGGCGTCAACTCCTTCACCAGCCTCCAGTACGTCCTTTCCTCGCAACACCTCATGACGATGAATCTGGACGTCTTCCCCAGGCGTCAGCAGTTCGCTAACATCAACTCCCTGGTGCCGCAGAGCGCTTCCTCCGACTACGGGCAGCGCGGCTTCTCGAGCGGTCTCACCGACCGTTACATGCTCTCCTCCGGCGGCGTCCTGACCACCCTTTTTCAGTACACCCGCTTTGACAGCTACGGGCACGGCCAGGGACCGGAAGATATGCTGGTGACTCCTAACGGTTGGCAGGGCAATTTCTTCAATCGGTTTACCCGCGCCAGTGACCAGGAAGAGTTGCGGCAGAACTACCTGTTTCCGCGTTTCGACCTCAAGGGCAAGCACGAGCTCAAGGTGGGATGGGAACTGGTGCGGCGTGGCTACACCGGAACGAGTCAGTCCCACACCGTGCTCCTGACACGCCCGGATGGCACTACGGCGGAGCGCATCGATTTCGTCGGCCCCGGCAAGCTCTCGGTGAAGGACACGGAGCTAGCCGTCTTTGCCCAGGATCACTGGGCTTTCACCGAGCACTTAGCCGCCGACGCGGGCGTGCGCTATTCCGGCCAGACGCTAGGCGAACCTACCAGTTTTGCTCCGCGCGTGGGTCTTGTTTATTCGCCCGACGCCGAAGGCAAGACCATCCTGCGCGGTGGCTTCGGCGTCTTCTACGACCGAGTGCCCTTGCTGGCAGGCGATTGGGTGCAAAACCCCGCGCGCCAAGTGACCCTCTTCGATGCGCGGGGAATTCCCCTCGGTCCGCCCCTGCTGTTTCAGAATGCGTATATCAAGACGCAAGAAAACGGGCAGCAGATCGTGCCGTCTCAGAACCGGCTGGACAGCACCCCGCACAACCTGACCTGGAATCTGGAAGCCGACCGCGAGCTGCGGCCCGGCGTGTTGGTGCGCCTCAGCTACCTTTCCAGCCGCACGTACGAACAGTTCGTCGTGAACCCGGTGCTGCTCTCCACCGGACCCACGCTGCTCCTCTCCAACACAGGAAACTCGCGTTACCACGAATTTGAATCCACGCTCCGCCTTCGCCCCCGCGAAAATGCGGACATCAACTTCTCTTACGTGCGAAGCCTTGCCCGCGGAGACTTGAACACGCTCGGCGCCCTCTTTGTTCCTTTCCAGGCGCCCGTCATCCGCCCTAACGCCTTCGGTAATCTGCCGAGCAACGTGCCCAATCGCTTTGTGACGTGGGGCAAGTTCCGCCTGCTGTGGGATGCCACCGTCACTCCCGTGCTGGATGTTCACTCCGGCTTTCCTTACTCCGCCGTCGACGTGCTCCAGAATTACGTCGGAGTGCCCAACAGCTTCCGTTTCCCAGCATTTACCTCACTGGACCTGAAGTTCACCAAGGACTTTCGCATTCCCTTTCTGCCCCTGTTGCGCAGCCACAAATTCCGTGGCGCATTCTCGGTTTTCAACCTCACCAATCACCTGAATCCCCGCGACGTCTACAACAACATGGCCTCACCCTTCTTCGGCAGCTTCGTCGGACTGCAACACCGGTCCTTCGACGTGTACCTGGATGTAGCCTATTGACGCGCTCTGCTGACGCGGAAGAATAAGGGGGAGATCGTGGGCGGTGTGAACCCCCGCGGCCGCCGTCACCGGCGAAGACGCTGCCAGCTCTCAGTAGGAAGGGCGCGGAGCTGGTCCGCGCCCATGCGTCCTAGGACCCCACGCTGACCGCCGAGCGCAGCCGGAAGTCGAGCTTTGTCTCGGAAGGCACTCTCACCACTTGACCCTTGGTGATGGCCGACGCCGCCGCTCCAGTACCGGCTCCCGCGCCTGCCCCGATCGCCGCGCCCTTGCGGCCTCCGGCAATGGCTCCGATCAGGCCTCCCACGATTGCGCCAGCTCCGGTGGCTTCAGCGGTGCGCTTGCCCTTCGAACCACCGTGCAGTTCGTAGTCCGCGCTTTCCACCGGATAGACCTTCCCGTTAGCGGTTACGGAGACTAACTGAAGCTGAAGCGATGAACTTCCGCGGACAGTCCCTGCCTGGCCGGCATTCACCAGGCGAATTGTGGCCTCCGACCCTTTGGGAAAAATAACGCGGTCCCCCACCACGACGGGAGAGTCCAGGCTGGCGTGGAACTCTTCGCCGGGATGGTTTCGGGAGGAGTCGATGGAATCAATCATCCGCACGGTCACCACCGTTCCAGCCGGAATCGTCACGCTGCTTGTTGGCGCCGCCAGCGGACTCGAGGACGCTCCCACCGTCAGGTTATTCACCACCTGGGTCACGCCCGCTTCCTGCTGGGCGATCCGGCCGGCGCCGCTCCTCTCGAGTTCCGTGTTGACCGTTCCCGTCAGCGTTACCACGCCGTTCTGCACTTCCACGCGGATGTCACGCTGCTTGAGGACCGAGTCCTGGAAGAGCTTCGCCTCGATATCTGACTTGATGGTCTGGTCGTTGGCCTGGCCAGGCCATGGGGCCAGAGTCACCCGGAGCGGAAAAGCTTGCATTCGCGGGATGAATACCAAAGCGATTCCCGCCAACAAGAGGAGAACACCTGCCGTGCGCTTCATGAAATCCTCCACCCTACGATGTCTGTTTGGCTGAGCCAGCCTCGCCGTTGGGTCATCCACTCGGTGGCCAAACCCGCCGTTTTAATGAGATGACGCGGCCCGTGGTTTGGATACTCAGGGTCAGCCTTCAGCTGGAGGCGCTGGCGGGCGCCTTCAGAGGGAAACGCCTCGTTTCCAGGGAATGAAGTCCTCGTGGCCGGTGAGCTCCGCCTTGGTGCGGATTTCCCCGCTGGCTACTCGAATGGTGAAATCAAGAATCGACTCGCCGGCTTCCTTGATGGATATGTCTCCCGAAATGATGCCGCCCGTGTCGAGGTCGATGATGTCGGCCATGCGCTGGGCCAAGGAGGAATTGGAGGAGATCTTGATGACCGGCGCCACGGGATTGCCGGTCGGAGTGCCGAGCCCGGTGGTGAACAGCACCACGTTGGCCCCTGCGGCCACCTGAGCCGTCACGCACTCGACGTCGTTGCCGGGCGTGCACAGCAGGTTCAGCCCGGGAACGCTGGAATACTCGGGATAGTCGAGCACCGCCGTCACCGGGGAAGTGCCGCCTTTCTTGGCGGCTCCCGCTGACTTCATGGCGTCCGTCACCAGTCCGTCGCGAATATTGCCGGGCGAGGGATTCATGTCGAAGCCGGACCGGACCGCCCTGGCGCGCGCGACATAGTCCTGCATCAGGGTGATGAAGCGCTCTGCGACTTCCCGGGTGACGCAACGGTCCACTAGCTCCTGCTCCACGCCGCAGAGTTCGGGAAACTCGGACAAGATTCCTCGGCCGCCCAGAGCGACCAGTAAGTCCGCCGTGTGACCGATGGCCGGGTTAGCGGAAATGCCGGAAAAGCCGTCCGACCCGCCGCACTTCAGCCCGACGCAGAGCTGCGACAAGGGTGCAGGGCGGCGCTCGGCCTTGTTGGCCTCCGCAAGGCCGAGAAACGTCTCCTTGATTGCGGCCGCGAGCATCGCGGATTCGGACCCCCACCGCTGCTGCTCAAAGATCAGCAGCGGCTTGTCAAACTGTGGGGCCCGCTTGCGAAGCTCTTCCCGGAGGATCGCAACCTGAGCGTGCTGGCAGCCCAGGCTGAGAATGGTGGCGCCGGCCACGTTCGGGTGATGGAGGTAGCCGGCTAGCAGGCCGCAGAGATTGTTGGAATCCTCGCGCGTGCCTCCGCATCCCCCTTGGTGAGCCAGAAACCGGATACCGTCCACCTGGGGAAAGACCCTCGGCTGCTCTGGCGGCCCCTCTCCGGACTCGAAGTTCAGCTTCCCAATGGCATCCATTTGGCCGGCGCGATATAGCCGCACCAGCTCGGCGACGTGCCGCCGATAGACGGGCGGCGCCGCGAAGCCCAGCTCCTCCTCGAACGCCTGCTTGAGCAGAGCCAGGTTCCGGTTCTCACAGAACACCAGCGGGATGACTACCCAGTAGTTCCGGGTGCCCACTTGCCCGTCCTCCCGGTGGTAGCCCAGGAATGTCCGGTCCTTCCACTTGGACACGTCGGGCGGCTGCCAGCACGGCACGCGGGAGCGGAATTGATAAGTCTCAGCGTCATGGCGGACGTTGCGTGTGTTGATCCATTCCCCCCGGCGGATGGGCACGGTGGCGGTGCCCACCTTCACTCCGTACATCCGCACCGGGTCGCCGGGCGCGAGATCCTGAAGAGCGAACTTGTGCTTGGCGGGCACATCGGTCACGAGGGTGTAATGCTCCCCCGCGAACTCCACCTGCTGGCCCGCGTGCAGGTCCGCAAGGGCAATCAGCACGTTGTCAGCTGCATCGAGGCGAAGGATTGGGTTAGGCATCTCCGAATATTCTGCCGCTGGCCGGCGAGCCCGCCTCGAGCGATACGCGGTAACCAGCGTGGGACGGGCGCCTTCGCTCCTCGCTGATCTGCAAGCTTCGAGTGCGCTGGAGAGAGGCGCTAGTTCTTCTTCTGCAGGGCAGGCAGAATGTACTCCGTCAGGTAAGTCTCGAACGCCTTCCGCACCTCGCCCGTAATAGGGGCGCTTGCCAGCGGGCTGTCCGGAGCGGAACGCAGATAGAGATCGCCGGTCTGACCAAAGGGGCCGGGATCCGTCTTCACGTATTTCTCCTGGTCTTCTTCGCCGAAATCGAAGATCTGTTTCGGCGTGTAGGTGGAGAGCTGCTCAGGGGTCATCTTGCCCACACTGCGGACGTACAGCCGCAGGCGGCCAAACGCCCGGTTCTTGTCGTACTCCACCTTAAGCACATGGCGGAAGGTCTCGTTGGACTTGGGATCGGTGTACGTATCCGCCAGCAAGTAGAGCTCGTCCAGCTTACCGTCATGGGAGGAATCCAGCAGCTCAAAGAGGCGCGAAGTGACGTCGTTGGGATCGGTGGCGTGTTTTTTCGGCCCCGCCTGCACTGGCTGGACCAGGAAAATGGCCCCGAGCAGCGGAGCTAAGACGCTGAGCGCCCGGTACAGTTGCTCCCGCATGATGCCCCTCCGGCTAAGCTCCGGCCGTCTGAACGGTCGGTCAGTTCCGCAAGCATCACCATATCATAATCGGGCCCGGCTGAGAATTCCTGCCACACTAGCGATTGCGCTCTGGGCCAGTTTCCCCGACGGGCAAGCACGGGATGGCCTTCAGAAAGCGGCCGGGGCGGTCCGAGGGGCTGCCCCGGCCTGCGGGTGGATTTTCCGGGTTAGCCGGTCACGGTTCGCCGCCGGCGTCCCCGTTGGGGTGGAAGACAAACATATCCATCAGGTCGCTGATAGCCGGAGGGTTGGTGGGGACGTAGGGGTTGTCGGCTGTGGCGATGGGGTTGGGCAAGTTGTCGCGGCTGCGCTCCGTCAGGGGAGGCAGGTTCCAGTTCTTTTCGATGAACTTCAGAATCGAGACATGATCGGCATAGGAGTGAACAATGCGGCCACCCCGCGAGAAAGGCGAGACCACAATCAGCGGAATGCGCGGGCCGTCACCGAAGAAGTCGATGGGTTGGATATAGCCAGAGTCATAGTATCCGCCGCTTTCGTCCACCGTGATGAAGATGGCCGTGCTGGCCCACAGCCTCGGGTTTGCCTGGACCATGCCGACGATCTTCTGGGTGAAGCCCTCGAACAAGTCGAACTTCGAGGATGCGGGGTGCCCATCGACAAAACCATCCGGCTTGACGAACGAAACCGCCGGCAACGTGCCGTTCTTGATGTCCGCATACAAGTCAGTGACGTCCTTCAAATGCTCGCTGCGGACCTGCTCGTGGGTCATGACCGAGGTCACATACTGTTCGAAGTTGCAGATGTCGCAATACTGATTGAGCGGATTGTTGTAGTGGGGATCTTGCAAATAGAGATTCCAACCCTCGCCGTAGTAGCGCCAGCTGATGTTGCGTTCCAGCAAGGCGTCGCCAATGGTGCGTACGGAAGATGGGGGCAGAACAAAGGCCCCCGTGTTGACTGTGCCATCGCCAAAATACCCCGGGGCGTAATTGTTCAGCAGATAGTAGGTGTCTGGCGCACAGTTGCCGTTATTGAAGACCTGGTAGGGTAGCGAATCGAGGTAGGCGCGAAGCGGGCCCACCCCGGGCTGGCTGCGATCGGAACAGTTGCTGTAGCTTCCACCGGAATAGCCGTCCTGCGTGTACCAGTTGTTGGTTCCGGGCTGAGGATTGGGATTTTCAATTTCGTTGCTGGGGGGTGTCGCCGGATGGCCCTGCCCGTCGCTAAACCACAGGGCGTCACCGGTGCCCATCATGATGTGGTTCGCCCCGGTGCCGCCCATCACCGCCTGGTGATAGTTGTCGCTGATGGTATAGTTTCGTGCGAGGGCATTGAAGTAAGGCATGTCCCCCGCTTGGACGTTGTAGAACCCCATGGCGATGGACCCCTCGCCGGTGGTCTGATCGTTGAAAGGCTTCGGCCGCGGATGGCCGTTGCTGCCGGCGCCGACCGTGTCCTCCACCCAGGGGTAAAGGTCACTGAGGCATCCGGAAGGATTTTCCGGCGTCGCGTAGGCCACATTGCAGTCCGACTGTTGCCACATCTGGTAGAAGCGATGCACCGGACTGCCGGCATAAGCGTCGTAGGGGATGTAGTGAGTGATTTGGTAAGGCCCGTTGGGAAAGCTGGTCGGGAAGCGCTTGTCAATCACGCGGTGGGGCAAGCCCGTGGCGCCCGTCGTGAGCAGTACGTAATCGTAGGACGGCAGGCCGGGCTCGGCCGCCTTCGCCGCATCGAGAGTGAGAAAAGGGGGCGGATTAGTGTCGCTGGGGGCGGTCGGCGCGCCGTCGGTGTTGACCGCCGGCAGGGTGATGTAGGGGCCGGTCTGCCTGGGGCTCACCGAATAGGTGACTGTGTCGATGGCCTTGTTCTGGCCCGCAACCGCGAAGTTGATGCCCGGCGAGCCGTCCTCGTTGATGATGCCGCGAGAGAGCAGGTTGAGAACGGTCTGCTTTCCCCGTGGCTTATACGCCCCGAACACGTGATCGAAGCTGCGATTCTCGCCGATTATCACGATGACGTGTTGGATAGGAGTCTGCGTTCCTGCCCGCGCTTGGGCCTTAGAGCTCTGGATCGCTGCTGGCATCACTCCTTGTTCCAAAGGAAACGACAAGGTGAGCGCTATGGCCAGTAGCGACTGCAACTTTCTCATGCTGATCCTCCTTGGTGAATTGGGCTTGCCTCAGAAAGGCAGGATCAGCTTGTCGCGACCGTGTTAGGGATAGGTTATGAGGCGTTGACGACTGAATGAAGATTTGCACCAGGCAGAGAGTAACTCAGCCGGTACCTTACGCCGGGCGTCGGACCGCAAACTAGGGCCGCACGCATACGGTTGGTTCACAGGAATTCGCCTGGACACGGGTCCCAAAGTGCGGCTGGGCCAGCGTTAATGAGCTGGATCGGTCGAGCGTCGATGGCGAGTTGGCCGAAGGACTTCCGCTCCGGGGGCTAGCCCTCACTCACCCTCAGCTGCAGAGCCTTCCGCCCAACGCGGAACCGCCCTCAGCGGCGTACGACGCGGCAATCGAGCACCGCGGCTCCGCCGCGTACCGCGTCGTGCTTAAGGGCGATCAGGGCGCGGTTGGCCTCTGGAAGCGGGTACACCTCGATTTCCGTACGGATGGGGATCTCCGCCGCCAGGCGCAGAAAGTCCTCGCCATCCTGGCGGGTGTTGTTAGCCACGCTGCGAATGACGCGCTCGTGGTAGAGCAGCGAGTATTCAAGCGGCGGCGTAGGGCTCATGTGGATGCCGGCTAAAACCAAGGCTCCACCCTTCTTGAGCGCCCGCAGGGCGACGGGCACCAGTTCACCGGCCGGCGCGAAGATGATGGCGCTGTCCAGTTTCACGGGCGGCTCAGCGTCGGTGCCGCCGGCCCACGCGGCACCCAGCTCGAGTGCCAGCCTTTGGTGGGCTGCATCGCGTGTGCAGGCATAAACGCGGACGTCCCAGTGCCGCGCCACCTGAATGGCGACGTGCGCCGCGTTTCCGAAGCCATAGAAGCCCAGCGCTCCGCCGGGCTGGATGCCGGAAAGACGCAAGGAGCGGAAGCCGATGATGCCCGCGCACAACAGCGGTGCCGCCTGCAGGTCGGGGAAGCTCGGGGGAATGGGATAGACAAATGCCTCGGGGGCGACCATGTATTCCGCATAGCCGCCGTGGACCACGTACCCGGTGAAAGTCGCCTGATCGCACAGGTTTTCGCGGCCGGAGCGGCAGTACTCGCACGCGCCGCAGGTGCGATGCAACCAGGGGACGCCGACGCGTGCGCCCATGGCCAGCCGCCGGGCCTTGACCCCCAGCTGGATGACCTCACCCACCACCTGGTGGCCCGGAATCACTGGGGAGAGGCGTGGCGGTAGCTCGCCCTCGACCACGTGCAGGTCGGTCCGGCAGACGCCGCACGCGCTGACCCGCAGCAGCACTTGGTCGTCCTGCGGTTCGGGGTCCGGGACCTCCACAAAGGCGAGGGGCTTGCTTTCAACCGGTCCCGGTCGGTGCAGTAAGCAGGCTTTCATGGCAAACACACCGGGGTCCAACTCTCAGGGCGCGAGGTTCCGCATACCCATCCAGGCGATCAGTGCCTTGTACTGCCACGATTCCTTCTTCTCCGGCCAACGAATACCGCCGGCGTGTGAAAGCCCGCCGGGCTCACCCTCACGCGGGCTGGTGGGCTTGCGGACAAGAAAGCTGTTGGTGGGCGCCGCCTCGTCGACCACGCGGTGCGCGGACTGGTAGTTGTTCTCGATCTGTTCGAGTGAAAACCTGCCTTCGCGGGTCTCCGGCGATTCCAGATGCAGAATGGCGTGCGTCGAGTGGCAGTTGATGCAGGCGAAGCCGTCGGGGCCGGGCGTAGAGAAAATGGGTTCGATGTGCTTCACAAAGTAAGCGAAGTCGAGTTGCTTCTCGGGGGGAGTTTCCAGCTTGGCGCCTCTCAGCCAGTTCGCAACTATCTGGAAATCCGGGTCATATTGGTCCGCCCAGAAGGCGCCACCGTCGTGATTCAAGCCCTTGATCTGCCCCTCCTGCGTAAGAGGGTTCAAAGGCTTCAGGAGCAGCTTGCTGCGCTCGGGATGCTGGCGGTCGATCACCGGCAGGAGCGAAGCAAAATTCACCTTGGATTGCTGCAGCGTGTAGCGCCCCTCGGGCCCCGGGGGGCGCACGCGGAACGATCCCGAGGCGTTGGCCTCCGGCGTGTGACAGTCCACGCAAGACTCGTTCCCGTATTTCTTGACGAACAGAGGCTGGACAAACGCCGTGTAATAGTTGAAGTCGAAGGGAATATCTGCCGTGGCCACACTCTCGCCCGTCAACGAAACCAGGCGCGGAGCCGGTTTACGGGGAGGAATTGGCAAGCCCAGGGCGCGCGACACTCGGAGCTGCACGTTGGGGTCACCTTCCTGGAGGGCGCGTAGCAGTAACGGATGGACTTGCTTCCGCACCTCCCGGCCACCCTGCCGTTCCATGGCAATCAGCAGGTCTGCGGCACTGCTGCGCACGGTTAGGCTGTCGTCCTGCAACGCCTCGCCCACGGCCTTGACCACTGCCGGCAGCGCCTGCAAGGCCGGAGAGGATTCGACCACCCGTAGCAGCTCCGGGCGCAGCGTGCTCTGCCGCTCCGCCAGCTTGGTCACAATTAGGGATTGAATACCCGGATCGTTCAAAGGCGCCTTGCTGGCCCGCCGCTTCACCGGGTCTGGGTACACCTCCTCATCGGGACCGCGAAGGAGCTCCACCACCACCAGTTGCGCCGCCCGGTCAGAATCCTGGGCGAGCCCGCGCTCGATGGCCGCCAGCGCCCGCTGGCCTTCCGGGGTTCGTGGGTGCCGCTCGAAGATCCAGCCCATGTTCGCCAGCGCCTGGTTGCGGACGCCGCTGTCGGGATCTTCAAGGGCATGGAAGATCGCGGGGATCAACCGGTCATCGTGGGTGCGGGGATCACGCGCCATCCATTCGAGCGCTGCCCGCCGGACGTCGGCGTGGGGGCTGGCGAGATCGCCTCCCAACACGGCCGCAACCTCAGCGTCCAGTGGCGAAGCCTCCGCTTGGTGCTGCCCACCGCCGGGGGAGCTGACGGGGCGGAGTGAACCGGCTACGGTGCGCTGCTCCGGGGTCTGAATGCCCGAAGCGATGGCGAATAGAGCCGTCGGTAGAAGCCATGCTGTGAAGCGCGCTCTCACGGTGGTGATCATTACCGGGCGCTCTATTTTAATGCAAATTTAATGCAAGCAGCGCTTGCAGTTGACGAGCTGCACGAGGGGAGTCTACCATTCCCCGAGAGCATCCACAGCGAAGGCAGTTCCCGCATAGGATGCAGGGCGGGGTAGCTCAGTGGTAGAGCGAGGGTCTCATAATCCCTAGGTCGTGGGTTCGATTCCCACCCCCGCTACCCGCTGTTTTCGAGCTCAAACATCAAGGGTCGCGATGTCCACCTCTGGTTTTTCGGTCCTGCTGCTGGCCGCCGGCAAGGCGACCCGTTTCAAGTCCGAGCGGTCGAAGCTAGTCCATGTGCTGGCCGGACGCCCCTTGGGAGAATACCTGCTGCGAGCCGTGCTGGCGGCTGACCCGGAGCGTGTCTACGTCGTGATCGGGCACGATGGGGATGCCGTTCGCGCCGCTTTGACTTCGGCCGCCGCCGCCGTCGGATGCCAGGACCGGCTCAGTTTTATCGAGCAAAGGGAACAGTTGGGTACGGGACACGCGTTGATGGTGTCACGGCGCGAGCTCGAGGCCTGCCCTAGTCCGGTGCTGGCCGTGCTGGTCGGCGATGCCCCGCTGCTGCGCGCGGAAACGCTGCGCGGCTTAGTGGAAGCGCACACCAGCGCTCGCGCTGCGGCCACCGTTTTGACGACGCGTCTCGACCACCCGGAAGGCTACGGCCGTGTCCTCCGCGCCAGCCCGGGCAGCCGGCGCCTCCGGGCGATCGTCGAGGAGAAGCTCTGCACGCCGGCGCAGCGTAAGATCCGCGAAGTCAGCTCCGGCATTCTCTGTTTTGACCGCACCAAGATGCTGGCTGCAATCGGTCAGCTCTCCGCCGATAACCCGCAGAAGGAGTACTTACTGACTGACCTCATTGCTATCCTTCATCGCCGCCGCGAGCGCGTGCAGGCGTTCCCAGTCGCTGACGCACGCGAGGTTTTGGGGGTGAATGATCGTGTCGAACTGGCGGCCGTGGAGAAGCTGCTGCGCGTTCGCAAAGCCGAAGCCTTGATGCGGGCCGGTGTAACTATCGTGAATCCCGACGCCACCTACATCGACGCTGACGTCGAAGTGGGCGCGGACACGGTGATCGAGCCTGGGGTGAGTCTGCTGGGGCAAACGCGGGTGGGTCGGGCTTGCACGCTCCGTCCTTACTCGACCCTCACCGACGCCGTTTTGGGCGATCGCGTGTACGTGCGGCCCTGCTGCGTCATTTCTGCCTCCGAAATCGCCTCGGACGTCATAGTGGGGCCGTTTGCGCACATTCGCGACGGCGCCGTCCTGGAGCCCGGAGCCCGCGTGGGCAACTTTGTGGAGGTGAAGAAGTCCCGCATCGGTAGGGACAGCAAGGCCTGGCACCTAACCTATCTGGGCGATGCAACGCTGGGCCAGAAGGTCAACATAGGCGCGGGCACGGTCACCTGCAACTACGACGGCGAAAAGAAGAATCCTACGGTTATCGAAGACGGCGCATTCATCGGCAGTGGGACGATGCTAGTGGCGCCGGTCCGTGTCGGCAGAGGGTCGTACGTGGCAGCGGGCTCCACGATCACTCAGGATGTGCCGCCGGAATCGCTGGGCTTGGGCCGGGCGCCGCAGGTTAACAAGGAAGGCTGGGTGCGGGAGCGCGCAGCGAAGAAGTCCAGCAAATCCGAGAAGCAGCGCGACGTCTGAAAGGTTTCGGCAGCGTGCTTCCTGCCCGGCACAGCAGCTTGGCGGCACCGGAGTCTTTCACTCCCTGCACCACCCAAACCTCCCCGCTCCCTCCCTCAGGCTCTATCGTCCTCCGAGGTGGAATACGTCCAGAATGAAACCATCCCGCGCACGCACCAATAGCACACTGGTGCCGATAATCCCTCGCTGGCAACCGCAGCCTGGGGGCAAGGGCGGTAACTGCCGCTCCAGCTCAACCGGCAGGGGCTCCAGGCGCTTCTGGAGGCCTGGGGGCAGCGTGCCGTAGCGTTCGAGGTGCTTTTCCAGGCCGGGCGGCAAATTGCCGCCCCGCTTGGCCAGCCCAGGCGGCAGTCCACTGCTCTGACCAGCGTAATACCCCGAGATCACCTCGCGCTCGTGAGCCCCAAACCGGTACGCGTGGCGAGGTTTGTCGCGTTCATGGTGCTCGCCCTCTTCGTGTTCAGCCTGCTCGCCGTGCGCCTTCTTCTCCTGGCCCAGGTGCCGCCCCTGCCCGGAGACAGGCGCCGCGTTGCTTCCCAGCACTAAGTACAGGTAAAGGAATGATCCAGCCGCGAGTGCTAGACCAGAACTAGGCTGCCTTCTCATGCTCATGGTAACCGCCTCCTTGGTTGAGTGGGCCGTCCACCCTGTTATATCGGCCAGATGCCGACCTGGCTTACTCAGGCGGATCAGCGGTCTGCGACGGCACCAGCTGGCCGGTCACAGCGGAACGAATATTCAGGAGATTCTTCCGGGCCTTCTCGTTTGCTCGCTGGTAAGCCTCGAGTTCGCGGTCCGCATCCTGCGCACGGCCCGCCCGGCGGTAAGCAAAGGCCAGCTGATAGTGCGTCACGGGATTCTCGGGTTGAAGCTTGACCGCCTGCTCGAGTGGTGGTACGGCATCCACCGGGCGGCCCGCCGAGACCAGGGATTTCCCCAAGCCGATGAAGGCATCAGCAAAGCTGGGGTCGAGTTTTGCCGCCCGGGAAAAGTGGTCGATGGCCCGGGAGAAGTCTCGACTCTGCCTGGCCAGTTCCCCCAGCACGTACTCGGCGCCGGCATTGGCCGGATCTACCTTCAGCTCCTCTTCGAACTCCCGCTGAGCGTCCGCCATTGTGGTTGCGGTCTTTGGGCGCGTCAGGATCAGCCGGCCGATCCGGAAGTGAATGCCAGGAAGGTGCGGATCAAGGGCCAGCACGCGGCGGTATTCCGCCTCCGCTTCGTCCCACTTCTCTTGCGTTTCGAGGGCCTCGGCGCTCAGCAAGTGGACCTGATACGACGACGGGGCCGTGACTAAGAGCCTCTGCGAAGCGCGCGTCGAGAGATCCGAATAAACGTGGACGGTGAGGTAGAGAACCTCAGGGTCTTTGGGAAAATCGTGCTGCAGCAGACGGAGAAAATCCAGGGCGCGGTCTTCCTCATCGAGCGCCATGGCGCATTTCAGCCCGTCGGCCTCTGCCGTCCGCTTCAGTTGCGGATCGGCGATGTGCGGTGCATCCTTTCGCAGAAGTGGCATGGACTCCTGGCAGCGGCCGCTTTCCGCCAAGCTTGTGGCCAAGTAATAGCGAGCCTGGGCAAGACTGGGCTTGAGCCTAAGAGCGCGCTGCAGTGCGGCTATAGCATCGAAAGGCCGGTCCGAGGCGTAATAGGCGACACCCAGGCCTAGGTGATACTCGGCCACCGTCGGCTTCAGTTGGATGAGTTTCTCGTAGTCGCGGACCGCCGCCTCATTATTCCCTTGTTGGAGTGCATCCTGGGCCTGGCGGGCCAGCTCGTTGACTCCCGCTAATGCGGCTTGCGCTCCGTCCAGTCTGCGGATCGCGAGGGGGCTGCCAAGAATGAAGGTGATCGCGACTATGGCCAGCCAGATTCTCAGCATCGCGTTGAAGCCACCGGCGTGCCTTCGCCTTCCACTACCGTAACATATGTATTCAGTGGCAGTCGCGTGAAGCGTTCGATTCTCTTGGAGGGCGGTGGCCAGGCAATCTCCAGCCAATCGACCGACTCTGCCTGGCCCAATCCGAGCAGTAGGCGCGGGTCGTGGGAGGAGCAAAAGCTGCCGCCGCCCGCTTTGTAGCGTGACCGCACGACGCCAGCGCAGCACCAGCGCACGCTGGCGCCGACCGCGTCGCGGTTACAGTTGCGGCCTACCAGGTGCAGCCCCAGCCAATGGTTCTTCGCCCCCACCCTATTTCTGAGGAGCAAGGGAGCACCGCCGTTGATGCCGATGAGCACATCCAGAGCGCCGTCGTTATCGAAGTCGCCGGTGGCCAGGCCGCGGGCGGCCCAGAGCTGCTGGAAGGCGGCTCCCGCCTGGCGGCTCACGTTGACGAAACCTTGGCCCGTGTTTTGAAAGAGCAGCAGGGGCTCGAGGTAGGAATAGCGCGACGTCCGGCCGACGTCGGGGTCCGGATGGCCGCTGCAGAAAATTAAGTCGAGGCTGCCGTCGTTATCGTAGTCCAAGAACCTCACGCCCCATCCGCTGAGCATCCGGGTCGCCTCTCCGATGGGTGTCTGCTGGGCCCAGTCGGAGAACAGTTCGTGGCCATCGTTGTGGTAAAGAGAGAACTCTTCGCCTACAAAATTGGTCAGCGCTAGGTCCAGCTTACCGTCCTGATCGAAATCAGCCGCGTCTACCCCCATACCTCCGCGTGGCTGGCCGTCCTCACTATCCGCCACCCCGGCCTTCAGACCGATCTCTTCCCATCGCCCGCCGCCGCGATTGGCAAACAGCCAGTTGGGCAGCGTGTCGTTAGCGACAAAGAGGTCGAGCCAGCCGTCCTGGTTGATGTCCGCCGCTACGACCGCCAGGGCCTTACCCTTTACCTGACCGATCGCAGAAGCGTGGCCAACCTCGGTGAAGCTTCCGTCGCCGTTGTTGTGGTACAACGCGCAGGTGAGGGGCTTCAGCTGGGTCTCAAGGCAGTAGAAGCTTTGGCCACGGGCGTCGAAGCACTGAAAACGCGGGTCGGCGCTGTAGTCGACATAGTGGCAGACGAAGAGGTCTAGCCGGCCGTCGTTGTCGTAGTCAAACCACGCTGCGGACGCGGACCAACGGCTATCCTCTAATCCAGCCTGGCGCGTTACGTCAGTGAAGGTGCCGTTCCCATTGTTGTGATAGAGGATATTGCGGCCGTATCCCGTTACGAGCAGGTCCGTAAAGCCGTCATTGTCGTAATCGGCGGCGGCGACGCCCATGCCAAAGTTTCCGCAGGCCACGCCGGCCGTCAGGGTGACGTCGGTGAAGGTTCCATCGCGATTGTTCTTGTAGAGGGCATGGCGTGGCGGGTTCCGGGGGTGGAAGAAGTCGCAGGCTCCGCTGTTGACTAGATAAATATCCATCCAGCCGTCATGATCATAATCTAAAAATGCGCACCCCGGCCCTACCACTTCCGGAGCGTAATGGCCTCCCCGCCGCGCGTTGTCGTGCACCCAAGTGATCCCACTGCCTTCAGGAGGCACGGCCTCGAAGATGGGTGTGGCTTCCTTGACCTTAGGGTACGCGGGTGGTACTAGGGCATGCAGCCCCTCCCAATTGAGAAGACTCGTCAGCAGAAAGGTACGCCGCGTCATGAGCACGCCGCCTAGGATAGCGCATTCCCCAACCACAAGGTGCTGGCCTTCGAACTGGTGATGACGAGAGGCTCAGCCGAATGGTTGCTCGAGGCAGTGGCGACAAACTCGACTATCTTCATTATTTTCAATAACATGTCTTTCGCCGCTCATTTTGCTCACTCCTATGTTTCGCACAGAGTTGCAGCGGGAGCGGCGCGCTGGGAGCGGCTCTCCTTGACTTCGAAGTTATTCATTTCTATACTCTTTTTCACTGAGACTCCGCTCTTCGGAGCGATACCGCGTTGGGGTTTGGACTTTCCTTCCTGGGGGAGGTGGGGTGCGATGGGCTTCCTTTTGCGGTTCTCCGCCGCGTGCATCGCGTTGGGGTTGGGCGCAGCCGTCGTCTGGGGACAGCAGGCCCAAGGGAGCCTGACCGGTATCGTGACGGACCCCTCTGGCGCGGTGGTTCCTGGCGTCACCGTGACGGCCGTGGCGCAAGGGATTGGCTTCACCCGTAGTGCCGTAACCCAGCCTGACGGTTCTTATACGCTTCCGTTGCTGCCCCCGGGGACCTATAAGGTCACGGCCGAGAAGGCCGGCTTCGAGCGTTCCGTCGAGGGCCCCATCGAGTTGTTGGTGGACCAGCATCTGAAGCTCGATATCCGCCTGCGCGTCGGCGCCCCCACTACCTCTATTACCGTGGCGGCGACGCCGCCGGTGGTCGATACCCAGACATCTTCGGTCGGCACGACGATCGAGTCGCAGAAAGTCAGGCAGCTTCCCCTCAACGGCCGAAACTTCCTCCAGCTGACGTTGTTCACCCCCGGCGTGGTGCCGGGCACGTCGGGGTCGGAGAACAGCTCGCGCGGCGGCGCGATCAACGTCAACGGGCTGCGCGAGTCGATGAATTCCTTCCTCCTCGACGGCATCACCAACACTTCGGTGGCGGTAGGCACGTATGCGGTAACCCCGCCCGTGGACTCGGTGCAGGAGTTCCGCATGGAGACCGGCGTCTACGAGGCGAAGTTCGGCACGAACGCCGGCGCCCAGGTAAACGTGGTGACTCGTTCCGGAACGAATCAGTTCCATGGCACGTTCTACGACTTCCTGCGCAACAGCGCCCTGGACGCCCGCAACTTCTTCGAGCCTACCGTGCCTCCCTTCAAGCGCAACCAATTCGGGGGCACGGTGGGCGGCCCCGTGCTCCTGCCGGGCTATGATGGCCACGACCGCAGCTTTTTCTTCTTCGCCTATGAGGGCTTGCGAGAGCGGCGTGCATTCTTCGAAAGGTCACACGTGCCTACCCTAGCTGAGCGCGCCGGTGACTTCCAGGCCGACCTCGCTCCCACCTGCCCCACCCAGACCCTGCTGTTGGACCCCCTCGTGCTGGTGGACCCGAGCGCGCCCCTGACTGTTCCGAACAACAATCTCAACAGCCTGTTGCCTTTGCTGAATGCGCAGGGCCTGGACCCCATTGGCAGTGCCTTCGTCAATCTGTACCCCGCACCTAACATTCCCGGCGCCTCCTGCGGCGCGGCCAACTACATCGTCGAATCCACACGACGCATCGATACGGACTCCTACGTCTCTCGTGTGGACCATCGCTGGGGTACGCAGGATTCCCTCTTCGCGCGCTACAACCTCACCAGCGACCGCGAATTCCGCCCCTTCAATGAGGACACCAACCTCACCGGCTACGGCGTGAAGGTTCACAACGTGAACCACTCGGCGGGTTTTGACTGGACCCACGTCTTCAGTCCCCAACTGCTGAACGAATTCAAGCTTGGCTACAACCGCTGGACCGAGCACTTCAACAACGAGGATCAGGGGAATCCCTTCGCCGCCACCCTGGGCCTCATCGGGCTGCCTACTTCCGGGCGCCTGAGTGGCATTCCCCGCATCAACTTCACCGGTTACGCGACCATCGGCTCGCAAATTAATAATCCCCAGGGTGGCGCCGTGAATACCTTTCAGTTCGCTGATACTCTGACGCAGGTGCACGGCAACCATACGCTCGCGTACGGCTTCGACATCCGCCCCATTAAGCGCGGCAACTTCCGGCGCGACATCACCATTCGCGGCCAGTACGATTTCACAGGTGTCGTGACAGGCGGGCTGGTGCTGAGTGCCCTGCAGAAGACGCTGCCGCCCGCCCAATTCCAGCAGATTGCCGCGCAGCTCTTTGCTGCCTGTCCGCCCTCGAGTTGTTCGTTCGGCAATGGAGTGGCTGATGCCCTACTAGGCGTACCGCAGGACTGGATCAATGGGTTTGAGGCGTACGTTTCCGGTACCGGCACGGAGTGGGACTACTTCGCCCAAGACACCTGGAAGCTGCGCCCGAACCTGACCCTCAACCTTGGCTTGCGCTACGAATTCAACAGCCTGGTGACCGACAAGAACGACCACTTCGCCAACTTCGACTTTTCCAGGGGCCTGATCGTGACCGCTGGGCGCGGGCAGGCTTCGCTCCTCCGCTTCGATCCGTTGACAGGCCTTTACGTTCCCGCCGGGGTCGAGAACTTCGGCAGCACCGCGGAAAATCGCGCCCTGCAGTATCCGGACCGGGACAACTTCGCGCCGCGCTTCGGATTTGCCTGGCAGCCCTTTCGCAAGGCCCGCACCGTGGTTCGCGGCGGCTACGGCGTCTACTACGATCAAACGTTCGGCGACGTTTACTTCCAGCGGGCGCAGAACCCGCCCTTCGTGCGCGTGACCGCGGGCAGGATTGACCAGGCGCTGCCGGCGCTCCTGCCACTGATTGAAAGCGGCCAGCTCCCCCTGCTTTCTGGTGCGCTGCTGAAGGACGCCTTCGTCCTAGCAGCCGTGCCCAACTTTCCCCGAATCTCGCCCTTCCAAGTCGACTTTCAGGACGGCATGGTGCAGCAGTGGTCGCTGGACTTTCAGCGTGAACTGCCAGGCTCTTGGCTGATCGACCTAGGCTATGTCGGCACGCGGGGACTGCGGCTGCCGCGCATCGTGGATCCCAACCAGGCGAACATTGCGCTCGCCATCGCCGAAGGCCTCATCAATCCTACCACCGGGCTGCCTGAACCCCAGGCGCGGCGCTTCCCCTCGTTCGACCAGAACTTCGTCTATACCGAGTCCTCGGGTAAGTCGGCTTACCACGCGGCGCAGGTGAAGTTCGAGCGCCACTTCTCGGCCGGACTGGCCTTCTTGGGAGCCTATACCTGGTCCAAGGCCATCGATACGAATTCCACGTTTCTGGATGACGACCGGAACGAAAACTTTCCCCAGAATTCCCTGGACCTCGCAGCAGAGAAGGCGCCCTCCGATTTTGACTTTCGCCATCGCCTCTCGGTCGCCTACGTTTATGACCTGCCGTTCGGCAGCACGCTTTGGAAGTCATCGAACCGCAGCGTGAACTACCTGGTTCGCGACTGGCAGCTTGCGGGCATCGCCACCGCGCAGAGCGGCCCGCCGTTCACAGCGCAAATCGGGGGAAACGTGAGCTGCACCTCGGAGGCCACTAGTGCCGGGCTGGGTCTCTCCTCTGACCGGCCCGACCTGATCGGCAATCCTTATCCTGCCCACCAGACTCCGAATCAGTGGGTGCTGGCTTCGGCGTTCCGCGATCCGCGCTTTAACGCCGCTGGAACCCAGGTGCTGCCGTGCGCCTTTGGCAATGCCGGGCGCAACATTCTGCGCGGGCCGGGCCTTGCGGACTGGGACTTCTCGCTGCTGCGCCGCTTCCGCTTGACCGAGTCGAAGGCGGTCGAGTTTCGGGCCGAGATGTTCAACATGTTTAACCGCCCCAACTTTGAGACTCCGCAGCGTGACGTGGCTTCCCAGAGCTTCGGCCAGATCTTCAATACCGTACAGCCCATTGCCGGTCTAGCCTCCGGTGGTCCCGGCGATCCGAGGGAAGTACAGTTCGCCTTGAAGTTCATCTGGTAGTGCTGCTTTGGTGGGCAGACGGTCTAGGCCGGTAAAGCAAGCACAATAGCAGGTCGTTGCGAGGCGCGGGGCAATCCGAGAACCCGTCTGGCCGATCGAGCTGCCTTGCCCACCACGAACCCAGCCCGGCCGGTTTTAAATCGGGATCTGAAAGCGCGGTACGACACCTGACCTGGCGTAGTCGACCAGGGCGTCGAGCAGGTATGTCGCATAGGGATCGCTGCCGTAGCTTTCGGCTAGGCGAAACGTGCAGATCAGCAACAACCCTTTTCCCGCGGCGGCTTGCACGAGCGTTCCGACGTTGGAGTGAATCCAGCCATAGAACACGCCGGAAAGCACATCGTCAAAGTGCTCGGGCGGCACGCCCTCGACGACGGCCGGCGGCGCTACGACCTGGGCTTCAAAGCCCGGCAAGGCCGCGAATCCGATGGCTTTGAAGGGCTCCTGATCCTTGCGCACCCAGAGGAAACTGGAGATCCAGTTGCCGTCCAGACTCGACCCCGCACGTGGGACCACGCGCAGGCCGGGCGCCAAGTCTTCCCGATTATGGGCCAGCAGGATAACTCGGCCGCCGCCGTGCAGCGTTTGCCTCACCGTGCCGTCGAGTGTCGACGCCATCGTTACCGGCAAGGCTTCCGTTCCGGACGGGGGAAGGTAATTGCGAGAGCGCATCTCGTTCACCAGGCGGCGCAGCTTGCCGGCCGGATCATGAAAGGCCACCGCCGCCACCAGCTCGGGCTTCTTGGCGGGATAGATGAACAAATCAAGCGAGTCTTCGGCGACGGTCTTTCCCTTGCGTGCCAACCGCGCCAGCAGAACGCGTCGCGCCGGCGCCGTCACGACAGGCGCAGCAAAGCGGATGCGCCCGACCTTTGCCACCGTCCCCGGGGGCATGGCTGGTACGTCGAAGCTACCGGAAAGCGCAGTTCCTTCCAGTTGCCAGGTGAGTTGAGCTGCCTCCATCCCAGCTGTGTAGTGAGAGAAATAGACCTCCGCCTGCGCTTGTCCTCCCGCGTACAGATTGCGCGTGTCGCACCGCAGGACGACGGCGTCGTCCTGCTGCAGCTTGCTCAACGCCCCAGCGAACACTTTGGGGTGGCGCCACATATCGAGCAGTCCGTTCGACTCCCAGTGGACGTCCGTAAACTCGGTGATGACATAGCCCTGGATTTCGGGGCGGGCGCGCAACGCTTCAATTTCATACTTCAGCGAATCGAACTCATGCCGTTGCGTGGCCTCCGCTAGCTCAGCGAAATCCTTGAAGATCGAGCCGTAGTGATAAGCGGCAAAGCGCTCGCCGACGCCCGCCGGCAGCGTGATTTTGCGGCCTTCGAAATCGCGGCCGAACCACCAGGGGAGCGTGGCGGGGAGGTGCGGCAAACCCCAGTTGCCGAACTCGGAAAGGACCAGCGGCTCGCTGCCCTTCGGCGCGGCGTCTCCTTCAGGACTGAAGAGCCAGCGTGGGCGCGTGGCCAGGTCAGCCACGAAGCGGTCGAAGTCCCCGGCGTAGTCAGGGATCGCGTTGTAATGGTGAAAGTCGGCAATGTCCGTGGCCATGTGGAAGTTCTGGCAGCAGGCACTATTGTCGTCCACCAGCCATCCGGGAACGACGCGCTTGGCCTCGGCATAGGCTTGCTTCAGCCAGGCGCGCTGATCCGCCTGCGTGAGGTCGATGCCCCAGCTCTCGTTGATGATGGACGCGATGACGATGGAAGGGTGATTCCAGTCGCGCTCGGCCATGCCGCGCAGCGTCTCCATGCCGCGACGCTTCGAGTCGGCCGTCAGCCGGTCCCAGTTGGGAATCTCATACCACACCAGCAGCCCCGTCTCATCGGCGGCGTCGAGGTAACGCGGGTCTGGCACCTTGATGTGGCAGCGCAGCAGATTCAACCCCAGCGCTTTCGCCTGGCGCATCTCCTGGCGCAGATAATCGGCCGACGGCGGTGTATATTCGCTCTCCGGGTAGAAGGCCTGGTCGAGGGCGCCGCGCAGGTACACTACCTGCCCGTTCAAGTAGAACTTGCCGCCGCGCGCCTGAAAGGTGCGGAAGCCGAAGCGCGTCTCGTACGTATCCCCGGAACTAAGCGAGACTCTGAGGGTGTAGAGACGGGGCAGCTCGAGATTCCACAGGTCGGGATGCGCCAGCTTGCCCGCCAGCGAGTAATGGTCCTGCCCGGGCTGCAGGCTGACCGCGCCTTGCCACACGGACCGCTGCTCCGGGTCAAACATTTCAACACGCGCCTGGCCAGTCACCGTAGCGTTGGCCAGGGCGAGCTCAATCCCGAAGGCGCCGTCGGCGCCAGCGCTGACGTGCGCGCTTTGCACGTGCAAACGCGGCCGGATCTCAACCTCGGCCGGCTGCCACAGGCCGCTGGTCTGGACGTACCAGCTCTGCTTGCCGTGGGGAATCTCCGCGTAGCGGATGCCCTCCACCACATCGGGTTTGGCGCCGGGATCGGCCACGCGCACGGCCACTTCGTTCTCACCCACCCGCGCCACGCGGGTGATGTCGCAGGCGAAGGGCAGGTAGCCACCCTCATGCGACCCGACCTTCTCGCCGTTGACGTAGACGTCGGCGCGGTAATCTACGGCACCGAAGCGCAGCAGCACGACGTCCGGCGAGGGAACGTCGCCCAGGTTGAACCGCCTCCAGTACCATGCAATGCCCGCGTAGTCGCGCAGGTCGTCAAACTGTGCCTGCCAGGACCCGGGCACCACGATCGGCCGGACGCTGCGCAGCGTCGCGAGGTCGGTTACTTTCAGACTGCCGCCGGGGTCAAGGGCGAAGCTCCACGTACCGTCCAGCGACAAGGTTCTAGCCGGCACGGCGCGAGCAACAGGAACGAGCCCGCTTGCCACCAGGGAAGCCGCCAGCGAAGCGGCCAAAAGCCGTGTCATCCTCATGAGGTTCCTCGCCATGGAAAAGTACCACAGCCGGCCAGCGGCAGGGAAACACTTCGGTGTTCGGGGCGCTCCCGCCGCCTGGCTTGGAGCGGCCCGGCGGGCCGACCAGTAAAAAGGGGGGTTAGGGCTGGTGCAGCTCGCCTTTCACACGCTCGTAGGCCTGCTTGTAAATCGTATTGACCGGCGCTAATTCGCAGGCCTTCCGGGATCCCTCGAGGGCCAATTCGTATTCGGCCCGCGCGGACTTCGGGAGAACGTGGCTGGGACGTGGGGCGGTGTGGGTCTTGGCGTCGAAGCGATATTTAACCAAGGTCCGAGTCGCTGCTTCTGCTTCGAGCTGGGCACCCAGCATAAAGTGGTATTCCGGATTGTCCGGTTCAGCCTTCACAACCTGCCGGTATTCCGTGATGGCCTCCGCACGCAGACCTTTTTGGGCGAGAGCATCGGCCAGGGCGCGATGGCATACCGTAGCCGGGCTCGGCCTGGATGGCAAGGCGGTACTTTTCGATGGCAGCATCCAGGTTGCGCTTGAGCTGCAGCAATGCTCCTTGCTGCAGGTAAACGGCATAATCCGGAAGCCCCGGCCCGGTGGAAGCGGCAGCACTATCGGAGGCGTTCGGCTTCCCCGCCGCGGACTCCGCCGGAATGTCGATCACATGCTGGCCGTCGGCCGTCACGATGGGCACGGTGTTCGGGAGCGGCAAGCCCATGCCCCAGAATACCTTCACGGCCTCGCCCGAAGGACGCTTGGCGGGTGCATAAACGAACGCGACAGTGCGCACGCTTTTAAGCGCTTGCCCCGGCCAGGCGAGCGGCGGCAACCGGAGCTGTTGGGCATCCTGCAACGCCGCGCTGCGGAACGGTTCTTCCCCGGCCAGCACTCGCGCATCTTTCACGTTGCCACTTTCATCGACCAGCACGGCGATCTCGACGGCCGTCGGCGGGGTGGTGGTTGCTCCCGCCGGATAAGCAAACGGCCGGTTCGCGAGCTGCAAGCGGCACTGTTCGCCGAAGGCCTGTTTAGCCTGAAGAACGCGGCTCAGGAGCGCGGCCTGTCCCCCTGCCTTCGGTGCAAGGCTTTCCTCCAGGCTCTGGTTGGATTCGCCCCTCCCAGCCCAGCTCCATTTGTGAGTAAGCGTAATAGCGGATCGCCTCTTCCACGTGACCCAGCTTGGTATGCATCCACGCCAGGTGTTCGGCCACAGCCGAATTCGGTTCCAGCTGGTAGGCGGCGGATAGATCGGGCTGGCTTTCCGCAACCTGTCCCTTCTTGAACATCGCCCAGCCGAGCATGTCGAGGAAGGCGCCGAGCGTGCGGAGCTTGGCTGCGTAGTCGGGTGGAACGTCGAGGGAGGTGGGTTGAGGAAAATCGCGGACCCCGGCGTCGACCGCTTGCCGGGCCTTGGCCCCTTGTAGCGCAGCGCGGCGCGGCGGCAAGTGTCAAGCCAGTCTTATTGGCTCGGGGTGGCGGACGCCGCTGACGTGGCGGGACGGCGGGCGGTTAGGTAGGCCTTAATGAAGGGGTCGATATCGCCGTCCAGCACGCGGTCGGCGTCGCCCACCTCGAGCTTGGTCCGGTGGTCTTTCACCAGGCGGTAGGGATGCAACACGTAGGAGCGGATCTGGTTGCCAAAGGCGATCTCGCCCTTGGCTTCCTCCAGCTTCTCCGCTTCTTCGCGCCGCTTGCGGAGTTCCAGCTCATAGAGCTTCGAGCGGAGCATCTTCATCGCCATGTCACGATTGCGGTGTTGCGAGCGTTCGTTCTGGCACTGGACGACAGTGCCGGTGGGCAGATGGGTGATGCGCACGGCGGAGTCCGTGGTATTCACGTGCTGGCCGCCAGCGCCGGTGGAGCGGTAGGTCTCCACCTTGATCTCTTCCGGCTTGATCTCGATCTCAATGCTGTCGTCAATTTCCGGGCTGACGAACACGGAGGCAAAGGACGTATGGCGCCGCGCGGCCGCATCGAACGGGGAGATGCGCACCAGGCGGTGCACGCCCGTCTCCGAGCTCAGTAGCCCGTAAGCGTAATCACCCGTGACAGTGAACGTGGCCGACTTCAGACCCGCCTCTTCGCCCGGCTGGTATTCGAGCAGGGTGAACTTAAAGCCGCGCCGCTCCGTCCAGCGCCGGTACATGCGCAGCAGCATGTCCGCCCAGTCTTGCGACTCCACGCCCCCGGCACCCGGGTGCAGGGTGACGATGGCATTGAGGCGGTCATTCTCGCCCGCCAGCAAGGTGGAGGTTTCGAGCCGGTCCAGGTCCTCGCGCAGCTTGCCCAGGTCCAGCTTCAGTTCTTCCGCTACATTCTCGCCTTCGCGGGCCAGCTCGAAGTAGGCGTCCAGATCGCTGAGGCGCTGCGCCAGGCGCGCGTCGGCCTCAAGCAGGTCCTGCAGGCGGCGGCGGGCGGGCAGCACCTTTTGCGAGTTTTCCGGATTCGCCCAGAAGCCCGGTTGCGCGATCTGCTCCTCGATGCCAGCCAGCTCGCGCCGAAGCGACGGAGCGTCAAAGAAAGCTCCGCAGTTCGGCGGCGCGCCGCTTGAGTTGCTCGTATTCGCGTTCCAAATCTTCAATCATGTCGGTTGCTCCCTTCGCCCTTGCCGGTGGCGGCCAAGCCTAGCCACCGCGCGTATCGCCCTGCACCGCCGGAAGCCTCCTTCCCGCCACTGCAACCGCCGCCATCAGAGCGGCGATGCCGACGCACGTCCAGGCAAACACATCGCCGTGCGCGCTGTAGAACGTGCGGTCGGCCCGAAAACTGAAGTGCCCGGTCAGCACCATCATGCGGTGGCGGGGCAGAGTGTTGATGAGACGGCCATAAGGGTCAATGAGCGCGGTGATGCCGTCGTTGGTCGCCCGCAGCAGATACCGATGGTTTTCCACCGCTCGCAGCTGGGCAATCTGGAGGTGTTGCAGGGCGGCCGCCGAGTTGCCGTACCAGGCGTCATCCGAAATGTTAACCAACACGCCCGGCCCCGCCGGCGTCAGCCTCCGCACCAGTTGGGGAAAGGTGTCCTCGTAGCAGATGGAAACGCCCACGGAGCCGCGAGGGGTCTGGGCCGTCACCAAGTGCTTCCCCGGTACGTAATTACCCACCTGTGAGGTGATCTTGCCCACCCAGCGGGGAAGCCAGTCCGGAACGTATTCACCAAACGGTACCAAGTGAATTTTATCATACCGCAGCACGACCTCGCCGCCCGGGTCGAGCAGAAGCGCGCTGTTAGTGGGCTGGAGCTCGGCGCTTCCGGGGAAGATGTTGGTGTTGAATAGCAGGTAGGCTCGCGCCTTCTGGGCGAGGTTGCGCATAGCGGCGGCAAACTGGTCGCCGTGGAAGAAGTAGAACGGCGCAGGATTTTCTGCCCAGATGATCCAGGGGTTGCGATCCGGGCTGGCGACTTCCGCCGCCCCTGCCTCGCTCAGGCTGACCAGGTTGGCCAGCGGCTGCGGGTCCCTCCAGGGAGCCCAGGCCTCGACGGCAGCGTCGTCTAAAGGGACGTTCGGCTGAACCAGAACCACCGGTTCGTTCCCCGCAGGCAAAGGCGCGGGACGCAACCGCGCGTTAGCTCCGGCCAGCACGGCCGACCATGCCAGCGCCAGCGCCCACGCCACCGGCCGGTTCGGCCAAAGGATGAGGCCTGCAACCAAAGCGCTCGAAGCGACGGCGATGAAAGAAAGTCCGTACACTCCCGTGAAAGACGCCAGTTGCCGCAAGCCATTGGGCCCCACGGCGTAGCCCAGCAGGTTCCAAGGGAAGCCCCCGAAAGGAAAGTAAGTTCGCAGCAACTCGAGCCCCACCCAAAAGAAGGCGGCGAAAACCAGTGCGCCGCGGAGAGAACGCCGGGCTATCCAAGCAGTACCCGCCGAGAAGGCGCCGAAGAAAGCTGACATCACTGCCAGAAACAGGATCATTACCGCCACGGCGATGGGCAGCCGCAGGTGTCCATAGACTTCCATCACGTAGATAAACCAATACAGGCTGCCCGCCAGGAATGTGGCGCCGGCTAGCGCACCCCAAAGGTACGCGCGGCGCAGGCGTGGTTCACTCACTGCTGCCAGCACGAGCGGTGTGCAGGCCACCCAAACCAGCGGCGTCCAGCCCACCGGCGCGAAACACGCAAACATCAGCACCCCGCTGAGGATGGCTGCTGCCAGACAAAACAGGGGTGCACTTTGCGGACGCGGCAGTGTGCCGTCCTGCAGAGGCTCCACTTGATGCGGAATAAGGACTGACTCCGGCGTCGAAGCTTCCCCACAAGCAAGATCGCTTCAAGTATAGCAGGCTTGGATTGTTGGATACCTGGGCGCGTTGCGGGAAAACGGCGTGGAGGCGCAGCCCTGGGCAGAGGGGACGGAGCCTGGTATGCGTTGAGGAAACCGG
>CADDZE010000008.1 GCA_902812465.1 Acidobacteriota bacterium | reverse complement strand
TTGTGGAAGCGGACGGCACCCTGCGTCCCTGCTTCTTCCACCGCTCGCTGGGGAATCTTCACGCAGGCGCACTGGCGGATGTTTTGAACGGCGAGCAAGCCATTCGATTTCGCGAGCAACTCGACGTTTCACGCCATCCGATTTGCCAGCGTTGCGTCTGCTCTTTATATCTGCCGCCGGAGGGCCGCCGCGGGGAAGCGGGTGAAGTATGAAGGGTTCCGCTCAAGCTGCCCGGGAAGCGGCACTGAGTTCGGCGTGCGCGCACGCAGTCGTGTCGGGCGCGGGTACGGCCGCGGCCGCCGGGCCGGGGGCGGTGCAGAATGCGGTAACGGTGGACGTCGAAGATTACTTCCAGGTCTCTGCCTTCCGCCGCCTGGTGCGCTACGACGATTGGGGCAGGATGGAGAGCCGCATCGAGCGCAATACTGCGAAGGCGCTCGACCTACTTTCGCAGTTTGATCTGTGCGGCACGTTCTTTGTGTTGGGCTGGGTGGCCGAACGTTTTCCCCGGCTCGTCCGGGCGATCTGTGCCCGGGGACACGAATTGGGCTGCCACAGTTATGCGCATCGCCTCGTCTATGAGATGACACCGCAAGAGTTCCGGGATGACACTCAGCGCGCGCAGCGGGCTATCGAGAACGCCGCGGGCGTTCCGGTGCACGTGTACCGGGCTCCCAGCTTTTCCATCACATCGCGTTCGTCTTGGGCCCTTGAAATCTTGCTTGAGCTCGGTTTTACGGCCGACAGCAGCATCTTTCCCCTGCGGCTGGGTCCTCTCGACGGGCGTTTCCCTTACGGCTGGCCCGGTGCTCCGCGGCGACCTTTTAGACTGCGTGTGTCGAGCGGCGACCTGCGGGAATTTCCGCTGCCCACATTCCGGTTCGGACCTTGGACGCTGCCCGCTACCGGCGGTGCCTATTTGCGGCTGTGGCCATACGCTTTCCAGTGCCGTCGCCTGGGCCAATTCGAAGAGCAGGGCTCACCCTGGGTGCTTTACTTCCATCCCTGGGAACTCGATGCGCAGCAGCCGCGGATGGCCGCTTCCATCGGGGCGAGGGCCGGCCACTATGCGCGGCTGGCTCAGACCGAGCAGCTTCTGCGGCGGCTGTTTCGCCGGTTTCGTTTCGGGAAGCTTTCTGACCTCGCGGTGAAAGAAAGCCGCACCTGGAGGGCGAGCGGTGCGAGCCCATGATCTGCGACCCCTTGCTTGCAGGGTTAAGCCATGAGCAGCGAGACGGAGCTAACGTTATTGCCGTCAGACGCCGTCGCCGGCACAGCACCGGAAGTTTCGGTTCTCCTTCCCTGCCTGAATGAGGCTCTGACGCTGGGCCGTTGCATTGACCGGGCACGGCAGGCACTGCGCGAGCATGGAATACGCGGTGAGATCGTCGTGGCCGACAACGGAAGCACGGACGGCTCTGCGGCGATTGCGCTGGGACGAGGCGCTCGCGTGGTTCGCGTGCCGGAAAAGGGCTACGGCAATGCGCTGCGGGGCGGCATCGCCGCCGCGCGTGGCAAATACATTATCATCGGCGACGCCGATGAGAATCATGACTTCCGCCAGATACCCCTCTTTCTGGAAAAGCTGCGAGAAGGGTTCGACCTGGTCATCGGCAACCGGTTTAAAGGCGGCATCGAGGCTGGCGCCATGCGACCGCTGCATCGCTACCTGGGCAGTCCCGCTTTGAACGGCATCGGCCGCCTCTTCTTCCACAGCCCTTGGGGCGATCAGCTATGCGGGTTCCGCGGTGTCTCGGCGGCAGCCGCGGCGCGCATGGGATTGCAGGCAACGGGTATGGAGTTTGCCAGCGAGATGGCCATTCGGGCGGTCCAACTCGGAATGAGAGTCACCGAAGTGCCCGTCACCCACCTGCCGGACGGCCGAAACCGACGGCCTCATCTGCGAACCTGGCGGGATGGCTGGCGCCATCTCCGACTGATCTTGCTCCTCAGCCCGCGATGGCTCTTCCTGTATCCCGGTGCTTTGCTGATGGCGGCGGGCCTCCTGGTGGGCCTGTGGCTGCTGCCCGGGCCACGCACCGTCCGCGGCGTGACCTTCGATATTCACACGCTGCTTTACGCTGCGACAGCCATCCTGTTGGGATTCCAGGCAGTGGCGTTTGCCGTCTTTGCTAAGGTGGCGGCTGTTGATGCCGGATTACTTCGCCGCGATCCGCGGCTGGAGGACTGGCTGCAGCGGGCGAGGCTGGAAGTGGGTTTGGCAGCCGGGACGGGCCTGATGCTGGCTGGCTTCACCGCCTCCGTCTACGCGGTCAGTTTTTGGGGCGCGAAACACTTCGGTGAGCTGAATCCGTCGCGGACGATGCGGGTGATCATTCCCGCGGCGCTGGCGCTGACGCTGGGCGGCCAGACCGTGCTCTCAAGCTTCTTCCTCAGCATTTTGTTGATGCGCCGGCGCGAATAAACCAAGGCGGGATGGCGGGATGGGCGAAGGAAGTTCGTGGAAACAGTTCCTGGGGAATCAAGCATCGGAGCGTGTCACTCTTTTTCCAGCGCCACGGCGCGGTCAACCGGTTCGCGCCGCGAGCCCGAGCACTTCAGGTCAGGGTCCAACCTGAATCTCGCACAGTGCCGTCTGGCCGAGAGCACGGCCGCAGTCGGTGGCGTAAACCAGGGTCTGCGAATCGAGCCATGCCGGGGTGAGGGAGTTGCAATCGGCGGTTGTCAGTTGCCGTTGCTGGCCGGTGGCCAAGAGCAGCGTCCAAAGCTGCCAGTGTCCTTTCTCTTGGGCGCTGTAGGCGAGGCGGCTGCCGTCCGGAGAGACGGCGGGGTAGCGGGCGGGCGCCCGAGCCGCGATTTCGACGAGGTGAGGCGACGTGAGGGTAACGAGGGCCAGCCTGGAAGTGCTTCCGCGCTGCGCTGCCACCACCAGGCGGTTGTCGGGGAGGAAGGCGAAGTCGCGCACATCGTTCGAGGCGTCCAAGAGCAGGCGTTCACGGCCGGCCTCCGTGGCTCCTCCGGCGTCCAGCGCCTTCACCCAAAGGCTGCCGCGCCCACGCTCCTCGCGGAGGAAAGCCAGCCACCGCGCGTCAGGCGAGACCACCGGCTGCTCAGCACTCTCTGCCTCAACGGGCAGGGTACCGGTGGCGATCTCGGCAGCGCGGCGGGGAAATCGCACGATGCGGGAGGTGAGTCCCGCCAGTTCGACCCATGCTTCGGGATGGCCGGAAGCCAGGGTGGGGTAGAAGGCGTCGGTCCCTGGTGGCCTGTGCACTGGGCTGTCGCTAGGCCAGACCCTCAGGGCGTAGCCGTGCGTTTCCATGGCGGTAAACAAGACCTGAGCATCGGCAGCCGCGGGGTAAGCGGCCAGCACCCGGCCGGGCCGCGTGACCAGCCGATGCGCGTAGTTTGCAAACTGATGCCGCAGGTGACGCAGGTTCGACCAAGTGCCGCCGGCCCAGAGAACCAGGAACAGTAATACGAAACGGGATGTCCTGGGGGCGTGCACCCGCGCGCGCCCGTTTGCCATGGCGCGGAGCAAGAGCAGCCATAGTGCCAGCAGTGCGTAGAAGCGGGGGAAGCCAAGAAAGATGCGCCAACCGGAAGGTGAGGGAGGCGTAAGCCGGGAGAGCGGGAAGCAGGCTAGCGCGTAGAAGCCGATAAGCCATCGAGCCTGGTTGCGCTGGCCAGTTTTCAGCAAATAGTCTGCGCCAAGCACAACACCGAGGATCAGAACGCAAAAGTGGTACGACCCCGGATTGGTGGAAAGGATTAGGAGTGACACGGTAAAGCCTGCAAACTCGAGCGCCTCCCGCGCTGGGGGCACCGCACGCGGAGTCAACAGCCCCAAGCACGGGACGAAGAGCAGGCTCTGGATGAAAGGCTGCACGATCGCGTAGAGGGCGGGAAGATGCCTTAGCGGGTGAGGATTCCATTCCGGTTCCGCGACCAAGAGCCGGCGCAGCAGCGCAGTAGGAGAATTCCACGCGATCCGATACGGGTCATTGGCTTCGCCATGCAGGGCCCAGGGCAGCACCTCGATCAGGTAGACTTCGAGCGCCTTGTATCCGAAGAGCTTCAGCCCCAGAAGCCCAAGCGCCAATCCGCCGCCCAGCAGGCCGGCGATCGCCCGCCACTGCCGTTTGCGCAAGAAATAGACTAGGAACAAAGCAGGATAGACCTTCAGTACCGACGCCACCGTCAGTGTGGCGCCCGCGCTCAGCGTCCAGCCCGCGAGGTGGAGCCACCCCGCCAAGGCGATCAGAAAGAGAACCAACACATGCTGCTGGCCGTAAAGGAAGTTGGTGCGCAACGGAAGGATGGCGAGCAAGATCAGCAGAGTGAGGCGGCGCGCGCTCAGCGAGGTCATCCGCCACAGCAGGTACCCGGAGGCGGCGAGGAGCAGCAGGCTGAGGATCAGCCAGCAGCGCTTGGCTGCGAGTGGCGGCAGCGGCGTCAAAGGTACGACGGGGAGGGCGGAATAGGGGGTCAGCGGGATATAGGCGACCAGGGGTTGGTCGATGCTGGCATGATCTTTCTGCCGCTGGAACCACACCCAGTCGTAGACCCGGTCCATCGGGTATCCCTGGCGATAAAGCCGCCCCGCCAGGTAATAGTTGGGGAAATCCGTGTTGAGAAATTTCCAAGCAGGGAGCAGGCCACGCCAGAGGAAGATGCCGGCGAGCGCGACCAGCAGCAGCGCTTCCAGGCCAGCCGGCGCGATCCCGGCGTCGCGGGCAGGCGGCGTGGCTGCCGAAGCGCCCGCGTTGATGGGGCTCAGACTGCTCGAAGCAGAAGCCAGAGGTCACCTCTGGAGCCGGTCCGGGAGCACTCCCTCAGCCGCCCGCGCTGGCGCGGAGACGGCGCCAGCGGCCAGACTCCCACGCGTATTGAGCCGCTGACTTGGCGTGGTAGACGAGTCGCCGTGCGGTATAGAGGCCGCGCCACCAAAGCGCTCGCATACGCACCCTCCAGGCCGGGCTGGCGGCCGCGGCCGCCTTGTAGGGGCGATACCAGGGCAGCAGGCTGTTGCGGCGCACCGCCTGCCACGCGGCTTCGTCTGGTACGAGTTCGCGATGCAGAAAGAGGCTGAACTTGTTCGCGGCAAAGTTGTCGATGGCCGAGGTGCGGCCGTAATATCGCACCCACGCGAGCAGCGAAGGCCGCATGGTTTGCGTCGAGATAGCGGCCACCGGCGGCGGAATCGGGACGCCAAAAAGGTCACACGCCAGCCAGAACACCACGCCGGCGATTTCCTGCAGCAGCCGGCTGTGTCGAACGCGATCGGCGAAGGCTCGCCAGAAGGCCTGGTCGCGCGCCCGCCGGTTGATGAAGTACGCGAGGTCCAAAAACGAGCCGAGACGGCACCAGTAGCGCAGGATGTGCCGCAGCGTATGCAGCACCTGAAAGAGCAATTCATCTTCTTCCGCCAGAGCGGGAAACGAAATGTCCAGGCTGGTGTGCTGGCGGAGGCGATCCATGACATCCGTTGGCAAGGCCAGAGGAATGCCGACACTCTCCGGTTCCCAGAGCGCCCAATGCAATTCCACTTCGCGCGCCAGCCCCGCGGAGTAATATTGGTCGCGTGTGGAAGGGATGAGGGGCGGCGCCGCGGCGCGTACGTAGACGGCCGAGTGCGGAGCTGGATCGTCTTTCCTTGCGAAGCCCGCGCTCGCCAGGGCGTCGCGCGCCCGGGTTAGGTGCTCCGGTGCTATCAGGTAATCGTAATCGTAGGTCGTGCGTAGCGCCGCGTCCGGACAGTAGTCGGGGATCAATGCGAATCCTTTTAGCGCCGCGTAGCGGATTCCCGCGCCCTCGAAGAGGCGGTTGATCTGGTCGAACTCGGTCACCATTTCCGCGATCCGGCGGCGATGGTCGGCCAGACTGCGGGCGAGCTCTGTGCCCAGGTCTTCCGGTACGCAGTTCCGGCCTTCGAGCTCCCCGAGCCGGCTCCAGAAGGGCAGCGCCAGACCGCTCCAGTCAAGCCATTGAAGCGCTTGCTGCCAGTCGCGCCGGCCGTAACCTGTAAGCTGGTGGGGGTCGCCTGGCGGACCGGAGAGGCGGAGGCACGCAACAATGGCCGATGCGAGACGCTGATTCACAAGAACGCTTCTCCATCACCGAGGGGGTTGCTGTTCTGGATGGCCAGGACGTTCGCGGTCATTTCGACCAGCCGCTTCAGAAAGCAGGTGCGAAAGCCGGTCTCATCGCGGGTCAAGCCTGCGGCGAGGAAAGCGACGGCCACGCGCTCGTCTGGGTCAAGCGCCAGGAAACTTCGCTGCCCGATGTTCACACAATGCAGGCCGAGGCCGGTGAAAGCGGTCATGGGCGGCCAAGGGGGTCGTAACGCGGCCTCCGAATCGAGAACGATCCTCCAGCGGAGGGGCGTGCCGCTCGCGTGGGCGCTGTGCCGGCCGCCGAGCACTTGCACCGTCCGCCGCAAAATCTCTTTGCTGTTGGTCTCCAGACGGACGATTCGGCCGGCCACGCAGAGTTCGGCCCTCCAGGGCGTGGGAGTGAAGCGGCCTAGCAATTCCCGCGGAGTTCGGAAGACGGTGCCGTCCATATTCAATAGGGCTTGGCTTCACGATGAATTTTGCCCGCCATGTAGCGCATCCACGAGTCCGGCGATAAACTGGGCAGCCTCGTGCGGGCTGGCGCCGTGCCGCAAGGCCAGGCACCGGCATTGGCTCAACGTGGCGATAACCGCCCGCCGCCGGCCCTCCAGCTCGGGCCACCATTGCGGTGTATCCCCATCGAGCAGCGTCACCGCTTGCTGCGCTGCCACTGGCCTGGCGCGGCACCTAGCTCTAGGCTCGCGTTCCAGAAAGAGCACCCACCGTGGCTCGCACCGAAGCGACCTGCTCACGCTGAATGTGGATACGGGGTCAACCTCGAAGCCTGGCTCTCCGTTCAGCGTCCTCGTCGGCCGGTGCCGGGCGAGTTCGCCAAAGTGCGCGCCTGCATCCGGAAGGAGTTTGACCGGCGTGGGCAGGCCCCAGGCACTCGTGCAACCGTCACGGAGGGTAAAATACGTCCAGTCGTCGGAGAGAAGCGCGAAGCCTAGCTTCGCCAGGGCTACCGCCAGCGTCGACTTGCCCACTCCCGACCCACCTGCCAGTAAAAGACCTGCCTGGTCTGACGGGCGAACCACGCAGGCGCAATGAAGGGGTACGATTCCCATGGAGGGGCCGAGGATTCCCAAGACAACCGGGAAGATCAGCGACGACCAATACGCCGTGTCGCGCGCCATGCCGGGACAAAGCCGTGCGATGCCGCGGCAGCGCCGTACGTCCAGCAGCAGTGCGCAGGAAGGACTGAGGCCGGCAAAGACCAAATGGTCCAGCCCGGCGAAGTAAGGCTTCGGCCAGGGAGGCTGGCTCGCATCCCTCTCGTCGACGTTAAACTGGAGGTGGCCATCAGGCCGCGAGGGCACCTGCTCCAAACGCCCCAAGACCTGGCTGGCGGCTTGAATCACCAGTGGCGAGTTGCTGGACACTTCCACAGCCGCGCCCGCAGCAACGTAGTATCCCCTCAGCTGGCTGCCAGCCGCCCTTTGTGGCCGTCGTTTCCGCCTGCTCGAACTGGGGCTTTCCGCCAGGGCTTTCGGGAAAGTGTACGGGTCACTCATCTTCTTTTGCCAGATGCTCGGGCGAAGAACAGTGTAGCAGAGCGCGAAAGCGGAGGATGCGCTAGAATGTCAAATCCTTGTGAAAATGAACGGCCCCTCTGACCCGCAGGCCAGCCGCTCATCCCACGGATCGGCAGGATGCGTCCGAATAGGACTGTGGCCAGACACGTACTTAAGCGACCTCTACCTTGGTTTCTAGCGGGCTGCGCTCTCTTCCTCTATTTGATCCTCTTCACGCCATCCGGTGCGACGATCTTTCTGCGGGGCGACGCGAGCATCTATGTGTTGAACGCCCGACGCATGCTAAATGGGCAGGTCATGTACAAGGATTTCTTCCAATTGACGACCCCCGGCACCGAGCTCGTCTACCTGACTCTCTGCGGGTTCTTCGGGCCGCGCCTCTGGATTTCCAATTTCATGCTGTTGGCGCTCGGGCTGAGCCTGGTCTGGTTCAGCGTCGTCATCTCGCAGAGCATTATGAGCGGCCCGGCGGTGTATCTACCGGGTATCAGCTTTTTGACGTGCTGCTTTTTCAGTGAGCGGGATGCGACCCACCATTGGTACACCGTCCTGGCCGTCACGGCGGCGATGACACTGATTTTACAAAAGCGATCGGCGCGGCGGATGGCTGGGGTGGGGGTGCTGTGCGGGCTGGCCACTTTTTTTACTCAACTTCGCAGGCTGATGGCTTTGATCGGTTTTGCAGCGTTCCTCCCTTGGGAGCATTACCACGCGCGAAGAAACCTGCACCTTTTCCGGCAGCAATGCACTTCGCTGATCGCTGCCTTTCTCGCCACGGTGGCCGCGCTCCATGCCTACTTCGTATGGAAAGCGGGGCTGACGACCTTTTTCCCGTGCACCGTGATCTTTGGACTCAGGTATTATTCAGGCAGCTTCTCATCTCAATTCCTGGAGAAGCTACCTCGTGACGCCGCCTCCTCTTCACCCCTGGTATAGCCTGCCCTGGGTGCTGGCGTACTACTTGGCACATGTCCTCATACCAGGCGTCTACCTCGTATTTCTGGTACGGTACCGAAGCAGCGCTTTGATACATCCTGAGTACTCCTGGGACCGGCTCATGCTGATTGCCTCCACAGGTTTCTTCCAATTCTTGTAGCATCGTCTCGGCGCCAGCTTCCTACCGGCTTTACTTGTCTCCTTGCCGGCTCTGGTTCTGTCTACCTGGTTCTGATCCCTACCGGGCAGAATCGAGCGCGTCATGACGTGCGGGGTGTGGGCCTTTGTGGTAGTGCTTCTGGTCCTCGAGCCGATTAGGGTTCAGGGGCGCGCCGAAGTCTGCCTTGAACTGCCTGGCGGAACCGCAGCCTTCCGAAGAGAAGGCGGCCGATACGAGTTGTTGAAGTGGCCTTCGGAGCGCACCCATCCATCCGACTGTTTTTTCAGGCGGACTGGGCAGATGCCTACATTCCTTTGGCATTGCAAAACCCGACGCCCCTACCCTTCGTGACGGATACAGATTACACGCGCCCCGAACAGGTCCAACAGGTGGTCCGTGCCTTGGAGAAAAGCATGTGCAAACTGGTTTTGTGGACACCCGATGTGGATATTCCTAGCCAGGTGCCATACAGTCACGACCACTTGGGTCCGCTGCGCGCTTACTTACGCCAACGCTACCATGTCATCAAGACCTTTCCCGATGGAAAGCAAGTTTGGGAGAGGTGGTCCGGGCGCTCGAGCGGGGAACTCGACGTCCACGTGCCTACAACTTGAACCGATGAAGGTCGAGCTCTTAACTAACGGTATCGCTCCCACGCTTGATCTCCGTCGGCAAAGGTCGCCGCTAAGCGGTAGTGTTCTCGCAAGTACGCCCGAAGTGGGCTCAGGTGATCCGCATCCAGTATGGGAGGGAGGTCGAGCTCGCGGTACCAGAAAACGTACCGGACCCGTTCCCGTGCGAGGGCTTGTACAACGTTGTTAACCTGCTCAGGCCGCGTATAGTCAGTTGCCGTGATGAAGTCGACCTGCGCGGGATTTCGAAGTCCTAAGGCAAAACAAACCAGCTGATCGCCAAAGAAAGGCTCGGAAGGCCGGGTTCGCTCAGCGATCCACCGAAACTCTTCGTAAAGCCCGGGATCCAAGAAAGCAGTGCGCCCTGTCGGAAGATCAAGATAGGCTCGCCAGTGGACCTGCCGGCTTATAGGTCCGGCAAGCCCGAAAACTATGGTTGATAGCCACAACGCTTGGCGAATCCGGCGTTCGAGCTTCCCGGGCTCATACGCCAGCCAAACCAAAATGATGAAAGCTGGCAGGGAAACTGCGCACAGCCGCAGGTATGAGGGCGCTGGAGCGACGCTGGCGAAGAGGGCAAGGCCTGCCAGATTCACGAACATTAGGCGATCCCAGGGTTTGTCGGAACAGGCCGCCGAGGTCCCCCAGTAGCGAGCAGCGAACAGGACATACACTAACGGCACGACAGCATGGACGAGAAGAAACGGTCCCGCCCGGCCCAAATCCTTCCACGACTCCAGGCGCGGCAGCTCGGTCATGTAGACCCTCCAGGTGTTGGCCCACTCGGAGGGATAGGACTTCAGCGCGAACACAACGGTGCAATCTAGGAATCGGCGGAAGCCCACTTGAGAAATGAATCTGGCATTCAAGGCGACGACCGTTATCGCAAAGCTTCCACCCAGCCACGCTTCGGACTTGACCAGTTGGACCGCCGAGTGCGATTTCCACCGCGCCTCCCACACAACGAACAACGCGAGTCCCAGCATAGCGGCCAAGCCATGCGCCGGTGTAAACCACGTCGCCAGACCACCGAGAGCGCCGGCTGCCGCAAGACGTGCGGAGCTTCTGGCGTCCAGCACTACGGCCAGCATGGATATGGCCGCGCAGACGGCATACCAATGATGGCTAGCGTCGAGTGCACTTCGAAATGCCAAGGTCAGAAAGAGCAGGCCTGGCAGGAAAACCGCGGCACGGCTGACCAGCCGCCTGGCAATCAGCACGCTGAGCCAGGCGAGGCCGGTCCCGAGCAGCACGAGCATGGCCTGAGGAATCCACGCGCGAACACCAAAGGCCTTGAACAGTATCGTGTACACCCACTCGGTTCCGGGAGGAGTGAATTGGAAAAAATCGCGATACATCACCTGCCCGTCCAAGATTCTCGTCGCGTTGAGTAAGTAGATGGATTGGTCGCCATAGGCGAGAAGCGGGATGTCAGGAAGCAGGAAGACCTGCGAGTAGATGAATGCGGCTGCGAGGAGCAGGTACCAGCCCGTGGGGCTCTTGACCATTTGTGAGGCGCGTTTTCGCATGATCTAAGGAGAGGCCTTTCGCCTTCTGGTGCTCGATGGGCGCTTCCGATCCCAGTCTGCGTGGCTCTGTTTCCGGGGTACCATCCCAGGTGCAGCCTTACTTCCGCGCGTGGAATGCTGGTACACTTACGGACTGCAGGACCAAGGGCCACGCCCGTTCATACCACCGACGAATGCTATGACCGGAATCATTGTACGCTGTTGCCTGCGCGCGGACAGACTGGATAAGCATGGCAAAATCTGCCGGCACCGCGGTGAGCAACCAGGCACTTCGTCACGCTGGGGGAAGTGGACACGCGTGCTTTAGCGACCTCCAGAGAGTCAGCAGACCTAGCTGGTGTAGGGGAACCATGATGATCCCTTTTATTCCTTCTGAAAACATTGCGGCACGCGACGCGCTGGCGAAGGACTACGATCGAATCCTCCCGGAATCGCTGCTTGGCCGCGCCCAGCAGGAGTCCATTTGGCGGGAACTGGACCGCTGTTACGCACCGGGCCAACGCGTGATTGAGATCGACTGCGCCACGGGTGTTGATACCTTGCACCTAGCCGAACGGGGTGTCTCCGTCTGGGCTTGCGAAGGCTCGCCGCGCATGTTGGAGATGGCACGGCGCCGCATCGCTTCCGCTTCTCCTCCCGCTCCGGTCACGTTTCTGCCTCTAACCGCCACCGAAATCGCCAGCCTTCAGGATCACGGGCCCTTTGACGGCGCTTTCTGTAACTGGGGCGGATTAAACTGCGTCGAGGACATCGCCGGGGTGGGCCGCAGCCTGGCCACGCTCCTCTACCCCGGGGCGAAGGCCGTTCTATGTATGGCGGGAACCTGCGTGGCCTGGGAGGTGATCGCCTGGCTTCGGCGCTTCAGTTTTCGGGATGCTTTCCATCGTCTCGGGCGGGGTCCCTATTACGGGCGGCTGATCGACGACTTCTTCGTGCCCTGCTGGTATCCATCGGTTCGCAAAGTCAGGCAAGCTCTTCACCCCTTCTTCCGCCTGGTACGCTGGCGAGGTGTTGGAGTGGCCGTTCCCCCGGTCGGCTTGGAGCGCCACGCGAGAAAGCACCCCAAAGCTCTACGACTCATGGTGAAAATCGACCCCTGGCTCGGGCGCACGCCGTTGGTCCGCCTGCTGGCAGATCACCTTTTGCTGACCCTGGAAAGGGTGCCGGAGTGAGAGCTCGCCTTTTTCCGGGCTCCCATGCCTTAGGGAGGACGGCCGCTCATTAAGGTCCGAGCGTCGCCAGGGCTGGGGAAACGAGTGCCTCCGTCTCTGCGGACCTCTTGAGAGGATCTTCCACTGAAGCCAGCCGCCTAGCGTTCGTTGGCCGGGCTATCCTGGCCCGGGTCCGCCGCGCACTGCATCACAACTGCTTTTGAGCGTGTGTTCCAACCTGCTAGTCTTAAGATATCGACATCGCCCATGGCGGAAAGGTGAACGATGCGCGATTTTGACAGCTTATCCGAAAGGGAGCTTCTGGCTCTGGCCATCTCGCTTGAGGAGGAGGACGAGCGGATCTATTCGGATTTGGCCGAGGGTTTGCGCCGCGACTTTCCCGCGACGGCGGCCATCTTCGAAGGGATGCGCGAAGAAGAGTCGCGTCACCGGCGGCGGCTGATTGAGCTCTTCCGCCAGAAGTTTGGCGAGCACATCCCGCTCATCCGCCGCCAGGACGTGCGCGGCTTTGTCGAGCGCCGCCCTGTCTGGTTGATGCAGCCGCTGCGCCTGGACGCCGTGCGCCACCAGGCCAGCGCCATGGAGGTAGAAACCCGCCGCTTTTACGAGCGCGCCGCCGCCCGGGCCACCGACGCGAGCATCCGCCAGCTCCTGGACGATCTGGCGCAGGAGGAGCGCTCCCATGCTTATCGCGCGGAGGAACTGAACCGCGAGCGCCTGGAGCCCGCCATCAAGCAGAAGGAGGATGAGGCGCAGCGGCGGCTCTTTGTGCTGCAGATTATCCAGCCGGGACTTGCCGGCTTGATGGACGGTTCCGTCTCCACGCTGGCGCCCGTGTTTGCGGCGGCCTTTGCCACCCGCAAGAGCTGGGACGCCTTTATCGTCGGCCTGGCTGCCTCGCTTGGCGCCGGCATCAGCATGGGCTTTGCCGAAGCGCTCTCGGACGACGGCAGCCTCACCGGTCGCGGCCACCCCTGGCTGCGCGGGCTGGTGTGCGGACTGATGACCACGCTGGGTGGCATCGGCCACACGCTACCCTACCTGATGGGCGATTTCCGCGTGGCTACCGGCCTGGCCGTCGTCGTCGTCCTGTGCGAACTCGGCGCTATCACCTGGGCACGCCACCGCTTTATGGACACGCCCGCCCTCTCAGCGGCACTCCAGGTGGCCCTGGGAGGCGCTATTGTCTTCGCGACGGGTATCCTGCTCGGAAGCTGGTGACGTCCGCTGCTTTGATCGCGGTGCGGCAGCCGCACGCCTCACCGGTCCGGCCCTCCGGAGGATTCCCAAAGCGCTGGCTGGCGTTGGCTGCGTCCCCTCGCGGCCCGAGGAAAAGCCTCCCTCGGCCCCGGGTGTCAGCTACACCCCTCCGCGCCAGGCGAGCGTCTGGGCTCACGTATCTCACTTCGCATTCCCGGGAATGCCGCTTAGGACGAAGGCGCAGCGGCGTCCTTGGTTTTCGGACGCCGCTTCGAAGCAGTGCGCTTGCGCTTGGGAGCCTCGCCTTCGGCTATTTCGAAGGCCGCAATCGAGGTGACGAACTTTTTCAGGCCAGCGGTGTCAAAGTCCACGGTCGTCCGTTCCTCGTCTCGCTCGACGATGATTCCGTTGCCATATTTGGCATGGCGAACGTATTGTCCGGTTTTGAAGTTCATGGATTGCCTCTCATGGAGCGGTGGCTCGGTTGCAGGATCAAGTAAGGATTCGGTCTGGTCCACAGTCAGAAGGTTGATGGGGAAAACCAAACTCGGGTCCACACAGTCCAGCTGGGGGTTAGCCGGCTACCATGCCTAGGTCAAATCGGTGACGCAGCTGCGGGTGTTGCTCGATGATGGTCAAACTCGCCTCTTTCCAAGCCTTTCTCTAACCGACTCTAAGAATAGCACAGGTTGGCTGGGCCGTCACGCAAATTTCAACGATTGGGCGGACGTACCAACATAATCGTTGCGCTCGGAGTGACTGTCTAGTTTACAGCTGCCCCTCGCCGCTCAGGACGCTCTCATACTCGTCCACCACACGCTCCACTCGGAACTGGGCGAGCAGCTCTTCATCACCGGCCTCCGAAGCAGCCCCTTTTCCGTCGTCAGGTTCGCAGGCGCCCACGATGGCCTGGGCTAGCAAGTGCGCATCGAGGTTCGGCACCAATCGGGCGCGGGAGTATGCATGGACGATTTCCCGCACGCCACCCGGGCAGTCTACGGCAATCACCCTCGTACCTAGCGCCAGTGCTTCGAGCACTACCACGGGAAGGCCCTCGTAGCGCGACGAGAGCACCAGGGCGTGCGCGTGCTTAAAGTACGGGTAGGGATTGGGCTGGAAGCCGGCAAAGGTGACGACTTCACTCAGCCCCAGCGCGTCTCGCTGTTGGCGCAACTCGGTCCCTAGTGGGCCTTCGCCGAGGATAGTCAGGCGGGCCGCCGGCACGTGCTGGCTTACCAGCTGCATCGCCTCCAGCAGGACGTCAAAGCCCTTTTCCCGCGTTAGCCTGCCCGCCGCCACCAGATGAAGTCCGGCGCTCCGGTAAGGACTGCTGGTGGCGGCCTCCCGACGCACGAAGTCGATGTCCACTGGACTGTAAATGCGCGCTAGCTTATCGCGCCGGACCCCCAGGCTCGCCAGCCCGTCCAGTACGTTTTCCGAGACACAGATCACCCGGTCAGCTCTCGCGTAGAGGAGACGACAAAGCCAGTGCCAGGCACCGGGAAACCTGCTCTTCGTTCTCACATCGGTGGCAACTGGCGCCGTCTCGCGCACGAACAGCCTGGTGCCTGGTGGCAGCAGCGGTTTGGCGGCGACGAGTGCCAGGTTCAACTCGCGCAGGGTTGAAAGGACTGCCCGCGGCCGCAGCCGGCGGATCAGACGCACGAGCCGGGGCAGACAACGGCGCACGCGGGAGACATGCAGGTCGTGTATGGGCACATCTTCCGGCACCTCTGGCAGATAGGCGCCCGTCTTGGCCAGCAAGCCCAGGTGGGGCTCAAACCGCGTGCGGTCCAGATGGCGCAACAACGTAATGAACACCCGTTCTGCCCCGCCGCCGCCCAGCGTGGGGATGATGAACAAGACCTTTTGCCGCACTGTCGGCAACGGTAAATCACCTCGTGTAGCTCAGGCTGTAGCCGGCGCCTGTGCGCGAGCGGCGATTTGGCCGCTGGTCAGGTGAATCACTGCAGAGCCGTCCTTGATTTTTCAACAACATATCCGGTTCGTTTCGTCAAAACACCCCTTGCGCATCCACGAACCCCGAGGTGGGCGCCGGATAGCGATCCGTACAATGCTGACAACCCTTACAGCCTACACCAGGCATACGGCCAGCGCGTGGGCACACCGCGGTTCGAAGAAGAACGCTATGAGGAAGTGTTCAATAGAGGGGGAAGAACCCGTCGGGCGTGAGAAGTGACAGGTAGCTCCTTCCGGGCGATCACTAATGGTTGCGGCACCGGCCTCACAATCGCCCAGCGGCGGTTGGCAGGCCTTGCAAATCGCCCGTAGGGAGCTCCATTTTCGCGGCGCGGGTGGCTCACCTACGGCTAAGATCATCAAAGCGGTTGATACGCTCGGCGGCGGGTGTCCGAGAAGGTCAAGGAGGCCGTGATGATGAAAGCGATGGAGGCGATCGAGGGGCACGAGTTGGCGCGGCGTGTGGCGCGGATGGAACAAGAGAACCGGAGGCTGCGCCTAGCCCCGGGGCATCCTCGCCTGCCCGTCACCATGCTGATCCTGATGGGTGCGGCGCGTCACGAGCGAACGGTTCAGGCCAGCCAGTTCGTGCTGGTGGACGAGAGCGGAAGCACACGGGCGGTTCTGGGAATGCGCAGCGCCGGCCCGCCCCTCGCCTTCTACGACCAGAACGGCAAGAACGTCGAGGCCATGCTCGGCATCTTGCATACGGGTCCGGCTCTCGGCTTCTACGGCCAGGACGAGACACTCCGCACCCTGCTGGGGACCAAGGGCCAGAGCGCCACGCTGTCCTTCAATGACGACCAGGGCAAGATGCGCGCCGAACCCGGCTGGGCGCCTAACACAGCGCATTTGCTGTTCTTTGATGAAAACCAGAAGGAGGTCTATCAGGTTCCGTAACGGGCACGGGCGGCCCAATTTCTGCTTGTGCTTCCCGGCGGGGCCTGCTTTCGGTCCGGGAAGTTGACCAGTAGACTCCGGCCTTTTGCTCTTGCGGGAAAGGACGGCGGGCGCCCGGGGGTCACCTTCGCTAGAGACCCGCGGCGCGGCGCCTGGCTGACGCTCAGTGAATCTGCCGCGAGAGATCGAATCCAATCGTCAGCCCGCCGGGCTTATCGGCCGCCGGGTCGTTCAGGAAGGCAGCGCGGGTGCCGGCGCGCTGGGCCACTTCCACTCCGGGGCTGTTGGTAAAGCCGAGGGTGAAGGCGTGGCGCCAGATCTTCTTCTGGATGCCGAATCCCCAGGCGGGGCGACGGACGCCCAGCGCGCGCCCGCCGGCGAGCATGGGATCAATCTCGGCGAAGAGAGCGACGGTAGGACGCACGTCAACCGAGAGCGCGCCGCCCAGGGCGAAGTCATTATGGCCGGGCAGGTTGGGTATATCCGCCGAGCCGAAGCCGCTGGGAGAGAAGAGGCGGCGGTTGTTGATGGAGAGTGTGGGGACCACGTAGAACTGGGCACGTGGGGTGATGCTGCGAGAGAAGACGCCTTCGAAGTTTTCCGTGTAGTTGCGGGAGAAGTTGTTTTGACCGGCGATGGAAACGCGGAACACGGCATTGAGCGGATGGCCATCGTGCTCGTCGAGCAGATTGTAGGCAGCCATCAACTCGATGGGCCGCGCGATAAAGCTGGGCGCACGGTAGATGCTCACCGAGAGTTTGTCCGTCACGCCGTAGCGGAACCCGAACGAGGAGAGGGAGAAGCCGTCCAAGCCAAGCAGTGCGCCCCCGCGCGCCGTGCCGGTAAAGGCAGGATCGAAGGCGAAGCGATGGGAGAAATTGACGTAGAAGCCGTGACGGTCCAGCCGCCGGCCCGTGGGCAAGCTGAGGATGTAGTCATCTCCGGGCTCGTAGATCTTGGGAGCCTCTGGCGGCGAGGCCTGGGCTCCTGGCGCGTTCAGGGAACGAATGTATTGGGCCACGGCCGCGATGTCATCCTCGGACAGCTTGCCCGCCCACCCCGTCATTAGGGTGCCCTTCTTGCCGTTATGAATGGTGTCGAGAATCTGCTGGTCGGTGAGGCTGGCCTGCACCTGGGGATCGGTGAAGTTGGGGGTGCCGATGGACTTGATGCCCCGCCCGTCCACGCCGTGGCAGGAGGCGCACTTGTCTTTGAAGACCGCTTGACCCCGAACATTCTGGGCTGCCTGGCGCGTGGCTACGGCCTGCACTCGCTGAATGGGGCCGCTGCTGGCGGGCGCCGCTAAAGGCGGATCCACCTCGCGGATGATGCGTGCGGCGAGGTCGACCAAGTAGGTCTTGCCCTTCTGTTCGAGCATCAGGGTGGTACTAGAGCCTTGAACGAAGCGAACGCCAAGCGCCGCTGCCAAAGCGGCGGTATCCGCGGCCGCAGTTGGCGCTTGCGCCGCCGCGGAGCCCGATGGCGCAGTTGGTTGCCCAACCCCTCCCCGAGGCACGGCGACAGGAGGTGCGAGGATCAGCCAAGTCAACCCACCCAGGGTGAGTACGGTCGTTCTTGCTCTCATGGGCTTCACCTTCCGCGAAAGACTGCTAGTGGGGCGGTTTCTCGCCCCAATAAATAACTCCCTTCGATGAAAGGTGCGTGGCCGGACGTTGCCCGAAGGGCTGGGGAATAGGCGCCGGCTTATCGTTCCAGACTTGCCCGGCCCTGGATGACGAACTGGCCGCGCACACTGCCCGTTCCTTCGAGGGGCTGGCCGCCGCCCACGAAAACAGTGTACGACCCGGGAAGCACGGCGTGTTGGCCTTCTTCGGTTACCAGGCTCAGGTCGCGGGGGCTGAGGACAAAGCGGAGATGCCGCGTTTCGCCTGGCCCGAGACGGAGGCGGGTGAATCCTTTCAGGGCGCGCTGGGGCGCGGCGGGCACTTCTGGATACTCGAGATAGAGTTCCGCCACCTCATCGCCGGCGACAGGGGCCGTGTTGCGCACAGCTGCCTCGACGGTGAGGGGGTCGCCAGCCCGAAGCTGGCGGGAGGAAAGTTTCAAGCTGCTGTAGGCGAAGCGGGCATAGCTCAGTCCAAAGCCGAACGGAAAGAGGGGCTTCCCGTTGAAATAACGGTAAGTGCGATGGCGCATCGAGTAGTCGTCAAAGGCAGGGAGCTGGTCAAGTGAGGCGTAGAAGGTTACTGGCAGGCGGCCCGCCGGGTTATTGGCGCCAGCGAGCGTCTCCGCGATGGCTGTGCCGCCCTCTTCTCCTGGATACCAGGCTTCAAGGATCGCTGCGGCGTGCTGCTCCGCCCAGGGGACAGCCAGGGCGCTGCCGTTCATGAGCACCACCACGAGTGGCTTGCCGGTGGCGGCGAGGGCCTGGAGCAGACTCTGCTGCACCGCTGGCAGGCCGATCTCGGTGCGATCCCCGCCGCTGAACCCGCGCACGCGAATGGGCATTTCTTCGCCTTCTAGGTTGGGTGACAGCCCCACAAACGCCAGCACCACGTCTGCCTGCCGGGCGGTTTTCACCGCCTCCTGCTGCAGAACGCCCGCCGGCGGGCGCCATTCGAACGTCGCACCGGCAGCAAATAGCGGTGCCTGGTGAGTGTATTCGAGGCGGAAGCCATGGGGCGTTGTATCCGCGAAGCTGACAGTGAAGTCCGGTGCTTTGGGATGCCAGCCGAAGTCGTGGAAGCTGGCTTCGGCCTCGAGCTGGTCATCCAGGTAAACCCGATACGTCTCGTGGTCGCCGCAGGGATAGCAGTGGGGACGGCTGATGCCAAAGGTGTAGCGGCCGGGACCGGGCGGCGTCAAGGTTCCCGTCCAGCGCACGGCGAAGGCCTTCATCGGGACGCCCGAGACGGGGGACGCCGCGTTCCAATCAAACTGGATCTGCGGGTCCACCCGGGTGACGACGGGCTGGCCCGTGAAGTCCGCCGCAGCGAAGTATTCGCCCTTCAGCCCGGGCTTGCCGTTCTCCTGGTGAAACACGGTGCGCGGTACGGGCACGGGCAGCTCGGTAACGTAAGGTGATCCCTGCGCGTAGAGCACCTCAGCCTTCAAGACCCGTTGCAGGCCGTCAACGGGCAGGACGGGATGCGAGGGCGTGCCGTTGTAGTTGCCTTCGAGCGCAGCCAAGGACTCGGCATTGGGTCCGATGACCGCAATTTTCTTCACGCTTGGTTCCAAGGGAAGAATGCCATGGTCGTTTTTTAGCAGCACCATCGATTCGCGCGCCGCCCGAAGGGCCAGCTGCTGGTGCGGTGCCGAATCGTTTTCGGAGATCGGGATGCTGTTGAAAGGCACACGTTCTGGCGGGTCAAACATGCCCAGCCGCATGCGGGCGGTGAAGAGCCGCTTCACTGCCGTATCGATTTCCCGCTGGCTGATCAGCCCATCGCGAACCGCGTTGATCAGCGCTCCCTCTTGGGCAAACTCGTTACCGCAGGTCGTATCGGTGCCGGCCCGCACGGCGGCGGCCGCGCCGTGTTCGTTATCAGGCGTGAAGTGGTGGCCCAAAGTGATATCGGTCACCGCTCCGCAGTCCGAGGTGACGTAACCCTGGAACTGCCACGCTTGGCGCAGCGTTTGCTCGAGCAGGTAGGGGTTAACACAGGCAGGCTGGCCATTCACGGCGTTGTAGGCACACATCACCGAGCCGGCGTGGCCTTCGACGACGGTAGCGCGGAAGGCCGCCAGGTACGTGTCCTCCAGGTCGTGGGGCGTGGGATTCACATTGAAGCGGTGCCGCTCGGGCTCTGGCCCGCTGTGCACGGCGTAGTGCTTGGGGGTCGCCACGACCTTCAGATATCGGGGATCATCGCCCTGCAGCCCGGTAACGAAGGCGGTGGCCAGCTTGGCCGTCAGGAAGGGATCCTCGCCGTATGTCTCCTGGCCGCGGCCCCAGCGGGGATCGCGAAAGATATTGATGTTCGGCGACCAAAAGGTAAGTCCGTAGTAGATGCTGTGGTTGTTCTCGCGCTGCGCCTGGTTGTACTTGGCGCGTGCCTCGATGGCGATGATTTCGGCTTCGCGGTGCACCAAGTCGGCGTCCCAGGTGGCGGCCATGCCGATGGCCTGGGGGAAGACAGTGGCGTAGCCGGAGCGGGCAACGCCGTGCAGCGCTTCATTCCACCAGTCATAGGCAGGAATCCCCAGCTGCGGGATGGCTGGGGCGGTGTGCTGCATCTGGAGCACCTTCTCTTCGAGCGTCATGCGGGAAACTAGGTCATCGACCCGGCGTTCGATGGGCAGGGATGGGTCGCGGTAAGGAAGTGCCTGCTCCTGCCCGCGCCCTGCCGGGGTGATCGAGCCGCAGAGCAGTACAACGCCTGCCCATCGGCTAAGGGCTCTCACGCTCATGGTAACCCTCGGAGTTTCACATCACGGGTCGCACAACGCGTCCCGCCGCCACCCTCCCACACAGACTCCAACTCTGCCGCCCGCTTCGTGTGCGACCATGGAACGGTCGCGTGGCCGCGTGCGCAAGGCGAGCCATGTTAACACAAGGCGGCCACCCCGGCCGGCCCCAGACCCTCGGCCTGCCGAGATCCCGGGCTCCTCGTTGCGGAGCCGCAGCCTATAACCGCCCATAATCTGAGAAATAAAAAGATTCGTGTTGGAAGGCTGCTCGCCCCGCCGAGATAATTTCACTTGACTGCGACTTGACTTCGCGTCGCAGTCCCCGCGCCATTCGCCGGGCGCTGCCATGAGCAAGATTGAAGAATACAAGCGGGAGAAGGACGGGCTCGACACCCTGCAGGATCTTCCCCGGTTCGCCCGGGAAGGCTGGGAAAACATCAGCGAGGCTGACCGGGAGCGACTGAAGTGGCTGGGGGTCTTTTTCCGCCGGCGGACCCCAGGCCACTTCATGATGCGTGTGCGCATTCCCAACGGCATCAGCCGCTCGGCCCAGTTCATCACGCTGGCTGCTATTAGCAAGGAATTCGGCAAAGGGTTCGTGGACATCACCACCCGCCAGCAGATTCAGTTGCGCTGGTTCAGGGTGGAGCACGTACCGCTGATTTGGGATCGCCTGAATGCGGTGGGGCTCACTACGCTGCAGACCGGGATGGACAACGTGCGCAACGTGGTGGGATGCCCGGTGGCCGGTCTGACTCCCAACGAGCTGTTGGACGCTTCGGCGATCGCCCGCCAGTTCACCGAAATCTTCATCGGCAACCGCGCCTACACCAACCTTCCGCGCAAGTTTAACGTCACCATTACCGGCTGCAAGGAAAACTGCACCCACGCCGAGACACAGGACCTGGCCCTGGTTCCCGCCATCCGCGAAGAGGGCACCAGGCGGGTCGAGGGGTTCAACGTCCTGGTGGGGGGCAAGCTCGGCTCGGGGGGATACCGCATCGCCTCGGAGCTAGATGTCTTCGTCGAGCCGGCCGCGGCCGCCGAGTTGGCCAGCGCCCTGGTGCTGATCTTTCGTGATCACGGGCCGCGGGACGTCCGGGCCAAGGCACGCTTCGCCTTTCTTGTGGACGCCTGGGGAACCGTAAAGCTGCGCCGCGTACTCGAGGAGCGGCTGGGACGCCAGCTGGAGCGCGCGGGCCGCGACGCGCGCCTGGCGCATAGCCGCGACCACGTTGGCGTGTTCCGCCAGAAGCAGCCGGGGCTGAATTACGCGGGACTCTGCGTCCCCGTCGGCCGCCTCACTTCCGATCAGCTGTTGGAGCTGGCGCGCCTTGCCGAAGCTTACGGCAACGGCGAGATCCGGCTGACTACCGGGCAAAACGTCATCCTGCCCAATATTCCGGACCGCAAGATTGGCGACCTGACGGTGGAGCCCTTGCTCCAGGAATTGCGCTACGAGCCTCCCCCCATCCTGCGCGGCCTGGTGAGCTGCACGGGGATCGACTATTGCAATTTGGCGCTGATCGAAACGAAGAATCGGGCGCTGAAACTGGCCCGGGCGCTTGAAGCCGTCCTGCCCAAGAACAAACCGCTGACGTTTCATTGGTCGGGCTGCCCGGCCGGATGCGGCAACCACAGCGTGGCCGATGTCGGGCTGGTGGGCAAACGGGTGAAAACCGAAGAGGGGATCGTCGATGCGGTGGACGTCTTCGTGGGCGGCTCGTCCGGTCCCCGCCCCAACCTGGCCGTGAAGCTGATGGAAGATGTTCCCTGCGACCGCCTCGAACCAGTCCTGGAGGGTCTCTTTCGCTTTGGCACCTTTGACGCCGTCCGCGAGCAGCTACGGAGCGTGCCTTCCTCACCGCCGGCAGGCCCAGCCTGGTCGGCTGGGCCTGCCGGCTCGCCGCCCGTATCACCCGCGGCGGAGAATCCGCCCCGCCCGAGCGAGGATCCGGCGCAGGCCGTGCTTAACTTGTCCGAAGGGTGCGGAACAACTGTGCGGCTGAAGGGCGCCGAGCTGGCTGTCTTCAAGCGCGGAGGCCGGCTCTACGCCCTTCAGAACGCCTGCCCGCACGAAGGCGTTCCGCTGGCAGAGGGCATGATCGAAGGTGAAGAGGTGATCTGTCCTGGTCACGGCTTTCGCTTCAACCTGCGCACCGGTGCTTGCTCAACCGCCCCCGATTTGCGCGCCAAGGCCTACAAGCTGACCCTGTGCGACGGCCGGTTGGAATTGGACGAGGAGTCGAAATGAGCCGCCAGTCCAGGGGCCCACAGCGCGGCAAGGTCTACCTGGTCGGCGCCGGTCCCGGTGATCCGGAGCTGCTCACGCTCAAGGCCCTTCGCATTCTGCAGAGCGCCAGCGTGGTCCTGCATGACGAGCTGGTGCCGCCCGAGGTCCTAAGCCTGGCCTGCCAGGGCGCCACCGTGCGCAGCGTGGGCAAGGGCTGCGGGCGCCAGACGATGACCCAGGAAGAAATTAACGCCCTGATGATCGCCTATGCGCAGGATGGCTGGACGGTCGTCCGGCTCAAGGGTGGTGATCCCTTGATCTTCGGCCGCGCCGGTGAAGAGATCCGGGCGCTGAGGGAATCTGGCGTGGACTTCGAGATCGTGCCTGGCGTTACCGCTGCCTCAGTCGCTTGCGCCTCCGCCCGCATCACCCTGACGCAACGGCATGTCGCTTCCTCGGTGGTGTTCTTGACGGGTCACCATTGCTCGGGAGCGGAGCCGTCCTGGCCCGCGCTGGGGCCGGACGTCACGGCGGTCGTCTACATGCCAGGGAGGGACTATATGGAGCTTGCCATCCGCCTCGGGTCAGCAGGTCTCCCGCACGACACGCCTTGCTTGCTGATCTCTCGCGCCGCACAGCCGCCGGAGCAGATGTTTCTGGGCAATCTTGGAAATCTCCACCAGGCCCGCGGCTTTCCTGCGCCGTCGATCCTGGTTGCTGGCCAGGTTGCAGCTGCGGCGGCTTACAACGCGCGAGCAGGGGCTCCGCCCGCGGCGGCGAGGTCGGTGACGTAGGACCCGCCGAAGTTCGGGCCTGGACCTCCGAACTGCTTCCGGCCTCCCAGCCCTCCTGCAAACTGGCTAGCGAACGCTCAGTGGCAGCGGGAGCCTTGCGGCGAGCTGGTACCTTCACCCCGCTGAACGTATAATGGCCTGGCAGTGGTGCTGGTCATCGACAACTACGACTCTTTTACTTACAACCTCGTACAATACCTGGGCGAGTTGGGCGCCCACATGGAAGTGCGCCGTAACGACCAGATCAGCCTGGAGGAGATCGAGCGGCTCTCGCCGGAGCGAATCGTCATCTCGCCCGGGCCGAAGACGCCTTCCGAGGCCGGCATTAGCCTCGACCTGATCCGAACCTTCGCGGGGCGCGTTCCCATTTTGGGGGTTTGTCTGGGTCACCAGGCCATTGGCCAGGCCTTTGGCGGCAAGGTGGTGCGGGCCCCGGAAATCATGCATGGCAAGACCAGCCGGATCCATCACGACGCGCGGACCATCTTCGCGGGCTTGCCCAACCCCTTTCTGGCCACTCGCTATCACTCGCTGATGGTCGATCGCGATGGCCTGCCGGACTGCCTCGAAGTGTCCGCCACGTCGCCGGACGGGTTGATCATGGGTTTGCGGCACCGCGCAGCGCCAGTCGAGGGCGTCCAGTTCCATCCAGAATCGATTCTCACAGATTCGGGCAAGCAGCTCCTGGCGAACTTCTTAGAACTGCGCTGAGCGATGGACGCGACACTGGGCCCGGCCGGGCCGGGGCTCACACCCATCGCTGAACCCCGGCTCATTCCCAACGTCCGGTGGCGGGCGGTCCCTGCGACTCAGAATCTCAGCTTCAGCCCGAGCTGGACATAACGTTCGCCGTAGCCGCTGGTGATTTGGCCAAAGCTCCCGCCGCAGGTGCCGTTGATGTTGGTACAGTAAGTCGAGGGATTGCTGAAATGAGGCGAGTTGGTCAAGTTTTGTGCCTCGGCCCGAAATTCGAGATCGTAGTTCTCCTTCAGCTTGAAGTGCCGGAACAGGCTGGAGTCCAACTGCACCAAGCCCGGACCGCGCAGCCACGAGGGATTCCGGCCCAGGGTTCCAAGGCGGCCGATATCCTGGACGGGTGCAAAGCTGGACGGGTCAAACCAAAATTGGCCCGGACCCTGCCCTTTCGGGTACTTGACCGGCCCGATCTGGTCCGGCGTCTGCGTCGTTCCCGGAGTCTGGAGCCTGCCACCGCTGCTGGTTAGGGTGAGAGGCGCACCCGTCCAGGCGCTGAAATAACCGTTCACCTGCCATCCTCCGAGGATGGCCCGCGATACCTTCTCGCTGTTCACCCACCGTTTGCCAGCACCCAAGGGCAACTCGTAGACGAACCCCATTTTGAACATGTGTGTGTGGTCGAAGCCTGCCACACCGCGGTTGTGCCCCTGGCACCCCTGAGGCAAGGCCGGAGACGGCGGGCAATTGAACATCAGGGCGTCTTCCCAACTGTTGTCACTGGTATATCCGATGACCTTGGAGTACGTGTACGACCCTTGCAGGAACAAGCCTTGGGAGTAGCGCCGGTTGAGCGTGACCTGCAGTGAGTTGTAATGCGAGTCCAGGTAGCCCTGGAACTGGTAAGTGCCCGCCGTTCGCCCGAAGGCAGCGTAAAGCGGTTGGCTGGCGCTGCCCCCGCCCAGCGTGGCCGCGTTTAAATTTCTTCCATTCATCTCGTGCACGTAGTGGTTCCCCACATAGCCCACGCCGAGCAGCACATGCCCGGGCAAGTCGCGCTCCACAAAGGCGTTCCAAAACTCGATGTATGCCCGCTTGAATTCGCCCGGCCCCAGCGTTCCGACGTCCACTGTGTTGGGGGCGATGACGGCCCCCTTGGAGATGTCCGGATCCTGGAGCAGGGGAATGCCTTGGGCGAAGGTGGCCAGCGGCTGCCAGGCGCTGAAGGGCGTGGAGGGGACGACGTTATCGGCGCCCAGCGAGAGGGGGAAGAAGCCCCGCAGTGGCCTTTCCAGAGGAAGCGTGTCATTGGACAGCCCGAATCCTGTGCGGAAGACCGTTTTGTCATTCAACCGGTAAGCCAGGCCAAGCCGGGGGGTGAAGAGCTTCTTGCTCGTCGTGACTCCCAGGTGAACGGGGTTACCACCCACTCCGCCTAGCAAGGTTTCGTTCGTGGCCGGATCATAGCGCTCGAACTTGATGCGCCCGTCGCGAGTGATGAGGGGGAAATATTCGTAGCGGACGCCAGCGTCGACGGTGAGCCGGGGCGAGGCCTTCCAGCGGTCGCCGAGGTAGAGAGCAAACTGCGTGTCCTTGGCCGTGTTCTTGATGAACTGGCGGCTCTTAAACGATTCGGAAATGATGCCCAGATCGAATAGCGCCACTTCGTTTTGGCGGTCCGTGGCGAAACCGGTGCCGGCCGGCGTGAGGGCGCCATTGAGTTTGGTAAACACGGGCATCTGGTCGTAGGCGGCGTCAATGGGAAGGTCGAGGCCCGAGTTGTCGCCGTAAAACGCCAGGTAACCGCGCGGACAACAGAAGATCTCCGGCTGCCAGTGATTCAAGTGGTTGTGGGAAACGTCCACCCCATAGCGAATTTCGTGGCTGCGGCGCACCCAGGTGAAGTTGTGCGACGTGGTAAGCGTCCAATCGTTGCGGAAGACCGGCTGCCAGGAATTGGCGTCACCCAGCGTGTCAAAGCCGGACATGTAAAATCCGGGCATACCTGTGTAGAGAGGGTCGCCATCGGGTGCATTCGAGCCTGGAATACCGAGCAGCGTTTCGCCCAGCGGCTTGCCAAAAGTGGGGTTGTGGCTGTTTTCAGACATACGGGTGAAGCCCACGTGTCCGGTCAGTACCAGAGCTGGCGAAAGCGTCCAGGTGTGGCCGACGGTCATGGTTTGGGCGTATTGATGGCTCGTGCCGGTGGAGTACCCCCCTCCCGCCGCACCGAACCAGGGTGGATCGTGGAAGTTAAAGTTCTGGCCCATGTAGTGACCCCAGATGGTGTGCTTTTCCGTGCGGTTCCAGTCGATTCTGCCGCCGAAGATCTGCCGCGTGGCCCGGTCGGTGGTGCTGATGAAATAATTGGAGGTGGTGTTGGAGTTGAAGATGTGACCCTGCGGGAAATAGTTCGGCGTGGGAACCAAGGCCCAGTAAGCCATGGCGCCCTGATTCAGCCGGCTGGAGGGAATGACGTTCAAGGCGCCGTTGGAGGAAAAGACGCAGCGGTTCGTTCCGTCCGGATTGCCCGTGGTGGGGTCAAATACCATTCCCTCGCGCAGTTGCACGGTCTGGCCTTCGGTGGTGCACACGGTCAGGGGATTGCCCTGGGCATCGAAAAGGGGAGCCCCGAGGGCGCTGGAGAAGTCGCCGCCACGCCAGTTGCTGATGGTCGTGCCGTCCGCCACGGGCGCCACCGTAGCGGCGGCGGAGTAATTGTTTCTTTCAAACAGACCTTCCCAATTGCCAAAGAAGAACAGCTTGTCGCGCTTGATCGGCCCTCCAATGGTGCCGCCATCCTGGTTCACAATATGCTTCGCCTTCCTCAGGTTTCCGGGATAGAAGACGTTGCTCGCATCCAGTGCGTTATCACTATGAAAGCCGTAGAGGGTGCCATGCAGATCATTGGTTCCCGACTTGGTGATCACGTCGGTGGCCACGCCGGCCGTCAGCCCCTTCTCCACGTCAAAGTTGGATGTTTGAACGTTTACTTCCTGGATCGTATCCTGGGGCGGGATCACCAGCATGTGGTTAGGCAGCCAAATGAAGAGGTTCGTGGCGCCGTCCACGCGCGTGGTGTTGATCCGCGGCGGCAGGCCGTTGGCGTCGATATTGAGCGAGCGGTCGGGCGTGTCGGCGTAGGAGTTCGGGTAGTTCCTGGTGATGTGAGAGTCGGAGAAGACGCCGGGGGCTAGTAGCTCGACCGTCTGAAAGTTGCGGTAGGGGTCAGTAGGCAAGTTGTCGATGGCGAAGCTGCTGATCTCGGTATGGACGTCGGCCTTCTGCGTTTCCAGCACCGCCGCCGAAGCCTGCACCGTCACCTCCTGCGTGGTAGCTCCGACGGTGAGCTGGAAGTCCTGCTCATTCACTTCGCCAATCACCACCCGGATGCCCGTCTGCTTCAGGAGCTGAAAGCCGCTCGCTGTGACCTCCGCGCTGTAGCTGCCTTCGGGCAAATCAAGGATTCGATACCGGCCGGCCGAATCGGTGGTGGTCTGGCGCTTGAGCCCTGTCGCGTCATTCGTCAGGGTCACTTGGGCCCCTGGCAGCACGGCACCCGTCTGGTCGGTTACCGTCCCGACCACTGACCCGTACAGCACCTGGGGGTGGGCTGGCTTGGGGAAAGCAACCGCCAGAGAGCCAGCCAATACGAAGAGCAAGATACGAGCGCGACACGCCGTGGGCAACATGGTGATCCTCCGACTCCTGACCCGTACCACCGACGCAAATGGCACACCGGACAACGGTCCGCGACTTCTATACTTGCTTGACTACCAAACGCTCTCGACGGATATCAAAAGTGACTCCTAGGTGTCAAGACCTTCGTGATCATCAGGGTTCTACGCTGCCTGGCTATCCGTAACGTAATGAGAACGCCTCTGCCCGATGGCCAGGGTCGCCGCGTGGCGTGGCCGACGGAGCCTGAGTGGTCCAGAAATTTCCCGAGGCTACCTTGGAAGCTCTCCGCGAGTCTCTCTGCGTGCGGTCGTGGCCCTTGCCGGGCCGCCACTTTTTGGGGAGATTGAACTCCCTCCGGCACTATGCTAACCTGCGGGCAGAGCGGAATTCCTGCAGGGAGGTGACAGGGCCGTGAGCACTTCCACCGAGGCCATCCGGGAGCAGTTGATGGCCACCGATCCCGAGTACCAGCGCCTTTACCAAGAGCACGCCCGCTACAGCCGCCAGTTGGAAGAGCTTGCGTCGCGGCGGCACCTCAGCGATGACGAGCAGATGGCCGAAGTCCGGCTGAAGAAGCTGAAGCTGCGTGCGAAGGATGAGATGGAACGGCTCATCCGCCGCGCGGGGCGCGCCTAGAGAGGCCAGCTGGGCTCGCCGGTCAGTCGAGCGAACCCCCAGGGCCGGACAGAGAAGCCCTGGCGGGTTGCGACAGCAGGCTGTTAAGCAGCCCGCCGCGGGTTCTTGCAGCAGCTGGCGGGGCGAATTCTCAGAATTCTAACCAGGTATGGTGCGAGAGGGATACTGGTATGGTCTCCCGCTGCTCCTGATCGCCAGCGGTCTTTACGGCTTGCACCTGCCTGGAGCCGCCAGTTTTTTTCTGCTCCTTGCGCTTTTCGTCCTCAATTTTTTCCGCGACCCTGACCGGCCCATTCCCCAGGATCCCTCAGCCATCGTTTCCCCCGCGGACGGACGCGTGGTGCAGGTCGTTGATGAGCAGATCGACGGCCGGCCGGTGCGGCGCGTCAGCATCTTCATGTCGCCGCTCGACGTGCACGTGAACCGTGCACCCATCGCGGGCACCATCACCCAGGTGAGCTACCGGCGCGGTTCGTTTCGCCTCGCCTCGAGCGAGGCTGCCTCGCTCGAAAACGAGCAGAACGTCTTCACGCTGGAGGGCGAACCCGGGGTGGTGGTAGTGAAGCAAATCGCTGGCGTGCTAGCACGCCGCATCGTATTCTGGAAACGACCCGGCGACGTTTTGGCCCGAGGCGAACGGGTAGGGTTGATCAAGTTTGGGTCGCGGGTGGACGTAGCCTTGGAGCCGGACGTTCACCTCTGCGTGAAGACCGGGGATCGCGTCAGGGCGGGGAGCAGCATTCTGGCGACGAGCGGGCGGCGCAGCCAGACGGCGCGCCACGGCCCGGATCGGTGACGGCTTCCCAGCCCAGAGCGGGTGGGCGAGTTGCTGTCCGGATGATGGAACCCCAGCCAGCGGCAGTTTACCAGCGCAAGCGGCGCCCGCGGCGCGGCGTCTTCATCTTGCCCAGCCTCTTCACCGGCGGGACGCTGGTTTGCGGATACGTGGCCCTCATGTCCACGCTGCGCGCTACCGCGGCCGAGTCGAGCGGTGATCCCAGCTGGGTAGGGTTCGATGTGGCGGCCAAGGCGATCGGGCTGGCCATTGTTTGGGACATCTTTGACGGGCGCATCGCGCGCCTGACCCAGGCGGCGTCGGACTTTGGCCGCGAGTTTGATTCGCTGGCGGACATCATTGCCTTCGGCATAGCTCCGGCGTTGCTGGCCTTTGCCTGGGGTGTCCGCTCGGTGGACCAAGCGGTGGGTCCGCTGGCGCTGCAGCACCTGCGGACACTGGGATATCTCGTCACCCTCGCCTTCGTCGTATGCGGCGCGGCGCGCCTGGCGCGTTTCAATATCAGCAGCACCCACGCCAGCAGTGACCGCCGGTACTTCGTCGGCCTGCCTATCCCGGGGGCGGCTGCGGTCATTGCAGCGGTGGTGCACTTCGAAAAGTCGCCGCTGATTGACTGGCGCCTGGCCGTGCTTTGGCTAGTGCTGGTGGGGGTTTTGGCTTTCCTGATGATCAGCACGGTGCGTTATCATACCTTCAAGACGTTTGACCTGCGCCGCCAGCGCCCCTTTGTCGTCATGATCCTCATCGTGCTGGTGGTTTACTTGATCTGGGCCTATTCGGAGTGGATTCTGCTGGCCCTGGCTTCGATGTATGCGGCAGCCGGACCGGTCCTGCGGGTGGTGTCCCACCTCCGCCACCATCCGCCGTCAGCCCCTGGTGGCTCCCACCGGGAGGAGGTGCCTGCGTCATGAAGGTGGGACGGGCAGGTTACCGCATCGGGATCAGTGGGGCGTCGTCGCTGCTGGGCAAGGAGCTGCTGGAGGTGCTGGAGCAGCGCGCCTTTCCTGTATCCCGCCTGGTCACTTTGGAAGCGGAGGGCGAAGACCCAGGGCTTCCCATTGTCGATCTTACCGACCGGGCGGAAGTCATTGTCGCGGAAGAGGAGGTGAAGGAGTCGGAGCTGGACTTCGTTTTTCTCGCCAGCCCGAGGCTGCCGCGATTTCTCGCCTGCCCGCCGCCAGAGACGGGGACCGGTGGCGCGGCGGAGAAAGTTCACCGTCCGTGTGTGGTCATCGACCTCGGGGAAGCGGCCACGGGGACGAGGCAGCGCCTCCTGGCCGGTCCGCTGCTGGATCCAGCTTCTTACCGTGCCGCCGCGGGCGAGGCGGGCTCTGCGGTGCTCGTGACTCCCCATCCGGCGGCGATGACCATCGGCAGCCTGCTGTTGCGCATCGCCGCCCGCTACGAGGTGAAGGTTGCCGTCGCTCACGTCTTCAGCCCCGCGTCGGAGATCGGGCCCTCGGCGATCGATGAGCTGCAGAAGCAGACCGTGAATCTGCTGAGCTTCCAGAAGATTCCTCGCGGTGTCTTCGGCGCGCAGATTGCCTTCAATGTTCTGCCCCGGATCGGCCACGGCCAGCGCGATGCCCTGAGTGAGGCTGAGGCGCGCGTTCGCGGCCAGCTGGCTCAATATCTGCGCGATCGCGTCCCGGTGCCAGCCTTGCGCTTCTTTCAGGCACCGGTCTTCTATTCAATGGCCGTCTCCCTCTACGTCGAAACGGCGCAGCCCCTTGCTCCGGAGAAGGTGAAACAGGCGGTGGCTGGCGACCGCATTCGGGTGGCGCGCCTCTCCGAACGTGCACCGTCGCAGGCTGAGGTGACAGGAACCAGTGATATCCTGGTGGACGCGATCTTACCCGATGCAGGCCGCCTGGCGGGCGTGTGGATCTGGGCGGTGGTGGACAATTTGCGGCTGGCGGCTACCAGCGCGGTGGAGATCGCCGAAGCTGCTTCCAGCAAGCTACCCCTGGCCTCATGAGGATGCGTGCTCGCGCCAGCATGCTGTTCGACACCCTGCGCCCGGCAGCGGTCCTCCTGGGCGTGGCGCTGGCTCCCGGCTGCGGATATCACGTCGCCGGACGCGGGGACCGCATCCCGCCCGACGTGAAGACCATCGCCGTACCGGCCTTCGTCAACCACACCCATCAGTACCAGCTTGAGCACCGCCTGGCGGCCGCCTTGACCCGCGAGTTCATCGAACGCACGCGCTTTCGCGTCACCGCCAATCCTGCGGAAGCTGACGCGGTGCTGAAGGGCACGGTGGAGGATGTGCGGTCCGGGGTTGTTGCCTTTGACCTGACTACGGGCCGCGCTACCACGTTGCAGATTCAGGTGACCACCGCCGTCGAGCTGGTCGATCTTCACAGCCAAAAGGCGATCTTTGCCAATCCGAGCTACATTTTCCGCGAGGAATACCAAGTGAGTCCCAACACTTCCGCCCTCTTCGCCGAGGACCAGCCCGCCCTCGACCGCCTGGCGCGCGACCTCGCCCGCACTCTGGTCACGGCCATCCTGGAGAATTTCTAATGTTGGGACGCGGAGATTTGCGACATAATGGCCGGTGCCAGCTTGGGGAAGAGCGCCCGGCGTTTGCTGGCCGAGGGCCTAAGCATGGGAGGGACCTCAAGGAGAGGGCGCTGGTCAGTCTTGTTTCGAAAACCCAACAGATGAGGAACGTTCAACATCCGGCTGGTTGGGCTGCCTCAGTCGGGGTGCTGCTCTTATGCTTGGCGGCCGGCGGAGCTTTTTGCCAGACGCCCCAACCCCAGCAGCCCCAACCCCAGCAGCCCGGGGTTCAACCACCCAGCCTGGTCGACCGCGTGGGCGCGACTGGCTTCATCCAGGTTTACGCCGACAGCTTCAAGGCTCTCCCCCTGGCGAGCAAGATCGGCGCTTACTGGCTCAGCATGGCGGCCATCGCGGTCAACCCGATCGCCTATGACCAGAACTCGGTCTATGGCCTGCGCGAAAAGTATTTGCTCGAGCAGATCATCACCCACTCGCAAGGCATTGACCCGGCCGTGCTGAAGAAGATCACCGACTACGCGAAGCTGTTCTTCGGCAACCACGGCAACCATAACACGTTCACTTCGCGCAAATTCGAGCCGGAGTTCACACCGGCCGAGCTGAGGGCCGCGGCCAGCCGCGCGCTCCAAAACGGGGCCCGGCTGGGCCCTCCGGGCCGGCTGGCCCGCGAGTTGCGTGAGCTCGAGAAGCCCATTTTCGATCCCGACTTTCAGCCCATGCTTACCTGGAAGAATCCGCCCAACGGGCAGGACCCGCTGGAAGCGAGCGCGGTGAACTTCTATCACGGCGTGACCTTGCTGGACCTGAAGGGGTTCACCGAAAGGTATGGTCTGAACTCACGCCTGGTGAAGAAGGGCGGCAGGCTGGTGGAGGAGGCCTACCGCGCGGGCACGCCGCCGGGATCGAGCGAGCAGGTCCCGCCCGGGCTTTATGCGCGGGAGCTGGGCCTCGCCATCCAGTATCTTAGCCGGGCGCTGCCCTACGCGCCGGACTCGCAGAAGCGGGTGATCCACGACCTGATCCGCTATTACCAGACGGGTGAGCGCGCCGACTGGATCCAATGCGGGATCGACTGGGTGCGCGATCCTTCGAACCCGGATTTCTCGAATGGCTTCGTCGAAGTTTACAAGGATCCGCGGGGGGTCAAGGGAGCCATTCAGGGCTTCGTCACCGTCGTCGACGAGCCGATGAACCGGCTGATGAAAAGCTTTGCCGACCATGTTGCCTACTTTGAGCAGCGCGCCCCCTGGGACACCCAGTACAAGCAGGAGCACCCGCAGCCGCCGCTGGTCCACGCCGATGAGACCCTTATCGAGACGGGCGACTTCGACGTGACCACCATTGGCGACAACCTCCCGAACGAAGCCGAGATTCACGCCCAGTACGGCTCGAAGAGCTTCATCTTCACCGGCTCGATGCGCGCTCTCAGCAGCGCCCAAGGTCACAAGGTGTCCGAGGAGTTTGCCAGTTCCCAGGCGGAGATGGAGCGCGCGCGAAAGTATGGCGACCTAGCCGAGGAGCTCTTCACGGCGATGCACGAGGTGATCGGACACGGGTCCGGCAAGCTCAGCCCGCGGCTCACGCACGAGCCCGCCAACTACATCAAGGAATACTACTCCACGCTGGAAGAGACCCGCGCGGACCTGATGGCGCTGTGGAACTTTTGGGATCCCAAGCTGATTGAGATGGGTGCGATGCCGAACTATGAGGTGGCCAAGGCAGCCTACGACGCCGAAGCGCGCGCTGCCCTGGTTCAGTTGCGCGAGGTTCCCACGGGCGACACCATCGAGGAGGACCATCGCCGGGGCACGCAGTTGATCGTCAATTACATTCGCGACAAGACGGGAGCCATCCAGCCCATCCAGCGCGCCGACGGCAAGGTCTACATGGTGATCACCGAGTACCAGAGGATGCGGCAGGGCGTCGGGATGCTGCTGGCCGAGCTGATGCGCATCAAGGCGGAAGGTGACTACGATGCCGTCAAGGCGCTCATCACCCGCTACGGTATCCATTTCAACCCGGCGTGGCGGGACCAGGTCGTGGAGCGCTACCGGAAGCTGGACCTGCCGACCTATTGGGTGGGGATCAACCCCGAGCTGGAACTCCACTACGACGCCCACCACCAGATCGACGACGTCACCATCAGTTATCCGCGCGACTTCCTCCAGCAGCAGTTGCGCTATACGCGGATTGCGGGCGAGTGAACTCGGAGCTGTGACGTTGGCTTCGAGGTGCCGCTTGGCGGCATCCCGAGAGCGCTGCGGCAGGAGCGCGGACGGCTGGCAGGGCAACTCGGCTGCCGCTGCCGGTGGCTTGCATCTAAAACAACAGAGGCCTTATGACCTTGTCCGATTCAGTGCTTACGCGCTTGGTGTGCGTCCCGCTGCTGGCTGGTATGGTGCCTTCGGCGCGCGCTCAGCGTTCTAACGGCAGGGCGTCCCTGGATTTCAAAGAGCTGGCCTGGCATCTGGACCAGACCGCCAAGGGGCTGCAAACCCTCTCCGCCGACCTCGCCTATACCACCGTCACCGTTCTGGTCGACGACCGCTCCACCGAGTACGGCCAGCTCTATTTCCGCAAGGAGGCCAAGACCCCGACGCTCAAGATCGATTTCCAGAAGCCCGATCCGAAACAGATCCTACTGAAGGGAAACACAGCGCAAGTGTATCTGCCCAAAGTAAATGAGATCCAGGAATACGACATCGGAAAGCGGAGCAACCTGGTGGAACAGCTGCTCTCCCTTGGTTTTGGCACGCCGGTGAGCGAGCTGGAGAAGTATTACCAGGTGAAGCTCACCGGCGAAGAGACCGTGGAGGACGAAGCCGCTGCGGTTCTGGAGCTCACGCCCAAGGATAAGGACCTCGCCGCGCAGCTCACCAAGGTGCAGCTCTGGATCGGTGAGGAGTCCTGGTTGCCGCTTCAGCAGAAGTTCTTGGAGCCTTCCGGTGATTACATCATCGCCCGTTACTCGGCCATGCGGGTGAACCACAGCATCCCGCTGGCCACGTTTCGGATTCAGGCTGCCCCGGGCGCCAGACGGGTGAAGATGAATTAGCCGGCGTTCAGGGGGACGCTGCCCGTCGCGGTCGAACCCGGCCCGGAGCTCGCGGAAGGCGCCCGCGCCTGACCAGCACCTCCCGAAGCGGCGGGTCATCTCCGAATTGCGGATCGTCGACGCCCATGGCCTGGAGGATGGTGGGCGCGATGCGCGTCATGGGAATGCGGTGAAGGTTCACGCCAGCCTGGATGTGTGGGCCGTGCGCCAGAAAAGCGGATTCGAGGCCGTGGCGAAAGGGCAGGTAGCCGTGGGTGCCGGTGACGGCCTCCTGCTCCACGATGAGGTTGCCGCGGGCCGAGTCAACGAATGCCGTGCCTTCGGGTGCCTCCCAAGCCAGCCTGGCGTCCGGATCGCCGCCCAACTCTTTCAAAGCCTGCTGATCCAGCACGGCCCAGGCCAGCCCGGCGTCGAGAAGGGGTTTCAGGGCGCTCAGGATTTCGGCTTGGCGGTTCTGCTTCGCCGGCCAGTAGATGAAGAAGGAGCCTCCATTCGCCACCGTCATGACCTTGCCGCCCGTGATGTGCCCCTGGGGATCTGCGGTTAGCAAGCCGGCGTTAACCAGAAGCACGTTAGGGTGCAGGAGGCGGCGGACGGGGAGAAAGCCGTGGTCCGATACGACGAAGACATCGGTTGAGCTTTCGAGTCCGGCCTGCTTCACCGCCTCCACCACCTGGCCGATCAGGTTGTCCACGTGCGCCAGGGTGGCGAGGGCCTGCGGACTGCCGGGCCCGTGCTCATGCTCGGTCTCGTCGAGATCGACCAAGTGAATCAGCGTCAGGTTGGGTTGATGTTCCTTGATCAGGTAGATGGCGAGGCGCGCCTTGAGCGTGTCCGGATCGGCGCCCGGCGCAGGCAGCCCCAGCGCTCCTAGCAGCTCGGCTCCCACCAGGGGATTCATGAACTTCGCCAGGTACATCATGTCAAGGCCCGGCGGCTTCGACGGATCCCAGATCTCGGGCACATTCCAGTCAATCGGGGCTCCCACGCTGACCGGCCAGGCGATGGCGGCCGTCGTGAGATGGTGCTCGCGTGCCTCGTCCCACAGCGTCGGCACCTTGATCGCCTGGGCGAACCAGAACCAGTCGCCTGCATGTTGCCCGGGTTCGCGGGAGGCAAGGTTGGTGTAGATGCCGTGTTCCGCAGGCCGGCGTCCGGTGATGAGTGTGGTGTGGGAGGGGTAGGTGACCGTGGGATAGACACCCTCGACCGCCTCCGCATAGCTACCCGCCTGCATCAGACTTCGCAGGTTCGGAATGCGAAGTCCTGGCGGCGGCGTGACGTAATAGCTCGAACCCATGCCGTCCACGGAGATGACGACCACATGGCGCTCCTGCGGTGCCTGCGCCGGCAAGAGCGAGGGCGTGGCAGCCAACAGGACTAACCCGAGACGCCACCCCGCCCTCCAACAGCCGCTGCGTCGAGGGGTGTGCCGCCTGCTTACAAGGCAGCGGCGGGCGGGGCGTACAATGGTCAAGGCACAGTCCATGGGCACGTTAACCTCGGTGGGAAAACACCTCGCAAGCTACGCCTCTTCCCGCACCAGCCGTGCCGGTTGGGCCAGGTGCGCAACTGCCATCGAAGTGTTGGCCATCTACGCGGGCATTCTACTGTACATTTGGGTCTGGCAATATAGCCATCCCCGTGCCTGGAGGGTGCTGCTGGCCGCCGTCTTGGGAAGCCAGGTGCTGCATGGTGACCGGCTGCGTGACCTTGGATTGGGGCGAGAGGGGCTGCGAGGAGGCGCCGCGATCATTTTGCCCCTCGCATCGGCCATCTTCCTCCCGCTGCTTCTCTACGGGTTCGCCCACCACGCCCTGAGCCTCATGTGGCCGGGACATCACGCGTTCACCTACTTCGCCGGGTACGGCTCCTGGTGCTTCGCCCAGCAGTACCTCACCCAATGCTATTTCCATCGCCGCCTGCAGAGGTTGATTCGCAGCCAGCACCTCAGCTCCCTACTGGTAGGAGTCATGTTCGGCGGCGCGCATATCCCCAACCCCATTCTGATGATCGCTACCTTGGTCGCTGGCTACGCCTTCGCTGAGGTCTACGCCCGCCAGCCCAATATCTGGCCTCTCGCGCTGGTTCAAACCGTGGGCGGCCTGCTGATCGCTGCGGTGTCGCCGCCGTCCCTCATCCGTAACATGCGTGTGGGCCCGGGTTACTTCTTGTTTCCGAGGCAGGGCTAGAGGCCGTTTCCGGATGCGATTGGTCAGTCCTCGTGAAAGGGACAGGGAATGGGGCTATATTTTAATCAGCCGGCAAAGAAATTTTTTCTTGACATGCAAGGAAGCGGGTGGTATAGGAGGCGCAGGTTGGCGGCGTACAGGGTGTTGGTATCATTAGTTATTTACGTACGTCGAAGCTAAGGGTAAAGACCGCGTTCTGGGACAGTCGGCTCCCGATACGGTTCGTGGCTTGCTGGGGTGCTTTGCCGAGTGGATCCCGCTACCGGCCGTTACCTACCGCTGGCTGATTGTCTGGTCATTGCCGGAGGATGACCAGCCTTGGCATCCGAGCCTGAAGAAGCATGCTGTACCCTCGCTTTCTGTCCGCCCTTTCTGCCAAGGAACCTGCGTATCTCCGCAAAGTTCGTTCTTAGCCTCGCACCTGCTGTTTTAAACCCATCTTCAAAATTGCCGGGGGAGGGACTATGCGTAGCTTGAAGCTGATGCTGGTATCTTTACTGGCCTTCGCCGTTGCGCCTGCGTTCTTGAAGGGTCAGGCTAGCGCCACGGGCACCATTGTCGGCACCGTGACGGACCAGAGCGGTGCCGTGATTGCGGGCGCGCAAATCACCATCACGGATGTGGCGACTAAAACAAGCATGTCGACAACGAGCAATGCCGACGGACATTACGTCTTCACCAACGTTTTGCCCGGCACCTATGACGTCACGGTGAATAAAACGGGATTTCGCCAGGCGGTCATACCCCAACAGCAAGTGGTCGTCGGCCAGCAACTGACGTTGAATGTGACGCTCGAGGTTGGCGCCACCACCCAGACGGTCGAGGTGCGGGCGACTCCCGGGGCTGAACTGCAGACGCTGAACTCGACTATGGGAACCACCGTAGGCGGCAACATCCTGCTGACGCTTCCCAACCAGAACCGAGACGCGACGTCGTTGCTCATCTTTCAGCCCGCTACGGCTCCCACCTTCGGCGGAGCCGAAGGCAACATCACCGGCGGCCAAGTGGCGGGTGCAATGTCGGACCAGAACACCTTCACGCTCGACGGAGGCAATGCGACGGATGATCTGGCCGGGGACAACGGGTACGTCAGCGGGAATCGCGGTTACGTAGGCCCGCAGGCGGCAATCCCCACCCCGGTGGAGAGCATCGAGGAATTTAAGGTCGCCACCAACAATCAGACTGCGGATTTCAGCACGTCGGCAGGGGGCCAGGTCATGCTGGTGACCAAGCGCGGCACCAACACCTTCCATGGATCGGCCTACGATTACTTCCAGGCGGACTGGCTCAACGCGGCGAGCTGGAATCTGAATATCCGGCAGGCCCCCAAGACTAAGGAACATCAGAACCGTTTTGGCGGTAGTTTGGGTGGCCCGCTGCCTTCCGGAGAAATCTTAGGGGGGAAGACCTTCTTCTTCTTCAACTACGAGGGCCGGCGGTATCCTTACGCCAATGCTGCCTTTGAGAAAACCGTGCCCAGTGACCTCCTGCGGCAGGGCATCCTGCAGTTCCGCGACGCGAGCGGTAACATCGACCAATATGACCTGTCGGGCACCACCGGATGCGGGCCGGCCGGTAACCTTCCCTGTGATCCACGCGGCATCGGACTGAACCCGGTTATCCGCCAGTTGTGGAATACTTACGAGCCCCAACCCAACGATTGCGCGCACGGCGGCGATCACCTCAACACCTGCGGCTTTTTCGCTCCCTTGAAGCTTCCCATCAGCGATAACTTCTTCGTGGTGAGAATCGATCATGACTTTGGTGCCAAATGGCGTTTCAACACCAGCTACCGGTTCTACAAACTGGTTCAGCCCTCGACGAACCAAGTGGACATCGGGGGCCTGGTGAAGGGAGATACGAAAGGCGTGCCCGCTTCCCATTCCTCTAACCCGCAGCAACCACGTTACGTGGTCGCAGGGTTGACTGGGATGCTCACTCCCACGCTAACCAATGAGTTTCACGTCAGCTACCTTCGCAACGATTGGAACTGGGTTCGCTACGGGGTTCCCACGGGGGTGCTGGGCATACCAGGAGGACTGGAAGTGGGCGGCGAGACGAATGATCCGCTGGCTCCCATGGCCTTCGATACACAGGACGCGCGCTTCCGCACCTGGAACGGGCACGACTGGACCTTTGCCGACAGCGTGAGCTGGCTGAAGGGCAAGCACTTCTTCCAGATCGGCGGCCAGTATACCCACTGGTGGGATAATCACGTCCGGCCCGACAACGTAACTGGCTCGCTCACCCAGTTGGTCTACCAGATAGCCAAGACCAGCGGGCTCAAGATGACTGACCAATTCCAGCCGCCGATCTGCACCAACACCCTTACCACCAACTGCATCACCAAAAACCGGCTGGGTTCCTGGAATTCGCTCTATGCCGAGGCGCTAGGTGTGGTCGGGCAAGCCCAGCAGTTGTTTGTACGGGGCGGGACGGACTTTCACCTCACCGGCGCACCCTATCTGGAAGATCATGTGATTACCAAGAGCTACAGCCTGTACTTCACCGACTCCTTCAAAATCAAGCCCAACCTGACCCTCAACTACGGCCTTGAATGGGGCGTGCAGATGCCTCCCTTCGAGCTGAAGGGCATTCAGGACTACCTAACCGATTCGGCCGCCAACCCCCTCAACTTCCAGTCGTATATGGACAACCGCCAAAGGGCCGCGCTGCAAGGCCAAGTCTATAATCCTGTGGTTGGCTTCATGCCCATCCGGGCCGTCGGCGGAAGTCCCAAATATCCGTTCAATCCTTTCTATGGAGGTTTCAGCCCCCGTGTTTCGTTGGCTTGGAATCCCGCCTTCAGTTCTGGTTTCCTTGGCAAGCTCTTCGGAAACAAGAAGACCGTGTTTCGAGGCGGCTACGCGCGCATCTACGACCGAGCTAATGCGGTGAATTTAGCGCTAACACCACTGCTCGGTTACGGCTTCGGTCAGCCGGTGCGCTGCAATGGCGCGGGCACGAATGGTAAGTGCAATGGGGTGGCAGGGGTCGACCCGACGACTGCCTTCCGCATCGGCGTGGACGGCAACGTGGCTCCGTTCCCGGCGGTGAGCCCGACCCTTCCCGTCCCGGCAGAGCCCGGCATCAACTCTCCCGCCGCCAGCGTCCTCTTCTCGCTTGACAACAAGTACCGCCCAGGCAGCGACGATCAGGTAGACTTCAGCATCCAGCGGGAGCTTCCCGGGCAGATGATCCTGGAAGTGGGCTATGTGGGACGTTGGGCCAAGCACCTCTATCTCGGTACCGATATCAATAACGTGCCTTATATGCTGACTTTGGGCGGGCAATCGTATGCCCAGGCCTTCTACAATCTCTGGCAGGCTGATCATGCCGGCAAGGCGGCCTCTCCCCAGCCCTTCTTCGAGACGGCTTTGGCCGGCAGCCCATACTGCCAGGGCTTTACCAGTTGCACCGCGGCCGTTCAGTCCGCCGAAGGGTCAGCCGGGACCTCAAACATTACCCTTGAAGCGCCTTACTCGGTCTTTGCCGACATCGACGGGAGTTGGAATTTCTCCGGCTGCAATTTCTGCTCCATTCTCCCCGAGACCCTTCAGGGATATGCTGCCTTGAATGCCGGCACGACCACCGGCTTCTCTAATTACCAGGCGGCTATCGTTTCTTTACAGAAGCGGGCTGGACACGGGCTGACCCTGCTGGGCAACCTCACCTACTCCCATACCTTGAACACCATTGGCATCAACCAGGAGTACGTCGAGGCGGCTCCCAACAACAACTTCAATCTGCGCTATGATTACGCGCCTGCCCCCTGGGACCGCACTTGGGTGAGCAACATCGTTGCGAACTATGAATTGCCGTTCGGGCGGGGCAAGCACTTCTCGACCAGCAACGGCGTTCTGGACCGGATCATCGGTGGATGGTCATTCGCCCCAATCTTCACCTTCGGAACGGGACTGCCCATCGAAACCTACACCGGCTCGTGCCAGGAGTTCGGTGAGGGCAATATCGGTTGGTGTGCGGGCGCCGTACCTTTGAAGGACACCTCGGCGTTCGGCCACTCGGTCCACCTCGCCGTCCACACGGACTGCAACGTGGGCGTCAATAATGACCCCTCGTGTCCCGGGGGTGGGGGTACCGGTGGCAACCTGTTCGCCAATCCCACAGCCGTCTTCAACAGTTACCGCCCCGCGCTGCTCGGCCTCGATACCCGTGCCTATCCTCTGGGTCCGTATCACGGCCAGGCGCGCTGGAATCTCGATTTCACCCTGGCCAAGCAGACGCGCATCAGCGAGCACGTGGGAACCACTTTCTACGCCCAGTTCCTGAACGCGTTCAACCACATGATGTACTCGGATCCGAGCATGAATCTGCAGGACCCCGCTGACTTCGGCACCCTGACCGGGCAATACAATGTCAATAACAATCAGTACGGGCGGGTGATCGAGCTGGGGCTGCGGCTGTTCTTCTGATCTTAGGCGCGAGCGCTGACCGGGGGCGGGTTTCAGTCTGCCCCTGGTCCTTCTACTCCTTCAGGCTGATGGTGCTTCCTGAGCCCTGAGGGGCCAGCCCGGGCCGGCAAGAGGCCGCCGAAGCCACGCCAGCCAAGCTCCTGGCGGTTGCATCGTTTGAGGCTCAGGGACTCAGGCGGGTTGAAATCCAATTAGGAGCCGGGCACGTAAACCTGCTCCGGTCCGATCAGCTTAACACCGGGCTGTTCCGTGGTGATGCGCACCGGCTGATAGCCAGGCTGCTTGCCGGTTTGTGCGGCGAAGGTCAGGACGTACTGCCCGTCCAGTTCGTTCCGAAGCCGGTTGAGGAATGGCTGAAAGGCCAGCGGGGTTTCCGTGCCCTGGAAGAAGGCCTCGCCGCCGGTGGCGGTCGCCAGCATCTCCAGGCTGCCTTGGCCGTTGGCGCTCAAATAAGCGTTGCGGTCCGCGCGTCCCGCCGAATTCGTAAACAACGTGTACATTGTTACCCTGGCCCGCTGGGCAGCCTCGATAGCTTGTTGCAGATCGGGATTGATTCCCGGCGTGGAGTCCGCCAGACCGCGATAGAGGTCCAGACCATCGCTAATAAGAAGCACGGAGCGGCGATGGTGGCTATCCTCGGGCCAGTGTTTCAAGAGATCCGCCACGGCCAAATAGATGCTCGATCCCGCTTCCACTCGGCCCTGGGGAAGGCGGAGTGCCTTCGCCGCCTGCTCGTGGTCAGGCGTGAATGGCTGCGCGATGGTCGCATGGCCGTGCTGGGCGTAGACGATCGCCACTCGGGTTGAGCTGGGCAAGGCGCGGATGAAATTTCTCAGGTCGTCCAGTTGCAGCCCGAACTGGCTTTCAAGCGAGTCGTCCACCATGATGGCTAAGTCGAGCGGCACGGAAGCAGCGGGTCGCCAGCTTAGCACCGGACGCCGTGAGCCTTGCTGGTAGACCAGCACGTCCTCGCGCGCCAGCGCCACACTCGCTCCTCGCTCGCTGTGCACCGAGACGGTTACCGTGACCGGCACGCTTGCTGAATCACCTGCTTGGAGCCATCCCGACGTAAGACACAGCGCCACCACTCCGAGTACCGCACCTGCCAGATTCAAGGTCTTGCGCATCGTCGTGCACGCTCCCTCAGCTGATTAGATGGCTGAAAGCAACTTTTGTATGCTCTGTATAAGCTGTCGGCTTCTCATACAGGCTCGCCGCCGCGGCGCCAAGAGTCGAGAGTGGCGTGGGAGTGTCTTCCGCCAGCCCGCAGGAATGGCCCGCCAAAGCGTGTAACAACGCTAGGAAAGCGTGTTGTCGCCCCACCCTGTCTCTGGGTACCAACCGGCGCCGGCGAGGCCTGAAAACGCCTGCTAACGCTTTTCGGGATGACCGGCCGGGAGAGCGCAGGGGAGGCCAGAAGGCGGTTTACAATCGATACAGAAGAGAAAAAATGCGCAAGGTACACCGCGTTTGCCAAATTGGGGTGGCCCGCTTGACGCTCCTATGCCTTCTGGCCTGGACGCTGACCAGTGGCGGCGCGGAATCCTCGCCTTCTCCGCGACTCGACTCCGAACTGGGACGTCTGGTGGCCCGATCCGCGCATCCCGCCTCGTGGCCGTCCTTACGTCGTTACGCCCAGCGGGTTCGCGAGCCCGAGACTCGGGGCGAAGCCTATTTCCTTCTTGGATACCGGGAGTATGAGGCACAGCGCTACGCGGCGGCCGCAACCGATCTCGACCAGGCCAGGGCTACGGGGTTTTCTCTTGCCGACTTTGCTGCCTATTACGCAGCTGATGCTGCTGAAAAGGCCGGTCAGCCCGGCCAGGCGGTCAAAGTGCTCGCCGAATTCACGCGACTCTACCCGTCAAGTACCCTGCGGTCACAGGCGGTGGAGTTGAATGCGCGCGCCCTGTTGGAGACTGGCCAGCCGCAGGCCGCCGTGGACCTGCTGGCTGCCTGGCCGGAGCTCCATCACCGTGCCCCGTTGCTCCTGCTGCTCGCCCAGGGTTACGAGAAACAGGAAAAATGGGAGCTCGAAGCCAGACTCGACCAGGAGCTTTACTTCGAATTCCCGCTCTCGCTGGAAGCACAAGAAGCAGGCCGGCGCCTGCGCGCCCTGCAGGCGATCCTGGGATCCCGCCTGCCGGCTGCGTCCTGGCAGATGCAGGAGGACCGCGCGCGCATCCTCTTTCAGGCGGGGCGCTACCAGGATGCCGCGGCGCAGTACGAAGTGATGCTGGCGGCAAGTCCCTCTCACCCGCAAGCGGCCGCCTGGCAAGTGCGCCGGGCGCGATGCCTGGTGCGGTTGAAGCGTGCTTCCGAGGCGGTGCGTGTTCTGCAGCAGGGCCTGCCCGAAAACCCAGCAGCCGATGCCGAACGGCTCAGTGTGCTGGTGGAAGCGGAGTCCGAACTGAACAACCAGCGTGCCCTTTTCGAGGCTGTGGACGAGCTCGCCCAGCGTTATCCCCGCTCGCCCGCTTATGCGGCAGCCCTCTTCACGGCCGGCAACTTCCTCCTTCGCCAGGATGACTGGATCGCTGCCGGACGCTACTACCGCTCCCTGGCCGACGGTTTTCCGCGCGCCCAAGAGGCCGCGGAAGCAGACTGGCGGGCCGCTTGGGCCAGCTATCTGGCGGCCACGCGTGCCAGCCTCAGCCTGCCTTCTGCGACCGCCCAGAGTTCGCTGCTGGAGGAAGCGGTCCGTGAGCTGACGAATCATATCCTGCGCTACCCCGAGTCGCCCCATGTTCCGGCAGCCCTCTACTGGCTGGGCCGCCTCGCGGAGCGAAGGCACGCCAGCGCGGAAGCAGTCACGTATTATCGGCTGCTCCAGGATCGCTTTCCGCACCATTTCTGTGCTCTCCAGGCAGCGGCGCGCCTGCGCGCGCTCCCGGCGGAGCTGAGCGGCGGGACATCCCTGGCCACTCGCATCCCGCCCCCGCCTTCGCCACCCTCCGTCCTGTGCCGGCCGGGTTCCTCGGCCCTGCTCGCCCCCTTTTGGACGCTCGAGCGGCTGGGCCTCGAGGACCTGGCCGCGCGTTACCTGCGCAGCGTCTTGAGGGAGCGGCCGGGGGAGCCGGAGGTGCTCTTCGCACTCTGCCGCTTGGAAGCCCGACGCGGCAACCACAGCGCCGCTTTGCTCGATGCGCGGCGCTTGCTCCCTCATTTCGTCGACTATCCCTTGGCTGCGCTCCCTCAAGAAGCCTGGGACCTGCTCTATCCGCGCGAGTACTGGACCCTGGTCCAACGCCAAGCCCGCGCCAACGGCCTCGATCCCTATCTCGTGATGGGGCTGATCCGCCAGGAGTCCGCCTTCAACCCCCGCGCCCGCTCCCCAGCTGGCGCGCGCGGCCTCATGCAGGTGCTGCCCGAAACGGCGAGCGCTCACCTGCGCGGACGCCGACGCCGAGCAGCGACGGCCCGGCTGGAAGATCCGGGTTATAACATTCGCGCGGGTTGCCGTTACCTGCGCGCTCTCCTGCGCGCCTTTCACGGCGATACAGGTGAGGCGTTGGCAGCTTATAATGCAGGAGATTTCCGCGTGCGTGACTGGTTCAAGCAGGGACCGTTTGCAGAGCCGGCAGAATTTGTGGAATCAATCCCCTTTAGCGAAACGCGTATTTACGTCGAATCGGTGCTGCGCGATGCGGGAATCTATCGCTCGCTGCTCGGAGGCGCGGCGCGCTTCAACTCCTGCGCCGTGGTGACAGGGAAATAGCGCCAGGCGCTAGCAGCCCTTGGGACTTTCGCATGAAACCACAGATCTCGCAGAAGGCACAGCAATTTACCGAGTCAGTGATCCGCGAAATGACGCGGCTGGCGCTCGAGCATGACGCCATTAACCTGGCGCAGGGCTTCCCGGACTTTGCGGCGCCGGAGGAGGTGAAGGAGGCGGCGGTTCGCGCCATCCGTGCCGACATCAACCAGTACGCGATCACCTGGGGAGCCCGCGAATTCCGCCAGGCCATCGCGGAGCGCTTCGAGCGTGATACGGGCCTGGCCATCGACCCAGAACGGGAGATCACCGTCTGCTGTGGCGCGACCGAGGCGATGGTGGCTTCGATGCTTGCGGTGGTGGATCCCGGTGACGAGGTGATCGTTTTCGAGCCCTTCTATGAGAACTACGGCCCGGACGCGGTGATTTGCGGCGCGGTGCCGCGCTTCGTCCGCCTGCGGCCCCCGGACTGGAGCTTCGATCCGGAGGAACTGGCCGCGGCGTTCAACCGCCGCACGCGGGCGTTGATCCTGAATACGCCCAACAACCCCACGGGTAAGGTCTTCACCCGCGAAGAGCTGGCGACCATCGCTGCCCTGGCGGAGCGGTGGAACTCCTACGTGATCACTGACGAGATTTACCAATACATGGTCTACGATGGGGCGGAGCACATCTCCATGGCCTCGCTGCCGGGCATGCGCGAGCGGACCATCACCGTCAACGGCATGTCCAAGACCTATAGCGTAACCGGCTGGCGCGTGGGCTACGCCATCGCCAACCCGGAGGTTACCAACGCCATCCGCAAGATGCATGACTTCCTCACCGTGGGTGCCGCCGCGCCCCTGCAAGAGGCAGGAGCCTACGCCCTGCGGCTGCCGGATGAGTACTACGCCAGTCTGCAGCAAGCCTACGTCCGACGGCGCGACCGCACGCTGGTGATGCTGGAAGCGGCGGGCTTCCGATGCTTCAAGCCCCGCGGCGCCTACTACATCATGACCGACATTGCCGGATTCGGCTTTCCCAACGACGTCGAGTTCAGCCGCTACCTGGTGGCCGAAGTGGGAGTCGCCGTGGTTCCGGGGAGCAGCTTCTACAGCCAGCCCGAGTCTGGCAGTCAGCAAGTGAGGTTCTGCTTCTGTAAGAAGGACCAGACCTTGGACGAGGCGGCGCGGCGTCTGGCGCGGATCAGGACCGGGGCGGCTGCCAAGCGCTGAGAAGGGTTGTTCATGCCCCAACGGCTACCCCAGGTCCACGGGCGATAGTGCCTGCCGTCGATGTTCCTGCTCTATAGCATTCTGTTCTCCGCAACATTCCTCCTCGCCGCCCCAGGTTACTGGTGGCGATACCGGCGGCGCGCAAACTGGCGCGCCTACTGGCGGGAGAGGCTGGGCTACCTTGGAATCCAGCCGCCCAGCAGCGCTCAACCGGCCATTTGGGTGCATGCGGTTTCGGTGGGTGAAACCCTCGGTGTGGTCCGCCTGGTGCAGGAGATCCGGCGGCGCCACCCGGACCGGCCGGTCTTCATAAGCCACGTCACGCCCACCGGCCGCGAGGCAGGAGCGGCGCGCCTTCCGGACTTGGCGGGCCGCTTCTATCTTCCTTTCGACTGGCAGTGGTCGGTGGAGCGCGTGCTGCGGCAAGTTAAGCCGGGTCTGCTGTTGATCGCCGAGACGGAACTGTGGCCTAATCTGCTCCAGGGGGCGCATCAATTCGGGGCGCGCGTGGTGATAGTGAATGCGCGTTTGTCGGACCGCTCGTTTCGCGGCTACCGCCTGGTGCGCCCGTTCATGCGCCGGGTGCTGGCCAACGTGGACCTGATCCTGGCGCAGACGGAGCGCGATGCGGAACGCTTCCGGGCGTTAGCGGCGCCCGCCGAACGCGTCCGTGCCGTCGGAAACCTGAAGTTTGATGCGACTCCCGTCCACGTGAGTGCCATCGCGCCCTGCCTGGAGCAGGCCCTGCGTTCCACGGGCCGCCAGCCAGTCCTGATCGCGGCCAGCACCATGCCGAAGGAGGAGCCGCTGGTCCTCAAGGCCTGGGGGCAAGTGCGCCGGCGTTTCCCGCGCGGACTCCTGATTCTGGCGCCGCGCCATCCCGAGCGTTTTGACGCCGTGGCGGCAGTCGTGGCGGAGCAGGGATATCGCTGGGTGCGAAGAACTGGGCTGGCAGGTGACCGCATCGCCGGGCCGCTTGCGCAAGCCGAAATCCTGCTGCTGGACACCATCGGGGAGTTGGGTGGTCTGCTGCGCTGCGGGGACGTCGTTTTTGTGGGCGGCAGCCTGGTTCCGGCGGGAGGACACAACCTGTTGGAGCCTGCCTACTGGGGCAAGCCGATCCTCTTTGGGCCGCACATGGAAAACTTCCGGGACGCCGCCATGCTGTTCTTGCAGGAGGATGCCGCCCTGGAAGTGCAAGACGCGGACGGACTCGCCCGGGCGGCGCAGGACCTGTTGGCGGACGCAGAGCGCCAGCGCCGGATGGGCGCGGCCGCACGGCGCCTGCTCGAACGCGAGTCGGGTGCAACCGGGCGCGTGCTGGAGGCCCTGGCCGCCTTAGGCTTCTGACGGTCCACCGCCGCATCGGGCTCCGGCCGTGGGCCTGCCGAGTGGCTGGGGCGCAGTGGCCAGAAAGGGGGATGAAGAGCGCTGGAAGACGCACAGGGTGTGATGTCCACGCTGCTTCGGCCACTGGCCGGAGCCTTCCGCTGTGGCGTGGCCTTGCGAACGGCCGCTTACCACAGAGGTTGGTTGCAGGCCCGGCGCTTGCACCGTCCGGTGATCAGTGTGGGCAACATCACGGTAGGCGGAACGGGGAAGACGCCGCTGGTGGCCTGGATGGCTGAGGCACTTCTCCGGCACGGGTACCGGCCGAGTATCCTTACCCGAGGCTATGGTCGGACGCGGCAGCGCGACCCCCTCGTCATTGATCCGGCGGCTGACCGGAAGCCCGATCCGCGCCACGCCGGGGATGAGCCGGCGCTGCTGGCGCGGTGGCTGCCCGAAGTCCCCATCGTGGTGGCCGCTGACCGCTACCGCGCCGGCCTTCTGGCCGAGGATCGTTTTGGCGTCGACGTCCATTTGCTCGACGACGGCTTTCAGCACTGGGCCTTAGCGCGCGACCTCGACGTGGTCCTGTTGGACGCCACGCAGCCACTGTCGGACGGCGCCTTGCTGCCGGCCGGGCGCCAGCGCGAGCCCTGCGCCGCGCTCCGCCGCGCCCAGATCGTGGTTGTGACGCGAACCGAGCTGGCGCCGCCGGATGCGCTGGAAAGGCTGGCCTGCAACCTCAATCCGCGCGCCCTTATTGTTCGCGCCCGCACCCGGCTGGCTGGGGTGAGGGAGTTGGCCGGCGGCGGCAGTCCGGCAGGCGCAGATTATCGCAACCTTCCCGTATTCGCCTTTTGTGGCACGGGACACCCCCACGCATTCTTGGCTGACCTCAAGCTGTGGGGATTTAGTGTGGCGGGGCACGCAGCGTTTCGCGACCACCATCGTTACACCGGCCGCGAGCTGGGGCAACTGACGGCTCAGGCGCGCGCCGCAGCCGCCCGGGCTCTCGTCACCACAGAAAAGGACATCTGCAATTTCCCCCCGCTGAACGAGCGGGCGACGTCTCAGGAAGAGCAGATGGCGATTCTGGTGTGCCACGCCCCCGTCGATGTGCACGAGGCACCGGTGCTTGAGCAAGCCCTGCTGGCGGTGTTGCCTCGCTGATTCTTATGATTGTTCGCGGAAGCGCGCTGGTGAATCCGGGCAAGATCATGGTCCGGGCGACGAACTGGATCGGGGACGCCGTGCTATCCCTCCCGGCCCTAGAGGCTCTGCGGAAGCGCTTTCCGGAGGCGGAGCTGGTGGTGGTTTCCAAGCCTTGGGTGAGCGAGCTGTACGAGGGGCATCCAGCCGTCAGCCGCCAGATCGTCTACGATCGCACTGGCGAGCATCGTGGCGTGCGTGGCTTCCGGAAGCTGATCGGGCAGCTCAAGGCCGAGGCGTTTGACGCGGCGGTGCTCTTGCAAAATGCCTTTCACGCTGCCTGGATGGCCTGGCGTGCGCGGATTCCCACCCGCCTTGGGTACGAGCGGCACGGGCGCGAGCTGTTGCTGACGCATCCCGTCCAGCCGCCGCCGCGCGCCGCTTACGGCCACCAGGTAAATTACTATCTTGAGCTGCTTTTTCGCGCCGGCGTGATTAGCAAGCCGCAACCGGTCGAAGAAATCCGCCTGGTGCTTTCTCCTGCTGAGAAGACGTGGGCGGCAGAGCGACTGGAAGCACTGGCGCTGCGGGGCCCCAGGTTCCTAGTCGGGCTTTGCCCGGGGGCGAGCTTTGGACCCGCCAAGCGGTGGCCGCCTGAGTCCTTCGCCGATCTCAGTGACCGGTTGGTGGAAGGGCTGCACGCGGACATCCTGATCTTCGGGTCGGCGGCGGAGGCGCCGCTGGCCGAAGGCATCGCCCGCGAGATGCAACACACACCCACGATCCTGGCCGGGAAGACCACGCTGCGCCAGTTCATGGCGCTGATCTCGTGTTGCCAGCTGGTGGTTTCGAATGACTCCGGCCCGATGCACGTGGCCACGGCGCTGGGCGTGCCTGTCGTGGCGGTCTTCGGCTCCACGGATGAACGGGCCACGGGCCCGGTGGGCCAGCGCGTGCGGGTGGTGAAGCATCATGTCCCCTGCAGCCCGTGCGGCCTGCGCGAATGTCCCATCGACTTCCGGTGCATGATGGGACTCGAGGTCGCAGAGGTTTATCGGGCGGCACTGGAGCTGGCTAAGGCAGGCTGACCGGATGCTCCATGCTTCCGCGCCCGGCCGTACCCGTTGTGATGAGAGCCGCTGGGCGAAGGAATCTGAGCGAGGGTCATAGGTTGGGAGGAGCGAGGGCGGAAGGCGGTTCTTCGATGCAGATTACCGCACCAGACCGCGCGGCGCTGCTGGCCGTGATCGATCGCTTTCCCCGGCGGCGGATCATCCTGCTGGGCGATCTGGTCGCGGACGAATTCGTCTGCGGTGAGATCTCTCGCGTTTCGCGCGAAGCACCCGTCTTGATCCTCAAGCAGCGGGAGCGGCGGATTGTGCCAGGCGGCGGGGCGAACGCGGCAAACAATCTGGCCGACCTCGATGCCCGCATCATTGTCGCTGGAGTCGTAGGGCGGGATGAAGCGGGCGAAGCCTTGCTGAAGTACTTCGGCGAGAAGGGCGTGCCTACGGCTCTGGTGCGGCGGCGTGCGGATTATCCCACTCCCACCAAGTCGCGCATCCTCGGCGTCCTGGGACACGGGCATCCGCAGCAGATCGTCCGCGTCGATCGCGAGCCGGACCGCCTGCCAGTCCCCTTGCGCCGCCGCCTGAGCCGGTCGCTGCTGCCGCATCTGCGGCAAGCCGATGCGTTGCTCTTCTCGGACTATGGCTACGGCGCTGCGAGCGCTGCCGAGGCAGAATTCCTGCGCCAGCACGCCAAGCGCCTGGGCCGCGAGGATCTGATCATGACCGTCGACTCGCGCTACGACGTGCGCACCTATCGCGGCCTTACCGCCTCCACCCCGAATGAGCCCGAAGTCGAGCAAGCGTTCGGGCAGCGCATTGGTGACAACTTGCAGACTCTGGACCGCCTGGCGCGCCGCCTGCTGCACGGCCAGGCGCTCGCCGCGCTGCTGGTGACGCGCGGCCGCGAAGGCATGGTGCTCTACGAGCCTCGCCGCGCGCCCCGGCGCCTGCCCATCTTTGGCAGCGACGAGGTGGCTGACGTCACCGGCGCCGGAGACACAGTGATCGCGGTGTTCACGCTAGCGCTCGCCAGTGGCGCGAGCAAGCTCCATGCTGCCATGCTGGCGAACTGTGCCGGCGGGCTCGTGGTGATGAAGAGTGGCACGGCCACGGTCTCGCGCCGGGAGCTGGCGGAGGCGATCCGCAACGCATGAAGGCATGCATCATCCCCCGCTCCGAAGTGGCGGCCCTGGGTGAACGCCTGCGCCGCGAAGGGCGGCGCATCGTATTCGCCAACGGCTGCTTCGATCTCCTGCACGTGGGCCACGTGCGCTACCTGCGAGCGGCTCGCGAGCAGGGTGATGTTTTGGTGGTGGGCGTCAATGGCGACCAGGCCGTCGCGGCGCTCAAAGGGCCAGGGCGGCCGCTGCTCCCGGCGGCCGCGCGTGCCGAGCTGGTGGCCTCCCTCGAACCGGTGGACTATGTGGTGGTGTTTGAATCGGTGTCGGCTGCTGAAGTCCTCCGCGACCTCCGCCCCCACGTCCACTGCAAGGGAACGGACTACACCGAGCGGAGCGTTCCGGAGCGCGCGGTGATGGAAGAACTGGGCGGCAGCGTCCGGATTGTCGGTGACGCGAAGCGGCACTCGACGAGTTCGATCCTGGCCAAACTGGCGGGGAGGGCCAGGCCCGGTGAATGAGCCGCCGCTCTGCCCGGGACGATGCGCTTCCTGGTGATCCGGCTCAGCTCGATTGGGGACATCGTGCACGCGCTTCCCGCGGTTGCAGCGCTGGGTGAGGCGTTTCCCCAGGCGGAAATCACCTGGGCGGTCGAAACCCGCTACGCGGTGTTGCTCGAAGGCAATCCGTTCGTCCGGCGGGTTTTGACCCTCGATACGCTGGGCTGGCGGCGGCGCCTGGCTTCGCCGCGAACCTGGGAGGAGGCCTGGCGAGGCCTGGCGAGTTTGCGGGATGCGGAATACGACGCCGTGCTCGATTTTCAGGGATTGGTCAAATCGGCGCTGCTGGCGCGCTGGAGCGGATCCGCGCGGCGCCTGGGGCTGGCGGAAGCCCACTTGCGCGAGCCGCCCGCCGCGCTGTTCTACACCGAACGCGTGGCCGTGCCGCCGGGCTCCCATGCCATCGAAGAGGGGTTGGCGCTGGTGGCGCGGCTCGGCGTCCCAGTGCTCCGCCGCGAGCAGTGGCGGTTTCCCCTGCCGCAGCCTGAGGCGGATGACCGGTACGTGGAGGCGCAATTGGCGAAACGAGGGGTGCGCGACTTCATCCTCGTTAATCCCGGCGGCGGCTGGCAGAGCAAGCGCTGGCCGCCGGACAGCTATGCGCAGCTAGTGCGGCTGCTGAGGCAAGGCCTGGGACCGGAGCGGCACTGGAGCATTCTCTTCACGGGCTCAGCCGTCGAAGAGCCGCTGGTTCGCGGCATCCTCGCCCAGGCTGATGACCCGCGGGCTGGCTACTTTGCCTCGACGCTCACCCAGTTCATCGCCCTGGCACGGCGCGCCCGCCTCGCCGTTGGTGGCGACACGGGGCCGTTACATCTGGCGGCAGCGGTGGGAACGCCGGTAGTGGCGATTTACGGTCCGACCGATCCAGCGCGCAACGGGCCGTTTGCGGCCGATGATATTGCCCTGGCGAGCGGCGAGCCCACCGACCACACGCGGCGGCTCCGCCGTCCCTCTTACATCCAAGGAGTCGAGGCGGAAGCGGTGCGGGAGGCAATTCGGCGCAGGGTAGCAAAAGCCTATGGATGAGCGCTATGGCGCCTGGGCTGCTCGCTGGCGCGTGCCGCTGGGTTTCGCGCTGGGCATCGTTTATGTCGTGCTTTCTCAGCCGACCGCCCCCTGGCTGGCAGCGGGAGGCGGCGTGGCCTTCGCCGGCCTGCTGCTGCGCGCCTGGGCAGCCGGATACCTGGAGAAGAACCAGAAGCTTGCCACCGCCGGCCCTTACGCGTACACGCGGAATCCGCTCTACTTCGGCAGTTTCCTGATGGGCGCCGGCTTCACTCTGGCTGGGAAATCATGGATCGTAGCTGCACTCTACGCCTCACTGGTCATCTTCGTCTACTGGCCAGTGATGCGGCGCGAGGAGCGGCAACTACAAGCCCGGTTTGGGAATCTCTACGTTTCGTATGCGGCTGCTGTCCCGCTCTTCTTGCCCCGACTCCGGAGGCGGGCAACTCCGGCTGACGAGCGGTTTCGTTGGGAGCGCTATCGCCGGAACCGCGAATATGAAGCTGCCGGCGGCTTCGCGGCGGGCATCATCTTCCTGTGGATCAAGATGGCTTTGAGATGAGGGGAGGCAGGGCGTTTCGGCTTGCCACAGCCTCTCAGTTGGCAGGATGATGAAGACCATGGCGAGTGTTGTGGCACGTGCAGGCCTGCTCACCCTCGTCCTCCTGGGCGGGAGCTTGGCTGGCGTGCGGGTCTTTTTGCCGGCACCGCCAGCGGCCGCGGCATTTGGGAGTGTGTTGCTTTTCAGGCCCGGGGAGACGCTGACCTACGGCGTAACCTGGGCCGCCTTCCCCGCCGGCCGAATTGTGGCTACCGTCAAGCGGGTGGGCGAGGGAGCGGGCGACGCGTACGAGATTGAGGCTAGCGCCCGTTCCCAAGGCTTCGTCTCGCTGCTCTATCGCGTCGAGGACGACTTCCATTCCGTCATCGATCCGGTCGCCGGTTGCTCGCAGCGCATCTCGAAAACGGTGAACGAAGGACGCCGGCACAAGAAGACGGAGATCCACTTTGACCCCTCGCGGCGGCTGGCCATTCTCGATGAGCAGGACCTCGCCAGACCCGGCCACCCTGCCAAGCATGCGGAGAATCCGGCGCCGCCCTGCGTCGAAGACATTGTCGCGGCCTTTTACTTTCCACGCCGCCAGCCGTTGCGCGTGGGCGAAACCCTTAGCGTGCCCGTGAACGACGGGGGAGAGAGCCGTGTGGTATCGGTGCAGGTGCAGGCGCGAGAGGAGATCCAGACGCCTATAGGCCGCCGCCCCGCCTTCCGCCTCGAGCCCACCGTGTTTGGCAATCTCTACAAGCGCAAGGGGCGGCTTCTTGTTTGGTACAGCGACGATGCGGACCGCCTGCCGCTGCGCATCAAGGCGATGATGACGGTGGGGGCGATCGAAGCCAATTTGCAATCCGTGGTGCCGGGCCAGGCCGCGGAAGCGCAGAATCGGCGTTGAGCCGCCCCGGGGGTTGTGGCCAGCGCAACCTTTGGCCGCATCAGTTGCCGCGCAAGCGAAGCTTGATCTCCTCCACCAGGCCCCCGGCGTCAACCGGGCGGTAGATGACCCGCTCGAAGCCGCGCTCGGCCAAGCTGCGGCGCAACGGCAGGGTATGCGACGCGATCACCCAAACGGGCAGGCGGCTGGCCCAGCGCGCGAGCCTATCCGCCTCACGATCGGGGGCGGGGCTGAACGTGAGATCCGCCACGACTAAATCGGGCAAGTGCGGTGCTCGCTCCAGGCCGAGAAGCGCCAGGCGGGCGGATGCATGCGCCTCAACGTCTATGCCTTCCTCCAGGAGCTGGGCGCGGAGCAAAGCGCGTACCTTCCAATCCCTGGCGAGCAGTAGAACCTGAGCCATGGCCGGCGAGCCTGCAACCGACGAAAAGACGAAAAGAAGAACCGTAGGTCAAAAGCGAATCGCTGCCCGCTTCGTTATGTCATACTAGCAGAGGGGAGCATCCGGGAGTCAGTTCGTAGCGATCCGCCGTCAGGCGGTGGGATAATGGGAGCGCCGGCAATTGAAGGGCTGACAGCCTCGCATGAGGGTTCGTGTTCTTTTTTTCGGCTGGGCGCATGATGTGGCGGGTTTCGCCGAGGAATGCGTGGATGTACCGGAGGGCGAATGCTTGCAGCATCTCATCCGGCACTATGCGCAACGCTTCCCCCGGCTTCAGGATTTGCCTCTGCGGGCGGCCGTCAACCAGGAGATGGCCGACCCCTCATACCGGTTGCACGAGGGTGACGAAGTGGCGTTCCTTCCGCCGGTGAGCGGTGGCAGCGCGGATAATGGGAGCGAGGGATGCCGCCTCTGTTTGCTCACGCGCGAGCCGATCCACCCGGCGGAGTTTGTGGAGCGGCTGAAAGCGCCAGCCGATGGAGCTGTGGTAACCTTCGAGGGTATTGTGCGCGACCATTCTCGCGGCAAGCGCACCCTTTACCTCGAATACGAAGCCTATGAGCCGATGGCCTTGCGCACAATGCAGCAGATTGGCTCCGAGGTGAAGCAGCGCTTCGCCATTGACGCCATCGGAATCGTGCACCGGCTCGGCCGGTTACGAATTGGCGAGACCAGCGTGCTGATTGCCGTAACTGCCGCGCATCGTCGTGCTGCTTTCGAAGCCTGTCACTACGCCATTGACCGCCTGAAACAGATGGTCCCTATTTGGAAGAAGGAGTATTTCGAAGATGGCGCGGTCTGGGCGGAGAGCGAGGAGCAGGCTGAAGTTTCACCGCCCCAAGCTGCACCGTCTCGCTCCCTCTAGCGGGCGGTGCCAAAACAACCAGCAACTCTGCCCTTGAGGTGGCCAGCCATCCTTGGCAGAGCGGCGCAGGGCAGCGATGCAGCTCGGCTCTCGCCGGACTCCAGGTGAGAACACGCTAAGAGGATGACGGACAATTATCTTTCCACTGCGGTTGAGATTGCCCGGGAGGCTGGGGCGCTCCTGGCCCAGTTGGCCAAGCGCCCGCAGGAGATCGAATACAAGCGCCCATCGGATCTGGTGACGGAGGCGGATCGTCGCTCGGAGGCCTTGATCGTCGAGCGGTTGCGCAGCCATTTTCCCCGGCACGCCATCGTCGGCGAAGAGGGTGGCGGCCAGAAGGTGGATTCGGACTACTGCTGGTATGTGGATCCGCTTGATGGCACCACTAATTTCGCCCACGGGTTTCCCGTCTTCTGCGTGACGCTCGGGCTGGCTTACCGGGACGAGGTGGTGGCGGGCGTCGTCTACGATCCCACGCGTGACGAGCTCTTCACCGCCGAGCGAGGCGCCGGCGCCTACTTGAATAACCGGCGCATTCACGTTTCGAAGACGGCCAGCCTCTCGGAAAGCCTGCTGGCCACCGGGTTCCCGCCCTTCGCGGATAATCACCAGCTGAACATCGAGTTCTACCTGCGCTTCACCCAGCTTTCGCACGGCGTGCGGCGGGCCGGATCCGCCGCCTTGGACTTCTGTTCCGTGGCCGCGGGCCGCTTCGAGGGTTTTTGGGAGCTCAAACTCAATCCCTGGGATAAGGCGGCCGGCACCCTGATGGTCACCGAGGCGGGCGGCCGGGTGACGGACCTGGCGGGTCGGGAGTTTCGCCTGCTGGGGGACGAAGTGTTCGCTTCGAACGGGCTGGTGCACGAGGCGATGTGCCGGGTCTTTGCGGAAGTCCTGAGGCAGCACCGTACCCCGGATACGCAGGCGGCAAGATGAGAGCCCAAAGGCTAACTACGCTTTCTCTGAATGAACGCGCTCCGCAGCCGGCTCCGCTCCGCGCCTGGTGGCGGGATCCGGAAATTACCCGCACCACCATCCGCCTGCGCCGCCTCGCCCCACCCCACGACGGCCTGAAGATTGTCCACCTCAGCGATATCCACCACGGCCTCTTCACCCCTGTTGAAGACGTCGAACGCGTGGTGCAGTTGGCTAACCAGCTGCAGCCGGATGTGGTGGCGCTCACCGGAGACTATGTCACTCTATCTCCTGCCTACATCTGGCCGGTGGCGAGAGCGCTGGGCCGGCTGCGCGCGGGGCTGGGGGTCTTCGCCGTGCTGGGCAATCATGACTTCCAGGTGGATGCGGACGAAGTCACGCGCGCCTTGCGCAGCCAGCGCATTCGCGTCCTGCGCAATGCCCACTGCGCTCTGCGCCGCGGCAGCGCCATCCTCTGGATGGTCGGCGTCGATGACCTGTGGTGGGGCCTGGACGACCTCGATGCGGCCCTCCGCGGCGTACCGCCCAGCGAGCCTAAGGTGCTGCTGTGCCACAACCCGTTGGGGATCTGGCGGGCGGCCAAGCAGGGCATCGATTTCATGCTTGCCGGGCACACGCACGGCGGCCAGGTGCGGCTCCCGGTAGTGCGATCGCTTTACCGGTCGAAACTGGGCGAGCGCTTTATCGAAGGCTGGAACCGGCTGGAGGGGACGCAGATTTACGTCACGCGCGGAATTGGCAAAGTGTTGGTGCCGCTGCGGGTGGCTTGTCCGCCGGAAATTGCTTGCCTCGAACTGCGGCGCCTGTAGCGTCGTTCCCTGCGTTCTCTGGCTTCGCTGTGTCCCGGGCGGGGAGGCTGTGCGTCGCGCGGCCGTCTAACGCGGGATGGGCTTCGCCGCGTCGAAAAATAAGTTGCCCTGCTGCGGCGAAGGGCCGTGGGATTCAGGAACCGCAACCTGCTGCAGTTCCGGATAGCGCTCGATGAGCCTCTGCGGTGCCGAAACGATCTGGCCGGTCAGCAGGCTGATTAGTTCGAGTGCATTCACGACGCCTTTGCCCTCAAAATGGTTGTTGGCGATGACGTAGGTGACTTGGGCCTGGGCGGCCACGGCTTTGATCCGCTTCACCCAAGGGTCGAGCTCGGCCAGGCTGTAGAGATAGTTGTAGCGCTCGCGGGGGCTGCTGTTTTCGTCCGCGGTAAACCATTGGTCGTAGTTGCGGCCGTGCAGCCGCACATATCCGACGGGTGAAGTGGCGCGATCGCTCGGTGGCAGCGAACGCCCGATCAGCGGCTGGTCGATGTTGCAGAAGCCCACGCCGAGGTCCGACAGGAAGCGGTAGACGTCGGGATGGTTCCACGAACTGTGACGCACCTCGACCACCAGCGGATACTCGATAAACTGCACGAACAGGGAGGCGAGGTAGTCGCGGTTCTCGGGTGCGTTCTTGAAGGACCAGGGAAATTGCAGCAGCAAAGCCCCCAGCCGCCCGGATTCCAGCAGAGGAGCCAAGCCCTGCTTGGCTGCCTTTTCGTCTTCGCGGCCGGCGCCGAGGTCGTGGGTGAAACGGCGCCAAAGCTTGGCGGTAAATTCGAACCGGGGATTGTGTTCCACCTGTTTCAGCCAGGCCTTCACGAAGTCGGGCCGCAAGGGCTGATAGAAAGAGGTGTTGATCTCAATGCAGTCGAAGAAGTGGGAGAGGTATTCGAGCTCGCTGAAGCCATGCGGTTTGCTGCGAGGATAGACGAGGCCGTGCCAATCGGGATAGGACCAGCCGGCGGGGCCGATCTTGAGGTCGCCGCGGGCGCGCGCTTTCATTCGCCTTTCTTTCGCCACCCGCTAGCCTAGCGCGTCTGGCCTCCCGCGTCAACCGCCGGGTGGATCAGCCTTAAAATAGTTCTCCCGCGCCAGGGAAGCTTGCCCAAGGCGAGGCGGATAGCCATGCCGTTCGAATCCGACAAAGTGATGTTTGAGATCTACCGCGACACCCGCTACGGCGGACGCTACCACGTCGTCTACTTCACCGAGCTGCAGGACCACAACAAGGAATGCGAGATCAACCGCGCCATGGCCGGCGAGCACTTCTACGACGGCTTTATCCGGAACTACCGCAAAGAGCTGGCCAAGGAGGTCATCAACAGCCTTTTGGAAAGGCTGAATAACGGCGAGCCCCTCACACCCGAAGATGTCGAACAGGCGCTGAAGCCTTACAGCGCGTAGCGGCCGGTGGCGCGCCGCCTGGGATGCATCGACTACTTGGCGCGCACCACCACCAGGGTCTGGTCATCACGCGGCGGGCGGCCATCCTCAAAGCGGGCGATCTCCCGGAACACGGCCTCGACGATTTCACCCACCGGCTTGTCGGCGTGCTGGCGGAAGAGGTGCTCCAGCCGCCGCATGCCGAATTCTTCCAGGCCGGGGCTGGTCGCTTCCACCAGGCCGTCCGAAAATAGGGCTAAGACGTCGCCCTTCTCCAGGGTGAGTAAGACCTCCTGATACTCGGTGTGCTCCAGCAGGCCGAGCGGAACGCCCTCGGCGCGGATGGCGTGGCTGCGGCCGCCGCGAACGAGGATTGGCAGCGGCATACCCGCATTCGCCAGGCGCAGGGTGCGGGTCTTGGGCTCCCACAGGCAGTACGTCAGCGTGATGAAGTGGCCCTCGATCTTGCGCTCGAGCAGGAGAAGGTTCAGCTTCTTCAGCATTTCCGGCGCCGAGAGCCTCTGCGGTGCGAGGCTGCGCAGTGTACCGCTGGCCATGGCCCCATAAAGCGCGGCCGGTGCTCCTTTGCCGCTGACGTCGCCCACCGCAAGGGCATGCCGGTCCTTGCCGTAGCTGAGAAAGTCATAGAGGTCGCCGCCCAATTCGCGCGCTGGCTGGAAGCGGGCGCTCGCTTCGAGACCCGGAATCGGCGGGCACACGGGTGGCATCAGGTGCATCTGGATTTCCCGGGCGCGCTCGAGGTCACGCTCCATGCGGGCTTCGCTGCGGACCACGCGCTCATACAGGCGCGCGTTCTCAATGGCGATGGCGATCTGCGGCGCGAGCGTAGAAAAGATGCGCGCGTGCTCTTCGGTGAAGTAGCCAGGCTGGAGGCTCTCGAGGTCCACCACGCCAATCACCCGGTCGCGGTAAATGAGGGGGACGGTCATCTCCGAGCGGGTGTCTGGATTAGTCATGATGTACCGCGAGTCCTGGCGCACGTCCGGCACAATGATGATTTGGCGCGCTTCCGCCGCTGCTCCCACCAGTCCCTGGCCGAAGGGCACGGTGGTCTTTTCCGGCGTGCGTTCGTCCTGCTTGATGGAGATCACGGTGTTGAACGTGCGCGAGCGCTCGTCGGCCAGCAAGATGCCAAAGCGGTGGTAGTCGATGAGGCGCTTCGTGAGCGTGCCAATCTTGCGCAGCAGCTCGTTCAACACCAGAACGGAGCTTAACTCGCGGCTGATCTCGTGGAGCAGTTGCAGCGTCCGCGCCTGGCGCTGGCTGCGGCGGTAGAGCCGCGCGTTCTCAATGGCCACGGCGATGCGGCCGGCCAGCAATTCCAGCAGGTGCTGGTGGCGTTCATTGAAGAAATTGGGCCAAGGCGCTTCGAGGTCGATCACGCCGATGACCCGGTTCTTCAGGATTAAGGGGACGGCCAGTTCGGAGCGCATGGAGGGCAGTGACTGGATGTATTCCGGGTCTTCGCGCACGTCGTTCACCAGGACCGAGCGGCGGGTGGCAGCTGCGCGCCCCACGATGCCTTCGCCGACGCGAATGCGGAGGTCGCGCATCGCCTCCCGCGGGTGGCCCACGCTGAAGCGCACGCGCAGCTCTTGGGTCTTTTCGTTCAACAGCAGAATGGCGAACACCTCGTAGCGGACGGCGTTGTGAACGATCTCGGCAATCCGCTTCATCAGCTCGTCGAGGTCCAGCGTGGAGTTGATCCGCTCGCTCGCCTGCAGCAGCAACGTCAGCATCTCGGTGAGCTCGAGCGGGGGCGAGGGGACGCTCGCCGCGGGAGAAGGCTTCTCAGGAAGAGCATTCGGCATGGCGTCCAGCTTACGCATCAAATATTTGGCTCCCTCCCTGCGGTAGACCCCTTTTGCGGATGCACTCCCCAGCGGGCGGTGGCTACCCACTCGAACTTCCGCCTTGCCGGGACGGACTCGACAGCCACAACGGGGCGGCGACTCTGACTTGAGGGGATCGCAGCGATTCGCCTTTCAGTTTAACACAGCGGTCCGCCGTCGGCCCCCTACCCGCCTGAGCGCGGGAAAGGACCCCCGGGTGGGGCCTTTACTTTTCACTGCCCGGCCAATTCCAGCCCTTGGCGCCTTGGTTGTCGGCGGCCAGTACGCGCCATTCCGCCCTTACACCGTGGCGCGCCAGGGTTTGGCAGATCGCTTCGCCGATCGCCTCGGCATGGCTGCGAGCGAAGGCCAGGATGGAGGGTCCGGCGCCGCTCAGACAGATTCCGAGTAGACCGGAGTGGGTGAAGGCAAGCGCCTCCGCGAGACCGGGAACCAGTGGTGCGCGATACGGCTGGTGCCAGCGATCGTCAAACAGGAAGGGGTGGAAATCCGCCTTGCCGGAGAAGAACTGCCCCGCCAGCAGTACAGCGCGCTGCAGGTTGTGCACGGCTTCCCGGCGCGAGTAGTGGTCGGGAAGCACCGCCCGGGCCTTCTCCGTGGGTAAGGCGTAATCCGGGATGACCAAAACAAGCCGAAGCGAGTCAGGCACGGGACAGGAACAGGCCAGGACACGGTCTCCAAGATCGACGGCGGCGGTAAAGCCGCCGTGCCAGGCTGCCGCCACATTGTCCGGATGGCCCTCGATGCCGGCGGCCAGGGTAACCAGCTCCTCGTCGGAAAAGGGCTTGTCGGCCAGCCAATGGCAGGCGGCCAGCGCTCCGACAATGGCTGCGGCGCTCGATCCCAGCCCGACGCCCACTGGAATCTCGTTGTCGATCTCCAGGTCCAAGCCGCGGCCCCTGGTCTTGGCGCCGCAGCTGCACATGGTCTCCCGAATGGTGCGTACAATCAGGTTAGACTCATCCGTAGGCACGCGTTCTGGCGTGACGCCGCGATAGCGGACGGTCACCAGGTCGTCGGCACGCGAGGCCACGCGTAGCTTGAGGTAGAGACTAAGAGCCAGGGCGGCGGAATCAAACAAGCACCCCAAGTTAGCACTGGTGGCGGGTATGCGAAGAGAGACTTGACGCATAGGCTCAGTTTAACGCCCAGAACCGGACGCCAAAAGAGGGGAAGGTTAGGCAAGACGTCGCCCCGGTGCCAAAAACTACTGAGCGAGCGCTCGGGTCCTGCGAAGCGTCTTAACCCTGGAGCTCGCCGATCACCGCTGAGGTGAAGTCCTCCGTGGAAGCGTCTCCGCCAACGTCGCGCGTCAGGTGGCGCCGGCGTTCATAGGTGCGATAGAGAGCCGCCTCGATGCGGTCAGCAACTTCCGTTTGGCCAAGGTGCTTCAGCATCAGGCAAGCGGAAAGGATCAGCGCGGTGGGATTGGCCTGGTGTTTGCCCGCGATGTCGGGGGCGCTTCCGTGCACCGCTTCGAAGATCGCATAGGTTTCACCGATGTTGGCGCCCGGCACCAGTCCCAGTCCGCCGACCAGGCCAGCGCAAAGGTCAGACACAATGTCGCCGTAAAGGTTCTCTAGCAGCAGCACGTCAAACTGCTGAGGGCGCATAACGAGTTGCATACAGCAGTTGTCGACAATCACCTCCCGATATTCAATCTCGGGAAAGCCGCGGGCCACCTGGCGGATGCACTCTAAGAAGAGCCCGTCCGACAACTTCATAATGTTGGCCTTGTGCACGGCCGCAATCTTCTTCCGGCCAGCGCGGCGCGCATACTCAAAGGCAAAGCGCGCGATGCGAGTGGACGCGCGCTCGGTGATGATCTTGAGGCTCTCCACCACTCCGGGCACGACGATGTGTTCGAGCCCGGCGTAAAGGTCCTCAGTGTTTTCCCGGACAACAATGAGGTCGATGGCCGGAAAAGGTGTCGGCACGGAGGGAAGGGGGCGGACGGGGCGGAAGTTTGCGTAGAGGTCCAGCTCCCGGCGTAGCGCCACGTTGATGCTCCGGTGGCCGGTGCCCACCGGCGTGGTCAAGGGACCCTTGAGCGCAACCCGGTTTCGCCGAATCGACGCAATCACCGGGTCGGCCTGGGGGTCTTCAGCACGGCGACCCACGATCGGTTTCGCCGCCACCTCTTCCCATCCGATGCGGGCTCCCGCGGCTTCGAGCACGCGCAGGGTTGCCGAAGTGACCTCAGGTCCAATTCCGTCTCCTGGAATCAGGGTGACCACCGGCGGGGTTGCAGTCATGGGACGCATCAAGACATTGTAGCGGGGTCGAGACCAGCGTCAAGGAACCGAGGGCTGATCGCATCATCGGTCCGCGGGAATCCAAGGCCTTCTAATCAGCCGTACTTGGGAGAGATTCGTGGGTGGGACCGCCCGGGCGCCCGGAGCGTGTGGAGTTGAATTGACCTGATCCTTACTCCACAGCTCCAGGGCGTTAAAAAACCCGGGTATCAATCCGCGGGGAGGGGGAGACCGCGGACGCGGCGGCTCCGCTGTTAGCTGAGCTAAGGCGAAACCCGCCGCGCATTATCTTTTGGAGCAACCTCCGACCCACTTTTGTCCAAGGTTGTAAGTTCATGAAAGCGAAGGCGCAGGCCAAAGCTCCGGGGCGTACCACCTATGTAAATTTAACTTGACGAGTGTAAATATTGCATTGCTTGTATAAGTAAAACGGTCCCGACGGATTGTCTTCGCCGTGATTTTGCCAGGAGGCCCGAACCTGCAGGGGCTGATCTGCTCTTCGAGTCGGCGGTTCCCAGACCCTGCCTGGGGTAGAGACTCTCCCGCCCCAAGCGCCTAGAAGCTCACGAATATCGACGCAACCCGCCCTGAGCGTCGATTCGAAATTCTTACGGAAGTGTGATGCCGCCCTGGCGCCCGCCAGCTTTGCCCGAGCTTCCGGTGACCCTACAGACAAAAGGCTCTCGCGCAAGCAGTAAGCACCTCAGCACAAAGCTGCACGTCAGCCAGAACGGCGTACTCCACCCCAGCATGCAGGCCGGCACCGCTGGGGCCGAAGACGACGGCGGGAATCCCTGCCTCGGCGAGCAGGGCCGCGTCCGTCCAGAAGCCGACACCACCGAAACGGGCACGATCGCCTGCAACCGCCGCGGCACACCGGAGCACGGTTTGCGCGATGGGCGCTTCCGGCCGAGTTTCAAGCGGCTGGGCGGCGTAACCGAACTTGAGGCGGGCGCTGAACGCAGGATCCTGGGCGCTCAGCTGGGCGATGATGCGTTCCAGTTCGTGGTGGAAAGTGGACGCATCTTCTCCGGGCAGCAGCCGACGCTCGAGGCTCAGGCGGCACCGCTCTGGGTAGCTTGAGAGCTCCTGGCCTCCGCTAATCAGCGAGGCGTGGACCGAGCCGTGCCCCAGTAGAGTATGCGGAGGCTTGCGCTCCAGTTCTGCCTGCAGCTGCTCGATCCCGACTAGCACGCGCCCCATGAGTACGATGGCGTCCACCCCTTCTTCCGGGCGGCTGCCGTGGGCGGCGCGTCCGCGGGTTTCGATATCCGCCCAGGCAAAGCCTTTGTGTGCGATCACGATTTCGAGGCTGGTGGGTTCCGTCACGATGGCCGCGTCGGCCCGCACGCCGGAAGCGATCAGCGCCCGCGTTCCGGCACTTTGGTACTCCTCGTCGGCCACGCATGCCACGATTACGTCACCTGCGGGGCGGCCCTCGGCGGCCAGGGACTCGGCGGCCACCAGCATCGCAGCCACACCCGCCTTCATATCCTGCGACCCGCGTCCGTAGAGCCGGCCGCCGACGATGCGCGCCGAGAAGGGGTCTGCCATGCCGCCCACCCCGACGGTGTCCAGGTGGCCGTTGAGCATCAGGCTTCGCCCGCCTCTGCCGCGTAGCACTCCCACTGCGTTGAACCGTCCAGGTTGTACTTCCTGGAGCCAGGCTTCCAAGCCGGCGGATTCCATGAACTGCTGCGCGTACTGGGCGATAGCCTGTTCTCCGCTCCCGCCGGGAACCAGGGCAGGGTTGATGGATTCAATGCGGACGAGGTCGGTGAGAACCTGCGCGAGCCGGGCCGGATGGATCATGTTTAGAGCTTCGTTGGAGAATCAGGTTGAGCCGGGACGGTGCATAGGCGCGCCCTTACGCTTCAACCGTTCCGCCTGAATGGCACCACGCACACGAGAGCGCCCGGCGAGGAGTTTGAGGACCTTCGGCGACTCCGCTCTTCACTCCAGGCCCTTGGCGAACGGCAGGCTGCTCCTCGTCCGAAGCGAGCGTCTGCCAGAGTCCTTTAACGTGGCAGCGGCTCCCCGCAACCGCGGCACTGAGTGCGTCGCCTGGCGTTCAGCATGCCGCACCGGGAACAGGTGATGTACATGGCCCGGGCAAACCAGCGAGTAACCAAGGCAGCGCCCGCCAGGATGATCAAGGCGGCCGCCGCTTGGGCCCAGGTGGAATTCATGTTGTTCGCCCCAGCCCAGAAAACTCACTGCGGTTACGAGCCGCCGCTACCGCGGCAACTCCGACCGCCGCTGTGAAGTCTAGGTAAGCTTACCCCTGGGGGACGTCACGAAACAAATGCTTCGGGAATGGGAGATCGGCGCGGGCATCGCTCAGCATTCCTCGCCCTAAGCGGCGACACACAACCCCGAACGGCTCTCATTCGGAGTGTGTCCTCCAGGTCAGCGTAAGGCTAGGTCAGAAGCTTGGGTGCTCGACAGGCGTCTCGCCCGGCCTCCCTCCCCAGCGACCCGGTCCGGAGAAGCCCCGAACTTACGTTCCCAACGGCTCTGATTAATTTGGGAACCCGAGTGCTGCCGACCCTGTCTTAACCCCTTGAGATTGGAACGCACTTACTAAGTGTTCCACTTGACCTCAGCTATCATATTGCGGAAACGGACAGAGCCCAAGTGGATTTCCGCCAGCTAACGGCCGGTCGTTAGGCGGACAGGCCCAAAAGGCTGCCGCACTCCCGTGGGTTGGCGTCGGACTGGACCTTGGGACGACGGCAGGACCAACGGCCCCGCCGTCTGAAGCATCGAAACCAAAGGGGGTTCACCGGGTGTTGGTTTCACAGCGCGGCCAGGTCCCGCTGCGTGCCGTGAAGGCGCGCGTCGGGTTGCAGGGGAGGGGTGGGCAAGCGGCCACGAGGTAAGAACTAAATTAAGGGGAACGAAGCCACCAAATGATTGAAAATAAAGGACACGGGCTGCGTCGAGCTGCCCTGTTGTTTGTAATCTGGTGCGCTTCGTGGAGCGGGTCGCTGGCCGCCAGCGCAGGCCAAAGCGAAGGCGCCCTACCGGAGGTCACGCAGGTCAAGCCCGCCCAAGTTGCCCGCGGCAGCCACGTCACCTTGGAAGTAAAGGGAAAGAACTTCGCGCCCGGGGTGCGAGTTAGCTTTTCGAACCCTGGCATCCATGTCCAGAGAGTCAGCGGATCGGGGCACAGCCTCAAGGTGGAGATCGAAGTGGCGGCAGACGCGGAGCCTGGCTCTTCCGGTTTGTTCGTCATTAATCCCGACGAAAGCGAAACCGAGGCGAGCCTGGAAGTTATTTCAGAGAGTGTTACGGCCTCCTCCGCCCCAGCTTCGGCACCCTCCAGCGCGTCGGCCTCCGCGGGTTCAGGCCATCAGGGCGGTGGTGAGGCTGGAACTTCCCACGGGCAGAAGAAGGGCCAGCAATTCGAAGTTTACAATCTCGGCGAAGTGGCCGCGATGATCCAGACCCGAAATGCGGTGAAGGGAATTCTCAGTTTGACGAAGCAGACTCTTACTTACGAGGAAAATGGCCAGCAGATCTTTTCCGTCAAGCTCCAGGATATCCGGGAGGTCGCAGTAAATTCGATGCTTGGCGTTAACACAGGAACCTTCCACATTATTCTGGCTTCGGGCAAGCGGTACAACTTCGTTGCGGCCAGTTTGCGGCCGGCCGACGGTCAAGCGATTGTGGACTCGCTGCGCCGCGCCCTCCCCTGAAGGTGGGCTGACAGTATCTTCGCCCTGCTTTCGCTACCCGGGGTCACCGCGGGCATGGTAGCCTGTCCTGGAAGTCCCGGCAGGCAACCCAGAGGATCGATTCCTTCTTAAGCGTATGAAGCGTTATGGCGAGCATCGCTTTCCCGGCAAGCTGTTCGTGGTCGAGGGCATCGACGGCTCGGGCAAGTCCACGCAATTGACCCTGCTTCACCAGTGGCTCCAGGCGGAGGGGTACGGCGTGGTGTTCAGTGAGTGGAACTCTTCTCCCCTGGTGCGCGACACGACCAAGCGGGGCAAGAAAAAGCTCATGCTGACGCCCGCCACCTTCTCGCTGATCCATGCCACCGATTTTGCTGACCGGATGGAGCGCAACATCATCCCGCTGCTGAAGGCCGGGGCGGTGGTGCTCTGCGACCGCTATATCTACACGGCTTTTGCGCGCGACGTAGCCCGGGGGATGGATCCAGCCTGGGTGCGGGAACTTTACAGTTTCGCGGTGAAGCCGACGGTCGCTTTCTATTTTCGCGTGCCGCTGGAGGTGGCGCGCCGGCGCCTCGCCATTGGGCGCAATGGCTTCAAATATTATGAAGCCGGCCTCGACCTCGGGCTCAGCGAAGATCCAGACGAGAGCTTCGATTTATTCCAGGGCCGCATTATCGCCGAGTACGAGAAGATGGTGCGCGAGTTCGATATTACGGTGATCGACGCGACGCAGCCCATCGAAGTGCAGCAGCAGCAGATGCGGCAGATCGTCAAAGCGAAGCTGGCACAAGCCAAGCGCCTGAGGGTGGCCCCATGAGAGAGACGTACGGCGTGGTGCTGCCGGGGATGAGCCTGGGTGACCTGACGGGCAAGCTGATTGTCGTCGAAGGCACCGACGGCGTCGGCCGCTCCACGCAGATTAACCTGCTGAAGCCGTGGCTCGAACAACAGGGTCGAGCCGTGCTGGATACGGGTATGACCCGTTCGGAGCTGGCCGGCAAGGCGATCAAGCAGGCCAAGGAAGGTCACACCCTCGGCCGCATTACCCTGAGTCTCTTCTACGCTACGGACTTTGCCGACCGCCTGGAGAAGCAGATGGTGCCGGCGCTGCGGGCGGGCTTCGTGGTGCTCACGGACCGTTACATCTACTCGCTGATGGCCCGTGCCCTGGTGCGCGGCCTGGATCCAAAATGGGTGCGAAACGTCTACAGCTTCGCTTTAAAGCCCGACGTGGTCTTTTACCTGCGCATTGGGGTAGAAGACTTGATTCCCAGGGTGGTGTTTTCCCGCGGCTTTGATTACTGGGAGTCGGGCATGGATCTGCACCCCAGCGAGGACATGTACGACAGCTTCGTGAAGTACCAGACTGCCTTGCTGGCCCAGTTCGACAAGCTCGCGGAAGAATACAAGTTCGAGGTGATTGACGCGTCGGCTGACATTAAGACCATCTTCGCCCGCTTGAAAGCGGGAATCAGCCAGGTCCTGGCAGGTGAGCCGCTGGCCGCCGCACCCCGGCCCCGGCTGGTCAGCTCGCCGCAGGAAGAGGCTCGTCCAACGCCGGACGATTCCGACCGAACGGCGAGCCAGTCAAGTTCGGCTGACCGGGCCGAAGAGCAGGTTCTTCAAGGGGCCGGAAAACCGGGGGAGGGCTCGAGCAGGTAGGTCGCCCACGCCTTCAGGCGGGCATAGCCCTCGGCCGACGTCAAAGCCAGGTAGCGAGTTTGATAGCGCTTCTTGGCGGCGCGATGGCTGGAGATGATCCTCATCACGCCCGCGGCGACATCCGGGTGCTCCCGCAAGAAGCCCGGCTTGACAATCATCTCAGCCAGCATCTGATCCATCACTTCCAGGTCATGCCACTTCCCCAACTCCGTCTGTAATCTTCGCAAGCAGGCTAGGTGCTCGCGGCCGCCCGGAACGTCCAACTCAGCGATCAGTTCGACAAGGTAGCGCAGCTTCTTGGCCGCAATGCGCGCACGGTGCATCGTCTGGCCCTCGGGCTGCTGCTGCGACTCCACCAGGCGCGCCTCAAATTTCTGCCAGACGGGCTCAAGGGCTTCGCGCACGCGAACGGCCAAGGGAGGAAGCTCGTCCAGCTTCGCCGGAACCGGCCCGCGGCTGTCAGTCCCTGAAGATAGTGGCGTTAGGTGTTCCTTCAGGGCTAGGTAGACCGACGCCAGATTGAGCTTGGTCAGCTTTCGCAAGGCTCGCGCAAACTCCTCTGCTCGCCGGGACTCCAGGTAATTGCGGATGGCCTCCCAAGTCGCCCGGCTGGCGGTGCGCTTGCGCGCCAGCTGCTGGCTCGCTCGTTCCAGGAAGACGTCGCAGTTTCGCACATCCGACAGGACGGCGCGGCAGCGTTTAATCCTCCGCCGGAGGCGGCGCACCCCATGGGGTGGTGCGGGGAAGAGGAAGTCGAGTGCCTGCTGAAGCCGCCGGCTAGCTACCCGAATGTCGTGGATCGCCTCAGGGTCATCCCCGCGAAGCACCTTCGGCTCGAGCGCGATAAACCGGTTCAGGTGACGAAGAGCTAAGGCCTTCAGGTGATCCCACTGTTTTGCCTCTGCGATGGTGGGTGCCTCTGTGCTGCCATGCTCCAGGCGTTGGCCTGCACCCGGTTCGCGGACGGGATCTTTCGTTCGGTGAGCTTCTGCGCGCATGTGTCACCTTGCCTGCCTCACCCGCTGGCCTCTTCATTCCGCTGATAACACCTAAGGCATCAGCCACGATTTCGTACCGGAGATCAAGCCAACGCTGGGGTGTTATGCAGCTCGATTCTATCCGGGCCCCGCAAGTATGACAATGCGCAACCGCCCAGCCGCTGGGACCGGCCCCAGTGGCCGCCAATTAGAAGGGAGCTTAACTAAAGGCTTGCAGGACTATCCAAATGGTTAGTCGATCAGCGAAATGGTTAGGCGGCTTGCGACGACTGCCCCTCCGGTTGACGAGCCCAGAGGCCGCGCGCCGCCGCTCAACGCCTTTTGCCACCAAGCAGTTATCCTGCCTGCTGGCAAGATGAAGTCGCGCTCGTCTTCTGGAACGCAACGTGCCCTGAACCGTCCGTGGGCGTGTGACAGGTTTAACAGGCAGCGGCAGCAGCTTGCTGCCCTGGGGGCGCGGCCGTGCTCCCAAACCTCGGGCAGACTGACCATGAGACCACTGATCCTCTGGGTGTCGGTCTTCTTTTTCTTGGGTGACCTGCTGGTGGAGTTGGTGCGGCTCGTGGCGGTTAACTTGTGGCATTGGTGCCGGTGCCCCTCCGGCTTTCGCCCACGCTCGTGATTAGGCTCGCTTGGTGGAACAGCGGACATGTCCCCAATAGCGGCGAGCACCGGGACTGAGGGAAGAATGCGGTCCGGGCGCCGTGGCAAGAGCGCTTGGGTTCAGAGAATGCGAGGGCTCAAGCGTGGCACCCGGCGCATCCGCCGGTCAGTGGCAAAGGATCGCCGCACTGGGAAAGGGAGAAAGGTGGATTCGCGTCGCAACGTTGAAGGGCAGCCCCTGGGCCGGCCGCCAGGCACTAGAGGTCAGGCTGATAACCGACTGGCGCGCGAGGCGGAACCATGGATAGAGCCGTCAGCCGTTTGCCGTGTGCGCCGGCAAAAGGACCGATACGTGGTTGAGTTTTGGTTCGGCGGCAAACGCTTTGGCACGTGCGTTACATCCGCGAAGACTTGAGCAGGCTCTCCACGCCAGTGGCATAAACTCTGCTACTCTGCCGGTCAGCCCTCGTGCGCTTGTTGGCGCCACCCAGCCATCCTCGGCTTTGTCGCAGGCTTGCCCGGGCATTCCCCGGGGGTCGCGCTGGCCTGAGATTGTTGCTATGATGCGTTCTGGTTTTAACGAATGGCGCCACCGCCCTCGACGTTACCCCTGGGCAAACCGCTGGTACTTCGCGCGCCAGGGAAGTGCCTGCTCATCCTTTTCGGCCTGGTCCTCATCGCCGCATTACCAGTGCGGCCTTGGGGTGACCAGGGTCATCGCCTGGTGAATCGGGCCGCGATCGAAGGTTTGCCGGAGCCCCTGCGATCCTGTTTTCGTGCCCGCGAAGAGTACTTGGTCGAGCACGCTTCCGCCCCCGACCTCCTGGCGCACGACTACCCTCCCGAGCGGCCGCATCACTACACCGAGGCAGATGCCTACGACCGCTATCCCTTCAGGTTTTTTCGCCAGCAATTTGTGGTCGAGCGCCGGCGTCCTAGGGGCTGGCAGCGGAGGGAAGGCGACTCGGTTTGGCAGATTGAGCGCTTCACCGTCCGCCTGGCGGACGACTGGAGCCATCATCGCTGGGCGTATGCCAACCGGGACGCGGTGTTGGTGGCTCACTACGCCTGCGACCTGACGCAGCCCTTGCACACCACCGTCAACTACGACGGGCAGCTTAGCGGCCAGAGGGGCGTGCACAGCCGCTTCGAAACCATGCTCGTTAATGCCGCTGCCGGTCAGTGGCGGATTATCGCCAGCCCGCCCAGCGAGCTTCGAAACCTGCGTGCCGCGATCTTCCGCGAATACCTGGAAAGCTACGCTCAGATCAACCTTGTGCTGGCAGCGGACCGCACTGCGGCACGCGGCAGGACGTACCTCGACCCGCAGTATCTGCCAAACTTCATCCGGCTGGCGGGACCGATGGCCGAGAAGCGCCTGGACGCGGCGGCCAGCTTCGTCAGCGCGCTCTGGTATACTGCATGGCTGCGCGCCGGCAAACCCGACTTGAGTGCGTGGCGAGGCTCGCGCGTGGGGTGGAGCCCACCTTAGGCGATCATGGGGCGCAGGCGTGTTCAATGGGCGGTGGTGGCGCTCGTCCTGGGCGCCCTGGCGGTTTGGGTATACCGCCGCGTCACCACTCATTCTCAGTCTTGGCCGTCGGCAGCGGGTACTTCCAGCTCCAGTCCGTGCGTCGACTTCCATGACGCCGCATCGCAACTGGGAAAGACAGCCTGCGTCTCGGGCCGGGTCCTGCGTGTTTTTACCTCCCGGGCTGGCAACGTCTTTCTCGATTTCTGCACGGACTACCGGCGATGCCCGTTCAGCACCGTCATCTTCTCCTCGGACCGCGGCAAGTTCGGCGATCTTTCGACCCTGGGAGGGCGGGCAGTAGAGATTCGCGGCACGGTCACCAGCTACCACGGGCGCGCTGAAATCATTATTCGCGATCCTTCGCAGATTCGAACCACGGACTAAGGATTCGCCAGGCGGTGGTCTTTACCCGCCCGCCAGCGCGCCGTCCGAAGCCTGACACACATACACCTCCGCCTGGAGGTGGAGGGCTTTCTGATACCCTTCGGCCACGACTCGTGCAAATTCCTCCGCGCACTCACGGCGAACCAGGTTGACGGTGCATCCCCCGAAGCCCGCGCCGGTCATCCGGGCTCCCAGGACGCTCGGCTGCTGCTGCGCCAGCTCGACCAGGACGTCTAGCTCCCGGCAGCTCACCTCGTAGTCATCGCGGAGGCTGGCATGCGAAGCGTTGAGCAGTGATCCAAACTGCTGAAGATCGCCCTGCTCCAGGCTGCGAACGGCGTCTAACACCCGCTGGTTTTCCGTTACCACGTGGCGTGCCCGCTTCAGCAGCAGGGGATCCATTCGGCTGCCCACCTCGCGAAGTTGAGCGGGGGTGACGTCGCGCAGCGATTGAGCGCGCAGGCCGAAGTGGTTGAGTGCCTCGACTGCCGCCCGGCACTGCCGCCATCTCACCTCGTATTCGGAACTGGCCAGCGCGCGCTTGACGCCCGAGTTGCAGACCACGATGGCTACGTCATCCCGCAGGGGAACCAGCCGGTAGCGCAGGTCGCGGCAGTCCAGAAACAAGGCGTGATCCCGGCGCGCACACGCCGAAGCGAACTGATCCATGATTCCCGTCGGCACGCCAACGAACTCGTTCTCAGCGCGGCGGGAAAGCGTGGCGATTTCGACGGCCTCGAGCGGGAGGCGGAGCAACCGCTGCCAGAAGACCATGGCCGCTACTTCGACGGCCGCGGACGAGCTGAGTCCGGCCTCGCGCGGCACATCGCCACCGTACACCAGGTCGGCACCGGCCAGCCGCTGGCCAGCGGCCTGCAGCACGGCTGCGACGCCCCGCAGATAATTGGCCCATGGACGGCGCGAGTCCTTCTGAATGTCATCCAGGCTAAACTCGATCTCGGCGCCAAAGTCCAGCGCGCGGGCCCGAACCAGGCGGTCATGGCGGTGAGTTCCTGCAAACCAGACGTAACGGTCAATGGCCACCGGCAGTACATATCCCTCGTTGTAGTCGGTGTGTTCGCCGATCAGGTTGACGCGGCCCGGGGCTCGCACCACCACCTGCGGAGGCGAGCCGAAGGCCGCGCGGAATGCCTCCACTATCGCTTGCCTTTCCATTCGCGTCCTGGTCATACCTGCGACTCACTCGCTGGCGGCCCTTAACTCGGCTGCTTTCTCCTCGGCCAGCGAATCGTTCAGGAAGCTGCCCGTGCCGGTTTCGACACTGGCCAGGTACTTCAGTTTGTCCCGGCTCCGGTAGGGTGGATAGAACTCAATGTGAAAGTGGTAGTAAGGGAAGCGGCCCTTGGCCGGCGGCTGATGCATGAGCATCATGTAAGGGAACGAAAAGTTGAACAAGTTATCGTATTTTGTGGTCACCCTTTTCAGAATCTCGGCCAGGGCGCGTTCTTCGGCTGGGCGCAACTCGTCGATGGTGCCCAGGTGGCGGCGGGCGAAGATGTGGACCTCGTAAGGCCAGCGCGCGTAAAAGGGCACGAAAGCGGTGAACGCGCTGTTCTCGACCACCAGCCGCTGGCCGCTTTGGCGCTCCTTCCGGAGGATCTCGCAGTAAAGACAGCGCTGGTGCCGGCGCTGGTAAGAGCGTGCCGCCGCTAATTCGGTTTTCAAGCGGGGCGGAACATAGGGGAAGGCGTAGATCTGGCCGTGCGGGTGGGGCATGGTGACCCCGATCACCGCCCCCTTGTTTTCGAAGATCAGGACATATTCGATGCCGGGTATGCGCTTGAGCTCGGTGAAGCGGCGCCGCCACAAGCGGACCAGCTTGACGAGGTGGTCCACGGAGAGCTGTGGCAGTGAGGTATGGTGATCCGGGTGGTAGAGCACCACGTCGCATTGCCCGTAGGCAGGCCTGACCCGGTAGAGGCGGTCGCCCTTGACCGCGGGCGGCGCGGGGGGGATGGTGAGCGCGGCAAAATCATTGGGGTACAGGTAGACGTCATAGTGTTCGGGTACCCGCCCCGACCCTGGGCAGAAAGGACAATAGTCGGTGGGCATCAACGGCCGGTTTTGGCGATGGGAGGCGGTCGAGACCCACTCGCGCGCGGTCGGGTTCCAGCGGAGCTCGCTCATGAGGCACAGCGGCGGGGCGGCGAAGCAGCAGGATGCTCCCCGCCGAATCTAGTCCAGGTAATACTTGCGATAGAGTGTATCGCGCTTGCAAGGCCGGAATCCCGCATCCGCAATCAGGTGCCTTAGCTCCTCTTCGTTCGACGTGTTCTTGCATCCCGCCGCGTAGACGACATTCTCCTCAATCAGGATGCTGCCCACATCGTTGGCCCCGAAGCGGAGGGCGATTTGGCAAATCTTGTGACCGGGGGTGAGCCAGGACGCCTGGACATGGAGAATGTTATCCAGGTAGAGGCGCGCGACGGCGAGCGTCTTCAGGTAATCGACCGCCGTGGCCTCGTGCTTGATGAAGCGGCCCAGCGACGTGTTTTCGCGCTGGAAAAACCAGGGAATGAACGCCGTGAACCCTCCCGTTTCGTCCTGCAGGCGGCGCAAGTGCTCGAGGTGATTGACGCGGTGTTGCAGCGTCTCGCCGACGCCGAACATCATGGTGGCGGTGGTTCGCAGCCCCAGCCGGTGTGCAGTGCGATGGACCTCTAGCCATTCCTGAGTGCGGCACTTCAGCCGGGCAATCCGGAAGCGCACCTCATCGTCCAGAATCTCCGCCCCCGCGCCCGGAATCGAATCGAGGCCTGCGTCCATCAGGCGGGCGATGGTGTCGCGCACCGAGAGGTCACTGACTTCGGCAATGTTCAGGATCTCGGGAGCCGAGAGGCAGTGAAGATGAAGCTCCGGATAGCGCCGCTTAATGCTCGAGAGCAGCCATTCATAATAGTCAATCGTCAACCCGGGATGCAGCCCGCCTTGCATCAGGATTCCGGTACCACCGAGTGAAATGGTTTCTTCAATCTTTTGAAAGATGGACTCGAGCGGCTGGACGTATCCTTCCGCTGAGCCGACCGGACGGTAGAAGGCGCAGAAGGAGCAGTACTCGGTACAGATGTTGGTATAGTTGATGTTACGGTCGATCTGGTAGGTGATGACATTACCGGGATGCAGCCGGCGGCGCACCGCATCGGCCTCCATGCCGAGGCCGATCAGGTCATCGGAGGCGAGCAAGTCAAGAGCCTGGGAAGGTGTCATTCGCATGGCGAGGGTGTAGCTGTCTTGGCGGGGCGTTTTGGCGCCCGCCAGGCTGCCGCAGGCTGGCGCACTTCAGACCAGGCGCAATTCGCAGGCCTCCGGTATGATTCCTACCTCGCTGGCCAGCCGAAAGAAGAGCCCCAGACTCCTCTGGTGGTCTTCGCCCAGATTATAGTCAATGTTCTTGGTCAGGTAAATCTTGATCTCCTCAGTCGTCATTCCCAGCCGCGGCGCGTACTGAGCAGCAATGTCCTCCAGGTGGGCGAGTCCGTAGGTGCGCGAGTCTTCCAGGTCTTGGCGGAACCGCGCGACCTGCGCGTGCCCCGGCCCCGCCCAAACCGCGAAGACGAAGGGCAGGCCGGTAAACTGGTGCCACTCTTCGGCCAAGTCGTACACGAGGACTGCGTCGTTGTGGTAAAGCAGTGCGGGATCGCCGATCACCAGCGCCGCATCGGCCGCCTTCAGCATGCTTGCCGGATCAGAAGGTGCGGCCGCCGCTCGGAAGTCCACCCCGTAGAATTTGCGCAGCAAGACCGTCAGCAAGGCCACCGAGGTGCGTGAGGCGCGGTCGAGGGCCACGCGGCGCACCTGTGCGATGGGCCGGTGGCTGAAGAGCAACACACTGCGCACCGTGCGCAGCGAGGAGATTGAGAGGCCGCCAATGATCTCCCCGGCTGGCAGGCGTGGGTAGACGATGGAGGGAATGATGCCGACCTCCGCCTGTCCATTCAAGACGGCATCGGCGCAGCGGGCCGGGGTGGTGAAATCCAAGTCGTACTTGCCACGCTGCTCGCCGTGCAGCAGCCCCCAAACCAGCGGTGCCGTGTTGAGATAGCGAACTACGGAGATTCTGGGCTTGCTCATGGGTTCCGCACCGAGCGCCGCGCGCCACCGAGCGGCCACACCAATCAGACATCATCGCACCCCTCGCGCGCATCGTGAGGGCCGGGTCACCGCCGAGAGCCTGGTGTTCCGAATGAGCGTTGCTGGCCATGGAAGTTACCCGGGTTGCGCGAACGCAAGGCGGTCTGGTGCTCAACGATCTACTGCCGGCCCAGGAGCAACTGGCCATCGTAGACCTGGGCGGGAACCGGAGCTAAAAACGGCATGATCGTACTCTGCAGCGCCAAGGTTCCCGATTGCGCAGCTTGGACTACAAATTGGTATTTGAATTCGCCGTGCTTGAACGATTCGGGCACCAAGCGGAAGGCAAAGGTCTGATTCTGCGAACCGCGCAGGGACGCCAGCTGGGGTGCGGCGTTGCGAATGGTGACCAGCAGCAGGCCTTCGCCCCGCCCGGGTGGATCGAAGCCTGATCCTCTCCATCGGCGAGCTTCCGCAGGGCTCAGCCCGGGCGGGATGCCTGCCCGCCAGCAGTCGTCAGGCAACTGCTCTGGACCCGAGAGGAAGGCGTGAACCAGCATCGTCTGCCCCACACGCAGCGAGAGGTGATCCGGAGAGAAGGCAAGCTGCGTGATGGCCACGGGCATGGCAATGACCCGCGAAGCCGTAGCTAGGATCAAATGCGTGAGCCCAGGCGCTACCTCCGACGGAACGGAGACGTAGGCGGCGCTGGCGGTCTCGGCCAGAATGCGCGCCGGGTAGCCACCGATCGCGGCGAAGTCGCCACCCTGGCCGTCGGCAAACGGGCCGCGGATCACGCACAGCCCGCCTTTCACGCAGACCGGCGAGCCTTCAAAACGTTCGAACTTCTGCGGATTCTGGCAACCCGGGGATATCTTGACAGACTCCATGAAGGAGCCGCTCGACCCTACCGGACGCAAGGCAATGCTGAATTCCGACACACCGCGCGGAACCGCCAACCTCATCGGGGTGTTAGCCGGGCGGGGAGCCTGGCCAGCCATCTGGCACTCCCAGCGGTCAAGGTCCGGAGGCGCATCAGGCGGAAGGCGGAAGGCAATCACTTTCACGCCAGCGACGCCCTCATAATGGCTGGGATGGTGGATTACGCTGGCGGTGATGGATTCGCCCGCATGTATTTCTGACGGCAGGACTAGTCCTAGCTCGACGGGCTGGCCCGCCGCTGCTGGAGCTTCTTCCGGCGAGCGGGCAGCGGTGCGGCGCGCTTGCTCCAGTTCACGAGCCACCTCTTCGTAGGTCAATTCCTTTTCCCCGCCGCCTTCTTGTTCTCCTGCAGGACACTCCACGGGCCGGAACTTGCCGCCTGCCGCCGGTTGTTCAGAACATTGGTAAATCCCGGTGAAAGGATCGTGAGTCAGCTTGTGCCCTCCCGCGGGTTTGCCGGACTCATCGAATGTGGTGGTGACCTCGCTGGTGAAGTTGCCGTTCTCGTCGTACGTGACCCGGGTTACCGAGCGAATCGTTTGGCCATCAGGCCAGTAGCTCGTGGTAGTCTGCTGGGGCACCAGGAAGGCGGGATGGTACTCGTAATCTACCTGGACCGCCAGTTTCCCACTCTGGCTGAGCGTGCGGGTACGCACTACTTGGCCGCTGGAATTATAGGTCAGCTCGATCTTGCGGCCGCCCCCGGCATCGCGAACCACGGTCTGCTGGGCCCGTCCGGATGCCGGCATGCAAGCTGTTGCCATAAGGCCGGTCAGGACGGCCCAAGGTACGAAAGGCGTGTTGGGGCGTGTCTCCTCGCGCCGCGTCAAGTCCTTCCCCTTCCACAGAAACCCCGAGAACTTCGCCAACCGGCGGCCACTCGCTGATCCTGCCCTTTAGGCGTTGGCGGCAAGGCGTCGCCAGTATAGCACGTACCCGCCTTCGCGGGCTGGGTCAGGACTCTTCGTGTCATTAGCACATTAAATGTCCGGAAGAATGAGCACGGGTGGGGGCGCAGCGAGAGGTGAGGGAGCAGAAAGGGCGATTGTGCGCGCTCTACAGCGACCGGGCGAGCCCCTTTTTCGAGGCCCCGCAGGCGGGAGGGCCGGTTGATCCGAGGCGGCTGACGCAGGGAGGACGGGCGCGGAAGGAGCTGGGCATCCAGATGATTCCGGCCTACTCGCCGCAGGCGTGGGGC